>NZ_CP011789.1:4270000-4575000 GCF_001636055.1 Pseudomonas putida
GCGTCCAGGATTGCTTGCGCCTTGTGGCGCTGGTGAAACTCGGCGCGCCCCGCAGGCAGCTCATCGTCGCCACTCATTCACTGGCCTTGAAGGTGGTCAGCTCGCCCTTGCGCCATTTGGCGACCTTGCCGGTCACCGCCTTGAGCAGTTTGCCCAGGCCTTCCGCCACCTGGGACTGGGCAGCGAACACGAGCATCACGCCCTGCCCGTCACGGAAGACAATGCCATCGCCCTCGGGTACCGAGACGAACGCATAGTCACCCACGCCATAGACGTTGAACTTGATGTCGCGAAAGCGCAGCTCGAGCTTGCCACCCTCGCGGCTCGGCAGGACCGCGGCCCGGAAGTGATCCCCGACCTTCAGTTCCAGACGTTGCTTGTCATCGACGACCATCGCGTTGTCGGTATCGATCTCGGCCATGTACAGGCCATCGGGGTTCTGCTCGGTGACGTAGATGAAACGGCCCTGAAAAAGCTTAACCAACTTGGCCCGCAAATCGCCCAGGGCGAACAGGGCGTGGGTATCCAGAGTACTGACTGCCAATGAAGTGATCCTCGAACCGGTTGTTTCCCGCCGCCACACGAAGTCGTGAAAGCGTGACGCGGCGGCCATTTCAAAGCGAAGTCTGAAAGGTTAGTGACATGATGCGTGAAACGTCTGCGGGGCTCGTCGATACGGCAGGCAGGATCTTTTACCCTCGCACGCCAGCCAAAACCCCAAGAGAACGCTCAGCATAGATCCCACAGGGGGAACAATATTGTCTGACAACAATGCCGCCAGAAAAGATGCAATAGATAGAGCCAGGCCCCTCGGCAGAATGGGTCCGGTATTCATCCATGCATTTACAGGGGAAAGAATATGCACGAAAACACCGAAATCCGTCGAGAGGTCTCGAACATTTCTTACATCCGACCTGTGCGCAACATCGCGCGTTTCGTGGTCATTCCCGCCGGCGTCGCGTTCTTCCACATCACCGAGCGTGCCACTGGCCGAGTCATGGGCTTTCGCCGCAGCCACCTGGCAGCCTGCGAGCTGGCGCTAAGCCTGGATATCTAAGCCGCATATCCCTTCGCCAGTTGCTGCAGCCAGGCAGCCTGACACTCCAGCGCTTCAGCCCGGCTGGCGAAGGCAGTACCGCGACGCTCGCCATCGACCAACACTACCCAGCATGCCCGCTGTCCCTGTGCCTGCAGCATCGCAGGTACACCAGAGCCTATCATCACTGCCACATTGACCCGGGATTGCATGACCCTCTCCACTTAATTAGCAAGCTAACTACATGGATAGGATACGACCCGCCAAGGCCGGGAAAAAGCGCTTGCCGGTAGAGCTGTATTGCATCAATCGCAACAAATCGAAATGCTTTCTGCTCCTGCGGAAACGCGAAAGGCCCCACGGATTGCTCCGCAGGGCCTTGCGCCGAGTGTGTCCGGTCAGATCTGCCGCTGATGGCGGTCGAGCTGCTCGTGACGCTCCTGGGCTTCGATGCAGTATTTGGTGGTCGGGCTGATCAGCAAGCGTTGCAGACCGATCGGCTCGCCGCTGTCGTCGCACCAGCCAAAGCTCTCGTCAGCGATACGGCCCAGGGCCATCTCCAGCTGCGGCAGCAGGCGCTGGTCGCGCTCGATGGCGTTGACCAGCCAATGACGCTCTTCCTCGACCGAAGCCACATCGGCCGGGTCAGAGGGCGTATCCAGGCTTTCGATGGTGGCGCGGCTCAGCTCGATGCGCTCATGGGTCTCGACTTTCATCGCTTGCAGCAGCGCGGTGAAGAACCCGAGCTGATCGGCATTCATGTAGTCATCGGCCGACATGGCCAGCAACTGTTCCTTGGTCATCGATTTCTCTATGAAAAAATGTGCATTTGGGCGATTCGGGTGCCGCCGGCGATGGCTCGCAGGCAGCGGAATTCTTCAAGCGCCAATCGGCACTCTTTTACAGGGGGCGGCAGTCTAAGGTGCCCGGCCCCGTGGGGCAACAGAAATGACAGAGGAATCTGCCGTATCGGACGGATTGCCCCGGGATCGTAACCGGTGATGGACACCGGCACGGAGAGCGGCGCAGGCCCAATAACGTAGCTCGGTCTCGTTGAACGACGCAAAGCAGTACGTTCTCACGAACTGAAACAGCGGGGCAGCGCCCTGGCGCTGCCCCTCAACCTCAACGGTCCTTGAACTGCGCCTCGCGCTTGGCGATGAACGCTGCCATGCCTTCCTTCTGATCTTCCGTGGAAAACGCCGCGTGGAACACGCGACGTTCGAAACGCACACCCTCGCTCAGGCTCACCTCGAAAGCACGATTGACGCTTTCCTTGACCATCATGCTCACCGGAATCGACTTGCTGGCGATGGTCGCCGCCACCTTCAGCGCCTCTTCCAGCAGCTCGGCCTGGGGCACCACGCGCGCCACCAGCCCTGCCCGCTCGGCCTCCTCTGCGCCCATCAGGCGGCCAGTCAGGCACAGTTCCATGGCCTTGGCCTTGCCCACGGCGCGGGTCAGGCGCTGGGTGCCGCCCATACCCGGCAGCACGCCGAGGTTGATTTCCGGCTGGCCGAACCTGGCGTTGTCAGCGGCGAGAATGAAGTCGCACATCATCGCCAGTTCGCAGCCGCCGCCCAGGGCGAACCCCGACACCGCGGCGATGATCGGTTTGCGCCGATTGGCGATGCGGTCGGCGTCGCTGAACAGGTCGTCAACGTAGATCTGCGGATACTTGAGCTCGGCCATCTCCTTGATGTCGGCACCTGCGGCGAAGGCCTTGGCAGAGCCAGTCAGGACCACGCAACCGATGTTCGGATCACGCTCGAGCTGGTCCAGGGCCTGATTGATCTCGGCCACGATCTGCGCGTTCAGGGCATTGAGCGCCTGGGGACGGTTGAGGGTGATCAGGCCGACCTTGCCGTGGATGTCCAGCAGGATTGTTTCGAATGCCATGCAAGCTGCTCCTTCAAAGATTGCGCGCAATGACCATGCGCTGAATGTCACTGGTGCCTTCGTAGATCTGGCAAACCCGCACATCGCGATAGATGCGCTCCAGCGGGAAGTCCTTCAGATAGCCATATCCGCCGAGCGTCTGCAAGGCATCCGAACAGACCTTTTCGGCCATTTCCGAGGCGAAAAGCTTGGCCATCGACGCTTCCACCAGCGCCGGGCGCCCGGCATCGCGCAGAGCGGCGGCATGCAGCACCATCTGCCTGGCCACGGCGATGCGCGTGGCCATGTCGGCCAGACGGAAAGCCACGGCCTGGTGCTCGACCAGCGCCTTGCCGAAGCTCTGGCGCTCCTTGGCGTAGTCGCGCGCGACCTCGAACGCCGCACGGGCCATGCCGACGGCCTGCGAAGCGATGCCGATACGTCCGCCCTCGAGGTTGGCCAGAGCGATCTTGTAGCCCTGCCCCTCTTCGCCCAGGCGATTGTCCACCGGCACCCGCACGTCATCGAAAACGATCTGGCAGGTGTCGGAGGCGTGCTGCCCAAGCTTTTCTTCAACCCGCACCACCTGATAGCCCGGCGAGTCGGTGGGCACGATGAACGCACTGATCCCACGCTTGCCCGCTTCAGGATCGGTGACAGCGAAGACGATCACCACGCCGGCGTTCTGACCGGAAGTGATGAACTGCTTGCTGCCGTTTAGCACGTAGTGATCGCCATCCAGACGCGCACGCGTTTTCAGGCTGCTGGCGTCGGAGCCCGCCTGAGGCTCGGTGAGGGCGAAGGCGCCGATCATCGCACCGCTGGCCAGCGGCACCAGGTAACGCTGTTTCTGCTGCTCGGTTCCGAACTTCAGGATCGGCACGCAGCCCACCGAGTTATGCACGCTCATGATGGTCGAACAGGCGCCGTCGCCGGCGGCGATTTCTTCCAGGGCCATGGCGTAGGCGACATAACCGGTATCGCTGCCACCATACTGCTCCGGCACCAGCATCCCGAACAGGCCAAGCCCGGCCATCTCGTCGATGGCTTCACGCGGGAAGCGATGCTCCTTGTCCCACTGTTCGGCGAACGGCTTGAGGCGCTCCTGGGCAAAGTCCTTTACCGCATCGGCGATCTGTTGTTGCTCGTCAGTTACCAGCATGGTTCACCTCAGTACAGGCATTCGACCGCGATCGCCGTGGCTTCGCCGCCGCCGATGCAGATGGCCGCGATACCGCGGCGCAGGTTGTTCTGGCGCAGCGCCGAAAGCAGCGTCACCAGGATGCGCGCACCGGAGGCGCCAATCGGGTGGCCCAGGGCACAGGCGCCGCCATGAATGTTGACCTTGTCATGGGGCAGGTCCAGGTGCTTCATGGCGGCCAGGGTGACGACGGCAAAGGCTTCGTTGATCTCGAACAGGTCCACCTGAGCAAGATCCCAGCCAGTACGTTTGATCAGCTTGTCGATAGCGCCGATCGGTGCGGTCGGGAACAGCGCAGGCGTATCGGCGAAGGCTGCGTGACCGTGGATCACCGCCAGCGGCTTGAGGCCACGCTTGTCGGCTTCACTGCGGCGCATGAGTACCAGGGCCGCGGCGCCGTCGGAGATAGAGCTGGAGTTGGCGGCCGTCACCGTGCCGCCCTCGCGAAATGCCGGCTTGAGCTGGGGGATCTTGTCCAACCGCGCCTTGGGCGGCTGCTCGTCGTCCTTGACGAGCCGTTTCTCCTTGCCCTCGGTGACCTCCACCGGCACGATCTCGGCGCTGAAGCGGCCATTCTTGATCGCGTCCTGCGCACGGGTCAGCGAGGCAATGGCGAAGTTATCCTGGGCCTCGCGACTGAAGGCCCCGGCCTGGGCGCAATCTTCAGCGAAGGTGCCCATCAGGCGACCTTTGTCGTAGGCATCCTCGAGGCCATCCATGAACATGTGGTCGATGATCCTGCCATGCCCCATGCGATAGCCGCCGCGGGCCTTGTCCAGCAGATACGGAGCGTTGGTCATGCTCTCCATGCCACCCGCCACCACCACATCGGCACTGCCGGCCAACAACAGGTCATGGGCCATGATCGCCGCCTGCATGCCAGAGCCGCACATCTTGTTCAGGGTGGTACAGGTGGTGTGCTTGCCAAGGCCCGCCCCGAGGGCGGCCTGGCGCGCCGGCGCCTGGCCAAGCCCGGCGGGCAATACGCAACCGAACAACACCTGCTCGACGCTGGCGGCATCGATGCCGGCACGCTCGACTGCGGCGCGGATCGCTGCGCTGCCCAGCTGCGGTGCAGTGAGGCTTTTCAGGTCGCCCTGCAGGCCACCCATGGGCGTGCGCACGGCACTGACGATGACGATCGGATCATTGACGAGGCTCATGAGCTCTTCTCCTTACTTGGCAGCCATGCGCAGTGCACCGTCGAGGCGGATCACCTCGCCGTTGAGCATGCTGTTCTCGATGATGTGGCGGGCCAGCGCCGCATATTCCTGCGGGCGGCCGAGACGTGGTGGGAATGGCACCCCGGCGGCGAGCGAATCACGCACTTCCTGGGTCATCCCGGCCATCATCGGCGTCTCGAAAATGCCGGGAGCGATGGTCATCACGCGGATACCGAAGCGCGCCAGTTCACGGGCGGTCGGCAGTGTCAGGCTGGCAATCGCGCCCTTGGAGGCGGCATAGGCCGCCTGGCCGATCTGCCCGTCATAGGCAGCGATGGAGGCGGTATTGATGATCACACCCCGCTCACCGCCCTCGTCCGCAGGGCCTTCGGCCATGGCCGCTGCGGCCAGGCGCAGCATGTTGAAGCTGCCAATCAGGTTGACATTGATCACCTTGGCAAAGCTTGCCAGGCCATGCGGCCCCTGTTTGCCCAGGACCTTCTCGGCGCCGACGATCCCCGCGCAATTGACCAACCCGTGCAGGCCATCGAAGGCGCTGACGGCCGCCTCGACCGCTGCCTGGGCGGCCGGCTCGCTGCTGATGTCGGCCACTGCGAAGCGGGCGTTGTCACCCAGCTCCCGCGCCTTGGCTTCGACCGCCTCGGCGTTGAGGTCGACCAGCATCACACGGGCGCCGGCCTCGACCAGCATTTGCGCGGTAGCGGCGCCCAGCCCGGAGGCGGCGCCGGTGACAATGAAACTTTTGCGTTGAACGTTCATGGAGGTCTTCCTTCAGGCGCCAGCAGGGTTGGCCTGCGCAGCGCGTTGCTTGGCGATTTCCTGATTGCGCAGGATGAAGCGTTGCAGCTTGCCGCTCGGGGTCTTGGGCAGCTCGCCGACGAATTCGATTTCACGCGGGTAAGCGTGGGCGTACAGGCGCTGGCGCACATGTTGGCGCAGAGCCTCTTCCAGTTCAGGGCTGGCGCTATGGCCTGCAGCCAGCACCACGAAAGCCTTGATCAGCTCGGTACGCTGGGGGTCAGGCTTGCCCACCACCGCCGCCTCGATCACCGCCGGGTGTTCGATCAGCGCGCTCTCCACATCGAACGGACCGACGCGGTAGCCGGAGGTAGTGATCACATCGTCGCTGCGGCCGACGAAGCTGATGCTGCCATCGGTGTTGAGCTCGACGGTGTCGCCGGAAAGGTAGTATTTGCCGATGAACGCCTTGGTGGGGACGCCGTGATAGCCGCCGAACCAGCACAGTGGTGACTGCTCGCGGTCGACTGCCAGTATCCCCGGCTGACCGGCAGGCAGCTCGTTGCCAGCTTCGTCCAGCACCACGATGCGATGCCCGGGGATGGCGAAGCCCGCCGAGCCCAAGTGTACCGGGTGCGCCAGGCCATGGTGGTTGCACAGCACCATGCCCAGCTCGGTCTGGCCATAGTGGTCGTGGATGGTCACGTTCAAGGCGTCGGCGAACCAACGGATCACTTCGGGATTGAGCGGCTCACCGGCGCTGCTGACCACCCGCAGACGCCCCTTGATCGGTGCCGAGAACGCCTCACCGGCTGCGATCAGCAAGCGATAGGCGGTGGGCGAGCCGGCCAGGTTGCTGATGCCCAGCTTGTCGATGATCCGTGCACAGCTCTCGACGCTGAACGGACCATCGTAGAACGTGGTGGCGTGCCCCAGCGCCAGTGGGCCGGTAACCGCGTAGTACAGGCCATAGGCCCAGCCCGGATCGGCCAGGTTCCAGAAGGTATCGTTGGGGCGCAGGTCGATGGCATCGCGCATGTAGCCCTGGAAGGCGACGATCGCACGCAGCGGGACCTCAAGTGGTTTTGCCGGCCCTGTGGTGCCGGACGTGAACATCAACAGGAAGGGGTCGTCGCCGCTGCGCATTACCGGCTCGCAGTGATCGCTTGCCGCCTCCAACGCCTGCTGGAAATCCAGCTCGTGCGCCGCAGCACCGACCGTGATGATCGCCGGGCAGCCGCTGACATCGTCCAGCTTGGCGCGGTTGTTGCGATCAGTGACCACCACCCGGGCCTGGGACTGCTCCAGACGGTGCTCGATGGCCTTGGGACCGAACGCGGTGAACAACGGCTGGTATACCGCCCCCAGTCGCCAGGTGGCGAGAATCGTCACCAGCAGTTCGACGGTACGTGGCATCAGGCCGGCGACCCGGTCCCCAGGCCCCACGCCCTGATCCTTCAGGACATTGCCCATGCGAGCCGACATGGCCTGCAGCTGCTCGAAACTGTAGCGCGCGCCGTTACCTTCCTGGTCTTCACAGATCAGCGCAGGCAGGTTGCGGCCGACATGCCGGTCGCAGCACTCGACACAGGCGTTAAGTGCTTGCAGGTTGCCATGCAAGGCGTTTGCGGCAACCCGGTCATATTCGAATGCTCTCGCGGCCTCGGCGTAATCACGCATCGTCGGACTCCTGGTTTCTTGTTGTTGGAGTTGAACCCTAGGTCCGACGATAGTCGCGCCGCCAGCGCTTGTGGACAATGGCAAAAGCGCTCATCAGGCATGATCGGTTTGGCCACTGTAGCCTCAGCGCCCTGAGCGTTCAGCCAAGCCCCCGCTCCCGGCCAATCAGCATTTGCCGGGTCAGTTCACGTATCATCTCGAGCTCCTCGACGTCCCGCCGACTCTCCAGCGCCTCGATCTCCAGGGCCAGATTCTCGGCCGAAATCTGGTCGGCCCTGGCCTGCAGCGCCGCCAATCGTGTCTGATGGTCTGTTTCGACGCGCTCGAAGACCGCATCATGGCGCTCAAGCATATAGCGCCGCCAGAACGCCTGCCGGCTCAGGCTTTCACCCAGGGCTTCGATCGACTCCGCGGCCCTCACCGCCACCAGCGCTTCCTGGAGCTGGCTGTCAGTCACCTCGGCCGCCGAGGCATAGTCCATGAACCGCGAAGTGAACGGTAGGCTCAGGCGCTCCCTCAGGCTCACTCGGTAGTACAAGCGCACTGCAAGCTGGTCGACACTGTCGCCGGCTTCGATCCGGCGACGGATGTCGGCACGAGCGAACGCGTCCAACTGGTCCAGGCGAAACAGCCCCTGACCGAGTGTGATCAGCTCACTGCCCCGCTCATGCAAGGTGTTGGCATCGGCACGCGCAATCGCGGCGCAGCGCTGCAAATCACTGAAACGGTCACTGACCGCATTCAGGCAGGTCAGGTTGTCGTCGGCCAGCGCGTAAAGCTGGTTGCGCAGGTCAGTGTCGGCGTTGATGGCATTGAGCACCGACCATACGCGCGTCGACAGCACCGCTGGCACCTGAGCATGGTCCTGCGTGAGCGTCAGCCACCCCAGCAACTGGAAGAACCCATCGCTGTCCGGCATCGCCTGCAGCGTGTCCCATTGGAACAGCCGCGCGTTGTACAAGGCCTCATCGCCTCTGTCCAACCACCAGGTGCGCACCACGTCG
Source organism: Pseudomonas putida (assembly GCF_001636055.1). Lineage (NCBI taxonomy): Bacteria > Pseudomonadati > Pseudomonadota > Gammaproteobacteria > Pseudomonadales > Pseudomonadaceae > Pseudomonas > Pseudomonas putida. Next base: position 4,278,722 of record NZ_CP011789.1, read on the forward strand.
ACATTCTGCCGGGCCAGTCGCTCGGGAAGGTGCAAGTGCTCCTGGATCACGTCGAGAGCATAGAGCCCTCGCAGCTCAACGCTCGACAAAAGATTGCCTTCGACCATGAAACCGCGGCGGAAGACATTCGGCATCTGGAGGATGGCCGCTGGCACGACACGAATCTGGTTGTCGCGCAGGTCGGCGCGCTCGAGAAATCCGCACTGCTCCAAACCGTCCGGCCAGGCACCCAATCGGCAATGGCGCACACTGATTTCGCGCAGTTGCGGAAGGTGATTGAATCGCAAGATCAACGCTCCTAACGGATTGTGGCTCAGGTCCAGCTCGCTCAGATGTTGCAGGCCCGTCAGCACCTGGACACCTGCTTCATCAAGGCGAATGTCGTTACGCGCCAGTCGCAGACGACGCAGCTCGACCAGGTGAACGATACCTCGTGGCAAGGCCAGCAGATGATTGCCGCTCAGGTTCAGCTCCCTCAAAGCGCTGAAACAACGCAGGAAATCGGTCGGCACATGATTGAGCGAGGTGTCGCTGATCACCAGCGTGGTAACGTTGGCGAACGTCGTCGGGTGGGCGAACTCGGGCAAGGTCTGCAGTTGTACGCCACTGATCACCAGGGTCTGCTGCCCGTCCTGAAGACGCCAGGCCTGGCGCATGCGCTCGGCAGCCTGGACGCGGGCAGCGTGGCTACGGCCGCCAAGCCCGGCGCTGAGCCAACGCGTGAGTGCCCCCTCCAGTCGCTCGTAATCGCGTTCAAGCTCGGCCAGCCGCCGGTACACGGACCCAGGCGCTTGCTGCATCTGACTCAGTCGCGCCTCGAGTTGCGCGGGTAAAAGATCAGGATAGATCGCGCGCAGACGGTCCAGTAGCGACTGCCAGGACGAGCCAGGCTGCCCGCGTCCACTGAGCGGATACCCAACACGCCCATCAGCCATGCGCCGTCCAGGGTTGAACCAGGATTGGCGCGGGGTCCAGCCCAGCAGACTTACACGCTCACTGCGTGTGCTCGGTAGTTGCGCACGCAACGCCGTACGCAACAGCAGACCTGCATGCATACCTGCAAGCCCCAGTGAGGTCCGTACCTCGACCGGTAGTGCGTCGACCAGCGCCTGTGCCATAGACAACGCGGGCTCACCCTGCTTCCGACCGCCATGGTCGTAGCGTTGGAACTGGCAATCCTTATGCACCAGTGTGACTTGCGAGCCAGTGTCGGCAACAGGTCCGACGGCCTTGACCACCCGTCCATCAAGGGCTCCTTCACGCAACACCAGGCGCAACGTCTGCGGCCACCCGGGTAGCCGTGCTGCCAGCGCCAGAACCAGTTCGGCACCTTCGTCGCTGTATACATTGTCCAGGTAAAGCGACTCGCAGGCGCGGTTCAAGCGAGCCAGTTGCAGCAGTGACCGGGCGTCGTTCGCCACCGCCAGCGGTACGCGTGATTCAACCTCGGCGATCGTGCGCAGACGGCTCGACACCTGGGCGGCTGCCTGCACGGCATACCGTGCAGGCAACCCGGGAAAGTCACGCTGCAACAGCGCACACAGCGGGTCTGCAGGCGGGTTTTCGGTCACCAGATACTGGAAAAGATCGCGGCGCAGCACCGGCTCCTGCGCCAGCAAGGCAACACGCAGCGCGGCACTGTCCGCCTTGTGCGAGCCTGGCAACGCCAGGCACCACGCCTCGATACGTGCATCGTCCACAGGTAGCTGGTCCTCGGCCAACGCCTTGAAGAACGCCGATACCTGTCGGTCCGCATCGAAGCGCCGCAACGTCTCGCGCAGGTTGGCCGGAACCTCACGGCTGTCCACCAGCAAGCCACGCAACTCTTCGACATCGATGTCCGCCATGTCGAGAACGGCCAAGGCATCGGTGCGGGTCAACGCCGGGTCCAGGGGCCATAGGCTCTGCAGCATCCGAGCCTCATCCGACCACTCCAGCGGTCGCTCCAGGCGCAGCCGCCAGCCACGCTCGCCGACGGTTTCCAGCGCAGGACCGTAGGCAGCCACACGACGCGGGTGACGCACGCGCCAGCCACCTTGAGCCGACGGTTGGTGCACGGCAAAGAAACGCTTGCCAACCCGCAGCCAGCGCGAGTCGGCAGTGCGATAGAGCCCGTCATCCTGCAAGCGCGGCTGTAGCGGCTCGGTAACATAAGTATCCAGCGCGCTTGACCAAAGACGCGTGCCAACGCCTTGCACGTCGACAGGCTCCAGACCATCAACATAGCTGCTGCGGGCGAACCCCCGTGCAACCACCGCAGCCCCTCCAGCCACCGCCGCCGTGACCGCAACGGTCTCGGCCACACCGAGCAGATGCTCAAGGGCTTCATGTTGATGACCACGGGTCCAGTCCGCAGCCCCTTCGAACACCTGCGAGAGCGTCTGCTCCACCAACTGGCCAAACAAAATCGCACCGATCGCAGGAATGAACAGCCCTGCCAGATTGGCCAAGCCAAGCCCGATCGACTGCCACGCCTGCAGGCGTGACTGGGTCGCAGCATGATCCGCGTCAGCGGTCGGCACCAGCACGTACCGTGCGTCGGACTTCACCCGCTGCACCTGCTGCGCCACCAGCTCCGCGAACAACTCGCCCTGCACTGTCTTGCCTTCGATCTGTAGATCCGGGCTGGCATCGGCCAGACGTTTGCCCAGTGTCTGCAGGAACGTCGGCCGCTGTTCAAGCGCAACCAGACCACTGAAGAACTCAAGGTAAGCCTTGTCCTCAAGCGCGGTGACCATAGCCGCACTCAGGTCTTCCCACGAGTCATAACGCCGCAGAGCAAGCTGCGGGTCACTGGGCAGGTACAGGATGACACCCTTGCTCACACCTGCAGCGTCGCGCAGCGCGATGGTCAGGCCATCAGTGATACTGCAACCCAGCACCGTCAGCATGCCGGAATAGCCTCGCAACAGCGTCTCATGCTGCTCGGGCACACCTTGGACGATATCCTGCAAAGCAATCTGCTCAAGCGCCGATATCTCTCCCTTGAGCGCTGCGATCTCCATCACAAGGCTCAGGCTCGAGCGCTTGTCCTCGGCCAGCAGCGCGCAGTTCGATGCACTGAAAACCTGCGCTAGCTGGGCCTGGTAAAGGCTGCCGACATTTTTCTTGCGACAGTCGCGTGCCAGATCGTTCGCCGGACCTGACAACACAACATCAGCCCCCGGATGCACCAGCCCACTGCCCTCGAGTGCGGCGTCGTCGGCGTGAAAGTTCTGCATCAGTCGCAACAACCCTGGCTGTCGCACGTAACCCGGTCGATAGAACGGCCAATGCACTCCCGGAACCAGGCCGAACTCGCGCCTGACATCCAGCCACTGCAACTGATAGAGCTTACAGTCCTTGGGCAACCGGTCGCCGAGCAGCGCTGTGAATTGCTCAAGTACGAAGGTGTGCAGCGGGATCAGGTCGAGCGTTGCCGCACGCACCTTGTCCTGGCTGGCCCGGCTGCTCTTGAAGCGATCGCGCAGACGGTTGATCTGGGCAGGTGAGGCACGCTTGAGCCATTCGGGCAACCCGGTGCGGATAAAGTCATCGACTGCATCGGCAACACTGGGCTTACCGACGGTCAAGGGAGGGATAGATGTCATGGGAGAGGCTCCTTTCGCAAATCGCGTCATGCACTCTCGCTGGACCGTCCGGGCCATGGCAGGAGGAATGAACTCCCGTCATGGGCTGCGAATGATCGGATTAGCGACCTGCGCCCAGCTCATCGCTGGCCTCGGCTTCACGTACACAGGCATCACTCGGCATTCAGCCGGAGTTCTTGTCTTGTACCTGCGTGCCACCCAATACGAAGGCCCGATACCCCCCTGGGTTGCAGCCAAACCACTTGCGAAACGCGCGATAGAACGAACTGGCGTCGGCAAACCCCAGGCGTTCGGCGATATCGCTCATCGCCAGCGAGCCCTCGCTCAGCCAGTCGATCGCCAGCTGTCGGCGTACGCTATCCTTGAGCCCCTGGTAGGTCTGCCCTTCCTCTGCCAAGCGACGGCGCAAGGTCGATAACGACAGGCACAGGTCGCGGGCCAGACGTTCGGCGTCGGGCCACTGGCCGGGGTCGAGCTTCCCCAGGATGCGACGCACACGTCGGGCGAGGCTGTCTGGATCTCGGTATTTGACCAGGATGTTGCCCGGAGCCTCGGCGAGAAACTTCTGCAACTCCTCGGGCGTGCGCCTGAGGGGCAGGTCAAGGCAATCGGCGGCGATGATCATGCGTGTACGCGGGCGTTCGAACTGCAGGTTCTCGGAGAACATCACCCGGTAATCGTCGCAAAACGGCGGCTCGGCACAACGCAGGTCAATGGCGAGGATGGGAATGCGTCGGCCCGCCAGCCAGCAGGCGACGCCATGGACAATCATCCAGAACGTAAAATAGGTAAAGGCACGCCGGGGCTCATCGCGCGGTTCGTTGATGGTGATCTCGGCCAGGCTCTGCTGGCGCACCAGCCCGGGCTGCAGGTCTTCGAGCATCAACGAGAGAAACCCCAACGCAGTCTCCAGTCCTGCGCCGAGCGTGGGCTGCGCCATGCTTGCCTGGCACATGAACGAGAGGCTGCCGCTACGCAGACCGCGCGGGTCCATCGCGAAGAATTCGTCGTTGCATCGACGTGCCAACAAGCGCCAGAGACGCGCATAGGCATCGGCACCAACGCGCGCATCAGCTTGCTCGAAGCTGCGTTCATCGATTCCCGCCCGCCGCAGCAGCGCTGCGTCAGCCTTGCCCTGCGGGCAGGTCTGCAGCAGCGCTTCGCGCACCAATTGCATGGAAATCGTATCTTTCTCGCTCATCGGCTATCCAGATTGCCCAATGCAGGCCATCTTAGGGCCATGACGAAAAAAGGCCAGCTCCTGAACAATTCATGGACCGGGTCTGCTGACCCTCACTCGGTCTGACGTGCCAGTGCCTGGCGGGTCAGCTCGAGTGCCTTGGCATCTACTGCCGACTCGCACTCCGCAACGATCGCTCTGCCCTGAGCGTCGTACTCGGCATCCGTGAGGCTGTGACGACGGGCATACACAGCCTCCATTCGCGTTACGAACGGTTCGCGTATCAACCCGAAGGCTGCTTCGTGCGATCTTTGCAAACGATCAAGCCAAAAGCTTCTATGGCTGATGTCAACCGCCAGCGCATCACTGGCCTCTGCCTCGAGCACGGCGGCCTGCGCCGCCTGAAGATCTTGCCGACTCACCCCGGCGATGGTCTCGAACTGCATCGTACGCGGTTGGCCTGGCAAGTCGAGGGCTTGCGCCAACCCTACCCTGTAGGCCAGGCTCACCTCCACCTCATCGACGCCTCGCCCACCGGCGCGGCGCTGCCTGACGTCCTCTCGGGCGTAGGCTTCCACTTGGTCGAGACGGAAGAACCTCCGTGCCAGGTCCAGCAATTGCGTCTCGGCCTCGTCCGCTGAGCCGCTCTCGACCGCAGTACTGAGCATCTTGACTTCCAGCAGGCCGAAGGTCGAAATCACACTGTCCACGCAGGTGCGTGGCTCGCTCGCAAGCGCAAACAACTGTTCACGCACAGCCGTATTCCGTTCGACCATGTCGAACATGGCCCATACCCTGGCCTCCAGGTGCGCCCGCGCCAAGCGAAAATCGCTGGTGTCCGCCAGTGCGTGAATCAAGCCAAAGAAATCGGCGCTTCCCGGTTCCGCCTGCAGGCGGTCCCATTGCGCGGCGCGGGTGACCCGGGACGCATCGTCGAGCCGCTCCAGCCAGCGCGTGCCATCGTGTACGTCGCTCTCGGCCTCGTTCTCGGCCTCGCTCTCAGACGTCCAGCTCGGGTCGATCCACAGGTCACGGTACTGCTCGGGTAGCGGATTCCCCACCAGCGCGAGCCTTCGCCGCCACTGCCCAGCCCGGTTGCGCAGGCTCAGCGGCAAGGCGGTGATTTGGTTGTCGCGCAGATCGACATAGTCCAGGGATACCCCCAGTTCCAGATGTCGCGGGACCTCGGTCAGGCCAACATTACGCAGACCCAACTGGCGCAGACGCGGCATTTGATCCAGCGCCAGCCCGAACATCCCGAGCGGGTTTTCGCTCAAGTCCAGCATACGCAGTTGGCGCATCTGCCCGAGTAAGGCAAGGCCTGCTGCATCGATGTGGAGCTCGTTTCGCGAAAGCGTCAGTTCACGTAGATGCGGCAATGTCGAAAGCGCCTGGGGGACTACGGTCAACCTGTTACTGTCCAGATTCAGGGTCAGCAAACTGCCAAATGACTGTAGAAAGCCCGTGGGAAGATCGCCCAGTTGCATGTGCGACAGGGTCATCTCACTGACGTGACTGAACCCCTCATGCCCGGAGAGATCCGGCAGCTCGGCCGCATCCAGACCGGACAGTACCAGCACCATACCAGGGTCGCCGTTGCTATGCGCCCTGCCAGCCAATCCTTGAAAACGCCAGCAGCGACGGATTTCATCAGCCACCTGACGTCGCTGTCGACGCGTCGCTACACCGTCTTCATCCTCGGCCCAGCTCTGCAGGTCACGGTCAAGTTGCGCATAGATTTGCTCCTGCGCGAGCAAGGCCGTGAAGGAAGACCCCGGCTGCTCATCGAGAACCTGAAGATAGCTCTCTAGTTGCCTTTCGCTGAACCCTGGATAGAGGCTGCGCACCCGATCCTCCAGCGTGCGTTCGGCCGCATGACTGCCGCGCCCACCACGGCCACTCATCAAATAGCCGAAACGCCTGTCCGGAAGGCGGACCGGTGGGCGGAACGTCGGCTTGGGCGGCTGCACATTCAGCAGTTCGAGCACCTGGGTCCGGCTGTTCGGTAGACGGCGCCGGAGGTCGGCACGCATTGCTTCGATGGCTGCCTGGCCTGTCCATCCCAGCCGCTGGCGGTCTGCCTCGGGCAGAAAGTGCCACAAGCACTCCAGCAGCCCACCCGCGCCCTCGGTTTCGACGAGCAGACGCCTGCCATCCTCGAACACGTGCATCTGCCCTGCGCGCCATACCAGTACCTTGGGCTTACCCCCTGTATCAGCCGGGTACAAGCTTGTGATGAGCCGTCCGTCGACAGTGCCTTGGCGTACCTCGAAGTTGATTTCGCGGGGCCAGGCCGGCTCCCTGCGCAGCAACGCGAAGACCAGGCTCGGCAGCTCTTGCTGGTAGGCGTTGTTGAGGTACAACCCTTGCAATAATCGGCAAATCCGCGCCTCGTGCAACGCCAGACGCGCGCGCTCCGCCAATGCCAGGTCCAAACGTCCGCTGCTTCGCAAGCGCTGTTGCTGGACGGGGCTTACACGATCAAGCAGATCGGCGGCATACACATCAGGCAAGCCGGGGAAATCACGCTGTATCAAGGCAGTGTCCGTGCGCCCGCCCGCCTGCTCGGTCAAATGTGCCATGAGCTCCTCACGCAACATGGCAGCGTCATCAAGCATGGCTTGTACACGAGCCTGAGACGTCATTTGCTCAAGCTTGAGGCGATTGCTGCAAAAACGCATCAAGTCCACCTCAGCAGTTTGCGGGCTATGATGCAACGCGAGAAAGAACTGGTCGATTCTTCCATCAGCGGCGAAGCGGTTGAGGGTGTCACGCAGCCCAGCAGGAAGCGCTCGTTGCTCGGCGACGAGGCGGCGCAAGGTCGAGTGGTCAATATCGGCGATCGACAAAATCGACTTGATCCGCTGCTCATCGAATTCGGAGGCCAGCGGCCACAAGTGTCCTAGCAAAGACGACTCGCCCTGCCATTCCTGCGGGCGCTGCCAGGCCAGGCGCCAACCGTATTCACCGTTCCATTGCAACGCTGGAGCAAAGCCCGACTTGCCGTCGCCTCGTTGCAGCCGCCATTGAGCTGCAGCGATATCACGACGAACGCCGTGAAGGTGGCCTTGATGCAACCACCAACGCTCGCCGCCATGTCGGTACAGGCCATCGGGGCCACGTTGCGCGTGCTGCGGCACATTCCTGGCGCGGTAAGGTGCCAGCTCATGGGCCCACAATCGTCCTGTGCCTGGCTGAGGCTCGACAGGAGCCAATTCCTGCACGAAACCGCTACGTTGGAAACCTCGGGCTACCGCCGCCCCACCCGCAGCCCCCAACGCATTGACAGCAACCAGTTCGGCGACGCCAAGCATGTGTTCCAAGGCTTCGTGTTGATGACCGCGCGACCAGTCGACAACGCCTTCGTAGACCTCGTCAAGCACCTGCACCACCGTTGCCGCGAGAAACAACTGACCCAGCCCTGGCACAAACAGCGATGCCGCCTGTAGCAAGTTCATGCCGACGGACTCCAGTGTCAGCAACCGTTGCCACTTGACCTTGTCATCGACATCCGCCACTGGCACCAGCAGGTACCGGGCATCATCCTTGATCTGCTTCACCTGCAACTCGGCGAGCTCGGCGAACAGGGCTTTGCCACAGACCCTGCCGAGGACCTCCAGGTCAGGCACCGCATCGCTCAGACGCTTTTTCAACATGGCCTGGAAGCCGATGCGACTGTCGAGGGCAATCAGCGCGAGCAAGGCTTCATGCTCGTGCGGGGTCGCGAGCATCGTGACCAGATGAGTAACGACGCCGTTCAAGTCGGCAAATCGCTGCAGTGGTCGATGAGGCAGAAAAAGCAATATGCCCGCGCTATCGGAAGGTCCCGATGCATGCGCATGCTCCGACAGCTCTATGAGCAAGGCGCCCAATACTGCATGACCCAGCAGATAAAGGTGCTTCACCTTCACACTCGGGAGCGTCGGATTCACTGTCGACACGCTTCCCAGGAGGGGCTCCAGCGCCGCCAGCTCGGCCGCCTCGATGCGACCCTGCACAACCGCAAGCTGAGCCGCCAGCGCCAGGCGCCTGGCTTTCTCCTCGGCCAGCAATGCGGTGACCGAATCATCCAGTACCTGCTCAAGATGCGTTTGGTAATGCGCGCCAGCATCAACTTGGCGACACACCTGTGCCAACCGGGCGGTATCCACGAGCAGCTTTTCGCTGGTCAGAGACGCATGGGGTCCGGCCTTGATCAGACCAGTGCGGTGGTCAAAGTTAAGCCCCGATACGAAGTTCTGCATCAGGTGGTTCATCGCAGGTTCAAAGGTGAAATGATTGACCAGCGTCTCTCCACCTAAAAGGCTGTAATTGTCCCACCGCTGGCGCCATAAGCTATTGCGCAAGTCCAACCGGACCTTCAGCGTGTTTTCCATTGCCGTATTCAGGAGGCTACAGGCGAAGTCTTGGGGAGCCTTCAGCGCCTTGAACGCCGCCTGAAGACGTGCTTCCACCGCACGGTGCTCGTCGAATCGGCGTCGCAAGGTCGTGATTTGCTCGGCCGAAGCGGCATGCAGCCAGACAGGCAGGTTGTCCACGATGAAGCTGTCAGTGTGATCGAGTTTGAGGGTGGTCATAGGAGTTTCCTGGAAGATAACCAGGACTACTCTTGCCAATCACCTCAGCGGGGCACAGCCGGAACTGTTCCCGTCCTCTTCGGACATACTGGCCAACCCCAGGAACGCCTGGATCAAGCGCAACGGGCGACGCCGCTCCAGGCAGCCGATCATGTGCCGGTTGAGCAGCCCTGCGCCCGCCATGGGGCGCGCCACTACCCGTGGATCATGCGCTACCTCCGCCGAAGAGACGATCCCGATGCCAAGCTGCGCGGCCACCGCTTCGGTTACCGCCTCGCGACTGTCCAGCTCCAACACCACTCGGGGTTGCACATGGACCGCAGCGCAGGCCCGGTCGAAGGTCTGCCGGGTGATCGAACTGGGCTCACGCAGCACCATGACCTGCTTGTCCAGAGCCCTCAGCGCCAGCTCCCCAGGCTCGGCGGCCCACGGGTGACCGACCGGCAACAAAGCGCACAGGTGCGACTCGCCCAAACGCTGCAGATACAGGCCCTTGCGCGGTTCCACCTCGGTCAGCACCGCCACATCGGCGTGCTCGGACAGCAGCGCCGCCAAGGTCTCCTGGGCATTGCCCAGGCGCAGGTTGACGGTGATGCCAGGGTAGCGTGCGCGCAGCAGCGCCAGCATCGGCATGACCCGGTGCGGTCCGTCTGCTGCGACCTCCAGACGCCCGGTCAGCAGCTGACGGTTCGCTTCGAGCATCGCCTGGGCCTCTTCGGCCAGCCCGAACATGGCCCGGGTAATGGCCGCCAGACGCGTGCCCTCCTCGGTCAGCTCGACACGCCGCGCAGTGCGGCGCAGCAGGGTGATCTGGTAATGCTCCTCGAGCGCCTTGACGTGTCCGGTCACTGCCGGCTGGCTGATGAACAGGCGCGCCGCGGCACGGGTGAAGCTGCCCTCGCGGGCGACGGCATCGAAGGCACGGAGTTGAAAGAGGTTCATTTATCGGCCTGACTTATGGCTGGCATAACAACAAACAATTTGATTGATGATTGAGCGAATTGCAACCTAGCCCCGTCGTTTCAGCCCACTGCCTGCGAGGAAGCACCGCAATGACCAGCGCCCCGATTCTGCTGACCCCCGGCCCACTGACCACTTCGATCCGCACCCGCCAGGCCATGCTGGTGGACTGGGGCTCGTGGGATCGTGACTTCAATCAGCTGACCGCCAGCGTCTGCGAACAATTGCTGGCGATTCTCGACGCAAGCGCCAGCCACCACTGCGTGCCCCTGCAAGGCAGCGGCACCTTCGCCGTGGAAGCGGCCATCGGCACCCTCGTGCCGCGTGATGGCAAGGTCCTGGTTTTGATCAACGGTGCGTACGGCCAGCGCCTGGCAAAGATCTGCAAGGTGCTGGACCGCAATTACAGCACCTTCGAAACCGCCGAGGATCAACCGACCACCGCCGCCGATGTCGACCGCCTGCTCGCCGCCGACCCGGCCGTGACCCACGTCGCACTGATCCACTGTGAAACCAGCACCGGTATTCTCAACCCGCTCGCCCAAATCGCCCAGGTCGTCAAAAACCACGGCAGACGCTTGATCATCGATGCCATGAGTTCGTTCGGCGCCCTGCCCATCGATGCGCGTGAGGTGCCGTTCGAAGCCCTGATCGCCGCCTCCGGCAAATGCCTGGAAGGTGTGCCTGGGATGGGCTTCGTGTTCGCCGAGAAAAATGCCCTGGCCGCTGCCGAAGGCAACGCCCACTCACTGGCCATGGACCTTCACGACCAGCACACCTATATGGCCAAGACTGGCCAGTGGCGCTTCACCCCGCCTACCCACGTGGTCGCGGCACTACACGAAGCACTGCAACAGTACGCTGAAGAAGGCGGTCTGCCAGCGCGGCACCAACGCTACGCCAACAACTGCCGGACCCTGCTCGACGGCATGGCCAGAATCGGCCTGCGCAGCTTCCTGCCTACCGACATCCAGGCGCCGATCATCGTCACCTTCCACGCACCCACGGACGCCCGCTACCAGTTCAAGGACTTCTACGAGCGGGTCAAGGCCAAGGGTTTCATTCTCTATCCAGGCAAGCTGACCCAGGTCGAAACCTTCCGCGTCGGCTGCATCGGTGTGGTCGGTTCGGCAGGCATGCAGGCCGCCGTCGATGCCGTGGCCCAGGTGCTGCGAGAAATGGAAGTGCTGGATATCTGACCTCTTTGCCCACCCCATTTATGGAAATCGTGCACATGAACTACAGCAACCCCACCCAACTGCAAGCCGCCATTCTCGATTGGGCCGGTACCGTGGTCGACTTCGGCTCCTTCGCCCCGACCCAGATCTTCGTCGAAGCCTTTGCCGAGTTCGATGTCGCGGTGTCCATCGAGGAGGCCCGCGGCCCGATGGGCATGGGCAAATGGGACCATATCCGCACCCTGTGCGATGTGCCGGAAATCGCCGAGCGTTACCGCAAGGTGTTTGGCCGTACCCCGACCGACAACGACGTCACGGCCATCTACGAGCGTTTCATGCCTCTGCAGATCGAGAAGATCGCCGTGCATTCCGCACTGATTCCCGGTGCACTGGATACCCTCACTGGGCTGCGCAAGGACGGCCTGAAGATCGGCTCGTGCTCGGGCTATCCGAAAGTGGTGATGGACAAGGTGGTAGCGCTGGCAGCACGCAATGGCTATGTCGCCGACCACGTGGTGGCAACCGACGAAACGCCCAATGGTCGCCCATGGCCGGCCCAGGCTCTGGCCAACGTGATTGCCCTGGGCATCGACGATGTCGCCGCATGCGTGAAGGTGGACGATACCGTGCCGGGCATACTGGAAGGTCGTCGTGCAGGGATGTGGACCGTGGCGCTGGTGTGCTCGGGCAATGCCCTGGGGCTGACCTGGGAGCAATACCAGGCGCTGGGTGCCGAAAGACTGGAGGAGGAACGCAAGCGGATCCATGCGCTGTTCGAGGGCTCGCGACCGCATTACTTGATCGACACCATCAACGAGCTGCCGGAGGTGGTTGCCGATATCAATCGGCGACTGGCCAAGGGGGAGATGCCGCAGGGGGTCTGATGGCCTGGCGGTGACTCACTGGCGGGCAATTCGCAGCGGCTCGCCGCTGCGAATTGCCCGCGAAAAGGACAGCGAGCGCTATCACACCGCCCTATTGAGCTTCACCCACGCGGCAAACCGATCAATGAATGCCTGCAGGAACGGCCGAGTCTTGTCACTGAGCTTGCCCGCCTCGTCGAACAGTGTCGCCGCGCCTCCGATGTAGGCTTCGGGCATCTGCATGCAGGGCATGTCGAGAAAGACCAGCGATTGGCGCAGCGCATGGTTGGCACCAAAGCCACCGATCGCCCCCGGCGACACACTGGCCACCGCCGTCGGCTTGCCGCCCCAGGCACTCTGCCCGTAAGGTCGCGAGCCAACATCGATGGCGTTCTTCAACGCCCCCGGGACCGAGCGGTTGTACTCCGGAGTGACGAACAGCACCGCATCGCTGCGGCGGATCTCGTCGCGAAAACGCTGCCAAGGCGCCGGTACACCCGCGGCCTCGACGTCCTCGTTGTACAACGGCAGATCACCGATCTCGATGATTTTCAACGCAAGGCTGGACGGCGCCAGCTCCGAAAGGGCGCGAGCCACCTTGCGGTTGTAGGAGTCCTTGCGCAAGCTGCCGACAACGACCGCTACCGAATAGACCTGGCTCATGGCGATTTGCATCCTCTGCTGGGGAAGGGGAACTGTGTAGTTATAGATGACCCTGCTTCACCCTCGAGGTTTTTTTCCGTAACAAGAAAACTTCCCGCCCCCTTCGCTGGTCTATGACTGCAGATATTTCTCCATATTTCAGAGGTTTCAACCTACATGGCAGCAGTACTGGTCGGCCAATTCCACGCCCGCGACGCCGAAGGCCGCATCTACCCGGTGCATGAGTTCCAGGAGTCGACCTTGCAGGCGGACGGCAGCACCCTTGGCGCGCCGATCACCACCTATCGCCTGGCCATCGGCGACCGGGTCAATTACCTGGGTGAAGACCGTTTCGAACTGGCCCAGAGCGGCGTCGAGATCATTCGCATTCCGTGACGCAATCCACCGTGTAAGGCCCATCGCCTTCATGCTGCAGGCCATGGACATCGGCAACGAAGCCGGGAAAACCCCTATCGAAGGCTCGAGCGAAGGCCAGGTAGTCGAGGATCGAACGGGTCGCCTCGGTGAATCGTTCGCCCGGCATGATCAACGGAATACCTGGCGGGTAAGGCACCAGCATCACCGCCGAGATACGGCCGAGCAGTTGCTCGATCGGCACCGCCTCGACCTCCCCCTTCACCATCCGGTCGTAAGCCTGCCCTGGGCTCATGGCCACTTCCGGCAAGCGTGTGAACAGGCGTTTGAGCTGTTTGGCCGTAGCGTTGGCACGGTAGCAGTCGTGCAATTGCTCGCACAGATCGCGCAGGCCCAGCCCCTGATAACGCAACGGTGCGACGGCCACAACGCTGGGCAGGCACAGCTGCAGGACGGTATTGGCATCATAGTGGCGCTTGAACTCGAGCAACTCGGTCAGCAGTGTGCTCCACTTGCCCTTGGTGATCCCCATGGAGAACAGCACCAGGAAACTGTACAGCCCGGTCTTCTCTACCACCAATCCACGTTCCCAGAGGAACTTGCTCACCACCGCCGCTGGAATCCCATGCTCGCCGAGCACGCCCTCGGCGGTCAGCCCCGGCATCACCAGGGTCACCTTGAGCGGATCGAGCAGCACGTAGTCGTGCGCCACCTCGCCAAAACCGTGCCACTGGGCGCCGGGCTCCAGCAGCCAGTCCTGCGCGGCCAGGCGCTGGATACCTTCGGCCGTCGGTGGCTGCCAGATGCTGAACCACCAGTCATCGGTCGCGATGTGCGCACGCAGGTTGGCCAGCGCACGACGAAAGCTCAGGGCCTCGTCGAACATCTCCTGCAGCAGTGATCGCCCGGCCGGGCCTTCCATCATGGTCGAGGCAACATCGAGCGATGCCAGGATGCTGTACTGAGGCGAGGTCGATATATGCATCATGAACGCCTCGTTGAAGCGATCGCGATCAAGCTGGCGAAGGGCGCCATCCTTCACATGGATCATCGAGGCCTGACTGAAAGCAGCCAGTAGCTTGTGGGTAGAGTGCGTGCTGAACAGCAGCGGGCTGTCGACCTCGCGGGCGGTGCCCATGGCATAACGCCCACTGAAGAAGTCGTGGAACGCGGCGTAGGCAAACCAGGCCTCGTCGAAATGCAGTATCTCGACACTCGCGCCCAGGGCCTGCTTGATCTGGCCGGCGTGGTAGCACAGACCGTCATAGGTGGAGTTGGTCACCACCGCCAGGCGAATGCGCGGCGCGCGGCCACGGGTCAGTGGATTGGCCTGGATCTTGGACTCGATCGACTCACGGCTGAACTCGTTGAGCGGGATCGGCCCTATGATGCCCAGTTCGTTGCGCTCCGGGCACAGGTACAACGGGATGGCACCGGTCATGATGATCGCATGCACCACCGACTTGTGGCAGTTGCGGTCCACCAGCACCAGGTCATCACGCGCGACCATGGCATGCCAGACGATCTTGTTGGCGGTCGAAGTGCCATTGATGACGAAGAACGTATGATCGGCACCAAAATTGCGCGCAGCCCTGGCCTCGGCCTCGGCCAGCGGCCCGGTGTGATCGAGCAACGACCCCAGCTCCGGCACCGAGACCGAGAGGTCCGAGCGCAGGGTGTTCTCACCGAAGAACTGGTGAAAGGCCTGACCCACCGGGCTCTTGCGATATGCCACGCCACCACCGTGGCCAGGCGTGTGCCAGGAATAGTTCGATTGCGCAGTGTGCTGCACCAACGCCTTGAAGAAGGGAGGCAGCAGGCCGTCGAGATAATTGTGCGCAGCCCTCGCCACCTGCCGGGCCAGGAAAGGCACAGTGTCTTCGAACAGGTAGAGGATGCCACGCAACTGGTTCAGCTCGCTCATCGCCTCGGCAGGGGCATTTTCGAGGGTAACCTGCTCACCCAAGGCAAAGATCGGCAGATCCGGTGCACGCAGCCGCGCCAGGTGGATCAGCTCGGCCATGTTCTGCAGCAGATGGATATTGTCACCGACGCCTTCGGCGGCGATCAGCATGCAGGCCAGGCCGTGGTGGGTAGCGGCGACCAGACGCGCTTCGGCATGGTCGGCGGCGGCGAGGATGGCGAAGCCATCCTGCTTGAGCTCCTCGGCGATACCCCGTATGCGCTCACCGGCGACGCTGTCGGCCTTGATCGCACGGTGGACAATGAGGATGGGAAACTTCAGGTCCTTGTACATCAGGCCGCTACCTCCAAAGGACGCGTGTCCATTTCAGGGTAGTCGAGCCTCAGGGCAACTGTATGGGCGGTGTCAGCCTGCTGGCGTTTCGGTCAGTGCCTGCCACATTGCCGGTGCCCCCGCCGACTTGGCGATCGCCGCCAGACGCTCGGCATGTGCCTCGAGCTCCTCTTCGCTGGCCATGATCACCCGCCCCGGCTGACGCCCGACGATACGGCGGATCTCGCTACCATTGCCGCCCTGCCCTTCGTTGTCTTCAGCGCCCTGGCCGGCCAGCGACAGGCTGGTCTGGCCACCGGTCATCGCCAGATAGACGTCGGCAAGCAGTTCCGAGTCGAGCAGCGCCCCGTGCAGGTCACGGCCAGAGTTGTCGATGCCGTAGCGCTTGCACAACGCATCGAGGCTGTTGCGCTGGCCCGGATGGCGCGAGCGCGCCATCATCAGGGTGTCGAGGATGGTGCAGTGCTGGGAGATGTCGGCGCGGTCCTGGCGGCCCATCAAGGCGAATTCGTTGTTGATGAAGCCAACGTCGAACGCCGCGTTGTGGATGACCAGTTGCGCGCCCTGGATGTACTCGAAGAACTCATCGGCCACATCGGCGAAACGCGGCTTGCCGACCAGGAACGCGTCGGTGATGCCGTGAACGCCAATGGCGCCCTCGTCACTCTCGCGGTCTGGCTGCAGGTAGACGTGGAAGTTGCGCCCGGTCAGGCGTCGGCCAATGACCTCGACGCAACCGATCTCGATGATCCGGTGGCCTTCGCTGACCGGCATACCAGTAGTTTCGGTATCGAGGACGATCAGTCGGGTGTTCTGCTGCTCCACGCGGGGGCTCCAAGCGACTTCTGGGAAAGGGGGCGAGTATACATCAAACAGGCCACTGGCTTTGCAGGTGCCTCAACGCTTGGCGCGAAGCTCATCCACCCCGCGGTTGGCCAGCATGTCGGCGCGCTCGTTACCCGGATGCCCGATATGCCCGCGCACCCACTTCCAGGTCACCTTGTGCCGGTTGACCTGTTCATCGAGCAACTGCCAGAGGTCGGCATTCTTCACCGGCTCCTTGGCAGCGGTCTTCCAGCCGCGCTTTTTCCAGTTGGCCATCCACTCGGTGATGCCCTTCATCACATATTGCGAGTCGGTGGTCAGCACCACTTCGCATTCGCGCTTGAGCGCCATCAGCGCGCAGATCGCAGCCATGAGCTCCATGCGGTTGTTGGTGGTGTCGCGCTCGCCGCCCCACAGCTCCTTCTCGACGCCCTTGTAGACGATCAGGGCGCCCCAGCCGCCCAGGCCAGGGTTGCCCTTGCAGGCACCATCGGTGTAGATCTCGACGCTATCGCTCATGTACCGCCTTCGTTCGCTTGCAGGTTATCGACCATGGACGGCGCGGTCAGGGCTCGCTGTGACGACGATTGACCTTGGCCAGCGGCAGGGGCAAAAGCTTGCCCATCGGCTCCCGGCGCTCCATGGGCAGCGGTCGCAGGCCAACCACCATCTTGCGCGCCACCAGCAGGTAAACACCCCCGCCCGCGGTCTGCAATCCCCCGGCCATCCGCTCCCACCCCGCCAGGCGTTGTTGCCAGACCGGGGAGGAAAGCGGCGGACGATAGCACCCGAAGCGGCGTTTCTCCAGCGCGAAGCCCAGCAGGTTGAGCCAATCGCCGACCCGCGACGGCGAGATGCAGCGCGCCTTGCGCAGCGCCCCGCGGCCGAAAAAGTGCCGCGCCCCCCAGGCGCTCCAGGGGTTGATGCCAACGATCAGCAGGTGCCCGCCCGGGCGCACCGCGCTGGCAGCCTGGCGCAACAGACCGTGGGGCGAGAGGCTGAAATCCAGGCCATGCTGCAGCACCACCACATCAGCCGCATGCTCGGACAACGGCCAGGCCTGTTCCTCGCAGACGATCTCCACACCCGGCAATGGCGCGCCGAGGCGCACCGTGCGTTGCACCTGCGGCGCGCTGGGCGGTGTATCGGCGCTCGGCCCATAGTGCACGAGAAAACCGCCGAAGAAGCGGCCCAGCTCATCCTCGAGCAGTTTTTCTTCCTCCTTGAGCATCAGTTGCCCGATGGGCCCGGCGAACCAGTCACGGGCCAGGCTGATCAGCTCCACCCACTCGGGGTCGGCCTGGGCAAAGGCTTGGTCGGTCATTGCATTCTCCCTCGAAGGTTTCTTCAGCCACGCCATCGCAGCTAAGATGCCTTCATGTCCCACGCCAGATGATTCGGATCCGCGCCATGATACAGATCGATGCCCTTCCCGCTTTCTCCGACAACTACATCTGGTTGTTACAGGATACTGCCAAACGCCAGTGCGCGGTGGTCGACCCCGGCGACGCCAAACCGGTGCTGCAGTGGCTGCAGGCACACACCGACTGGACGCTCACCGACATCCTCATCACCCACCACCACAACGACCATGTCGGCGGTGTGGAACAACTCAAGCAGGCGACCGGTGCCAAGGTCTACGGCCCGGCCAACGAACGCATTCCGAGCCGCGACGTGGCGCTGGACGACGGCGACACCGTGACGGCGCTGGGCGTGACCTTCGAGGTGCTTGCCGTACCTGGCCACACCCTCGGCCATATTGCTTATTACAGTGCAAAAACACCGACCCCGCTGCTGTTCAGCGGCGACACCCTGTTCGCCGCCGGTTGCGGGCGAATGTTCGAAGGCACACCCGAACAGATGCAACCGGCCCTGCAGCGCCTGGCCGCGCTACCCGAGGCCACCGCCGTCTACTGCGCCCACGAATACACCCTGAGCAACCTGCGCTTTGCCAAGGCTGTGGAGCCGGATAACCCGCATGTTATCCAACGCTTCGAAGCGGTTACCCGCCTGCGCGCCGACAATCGCATCACCCTGCCCTCGACCATCGGCCTGGAGCGTTTGACCAATCCGTTTCTTCGCACAACTGAAACATCCGTTAAACAAAAAGCAGACGAATGGAAGGGACATTCAAACGAATCCCAACCCGCTGTTTTTGCTGCCTTGAGGTCTTGGAAAGACGGCTTCTGATAACCTCACGATATATCGCAGGATGACATCCAAGGTTGACCCGACTGGATGCGGTTTCTAGAATCGCCGAAATTTTTTGCCCGGAAAACCGTGTCCGCCGATGTCTTCCCGTAGCCGCCGCACCGCTCATTCCGCCGCCCTGACGCGCCTGGCCCAGGTCAGCGCACTCGCTTTGGCCGCCACCCTCGTGGGCTGCCAGAGCACCCGTCAGGTCGACGAATCCGACAGCGTTCGCGCACACAACTACCAGGCCCGGATCAAGCACAAACCAGCGCCGCTGATGATCAAGCCGGCCGAGCAAAAAGCGCCCGAGGATGTCTGGGAGCGCATGCGCCAGGGCTTCGCCCTGCAAGACAGCATCGACGTCAACCCGCGTATCGAGCAACAGCGCCTGTGGTTCGCCAGCAACCCGAGCTTCCTCGAGAACGCCGGCGAGCGTGGCAGCCTCTACCTGCACTACATCGTCGAGCGCCTCGAAGAACGCGACATGCCTCTTGAGCTGGCGCTGCTGCCGGCCATCGAAAGCGCCTACAACCCGATGGCCTACTCCCGCGCCCACGCGGCAGGCATGTGGCAATTCATCCCGTCCACCGGGCGCCACTTCAACCTGCGCCAGACCAACTTCTACGACGGTCGTCGCGACATCACCGCTTCCACCAACGCCGCGCTGGACTACCTGACCCGCCTGCACGACATGTTCAATGGCGACTGGCTGCTGGCCCTGGCCGCCTACAACGCTGGTGAAGGCACTGTCAGCCGGGCGATCGAACGCAACGAACGCCTCGGCCTGCCCACCGACTACTGGAACCTGCCGCTGCCTCAGGAGACCCGCGACTACGTGCCCAAGCTGCTGGCGCTGTCGCAGGTGGTCCTGACACCACAGGCCTATGGCGTCAACCTCAGCCCCATCGCCAACGAGCCCTACTTCGAAGCCGTCGCCATCAACGAGCGCCTCGACCTGACCCGCGTCGCCGCCTTCGCCAATATCGACGAAGACGAACTGATCCAGCTCAACCCCGCGTTCAAGAAACGCATGACGGTCGATGGCCCGCAGCAACTGCTCGTTCCTACCGCCAAGGCGCAACTGCTGACCAGCAGCTTGTCCAACCTCAAGCCCGAGCAACTGGTCAGCCTGCAACCGAACAAGGCCGTGTTCCAGGCCGCCCTCGCCGAGGCCAAGGCACCGGCCGCAACCAGCAGTTACCGAGTCAAGCGCGGCGACAACCTGGGCGCCATCGCCAAGGCCAACCGTGTGTCGGTCAAGGACATCCAGCGCTGGAATCGCCTGTCGGGCAGCAACCTGAAAGTCGGCCAGGTTCTGGCCCTGCGTGGCGGTAACGCGCCGAGCGCCTCAGCCAACCGCGTCGCGGCAGCCAAGCAGCGCTCCACCCAGTACAAGGTACGCAAGGGCGACTCGTACTATCTGGTGGCCAAACGGTTCAACGTCGAGATGAAACACCTCAAGCGCTGGAACCCGCGCAGCGGCCAGGCACTCAAGCCCGGCCAGACCCTCACCGTCTACCTGACGCGCTGACTGCGTAGGCGCGGGCTTGTCAGGGCGGCGAGCCGGCGCCATGCACCGCGGTGTCTTTTCGCGGCGCCAGCCCGCTTCCACAACCGCCCCCGCCATACCCTTTTTCCATTCCAGACAAGCTGTTACTGTACGCCGGACCAAGCCCAACGCCGCCTTGACCGGATTCCAGACTTGATAAGACCCCTCCTCCTGTCACTGAGCCTGGCCTTGAGCTTCCCCGCAGTCGCGACCGTGACCGAAAGCCACGGGTATGCGCAGTTCGGCACGCTCAAGTACCCGGCCACGTTCACCCATTTCGACTGGGTCAATCCGCAGGCGCCTAAAGGCGGAACCTTGCGGGCCATGGCATTCGGTACCTTCGACACGCTCAACCCCTACACCTTCAAGGGCACCAGCCCCGTTTCGACGCCGAA
Organism: Pseudomonas putida; assembly: GCF_001636055.1. Lineage (NCBI taxonomy): Bacteria > Pseudomonadati > Pseudomonadota > Gammaproteobacteria > Pseudomonadales > Pseudomonadaceae > Pseudomonas > Pseudomonas putida. Next base: position 4,299,306 of record NZ_CP011789.1, read on the forward strand.
TTTCCAGCAGTACGGCGTCAACGAGCTGAACGAGACCTTGATGGTCGGCACAGGCCAATACGACCCTTCCGGCGACGAACCGACCTCAAGCTACGGCCTGATCGCCCGCTCGGTGGAGTACAGCGAAGACCGCAGTTGGGTGGTGTTCAACCTGCGTCCCGAGGCGCGTTTTCATGACGGGCAACCCATCACCTCGGCCGACGTGGCGTTCTCCTACCGCACCCTGCTCAAGGAAGGCCATCCGCTGTACCGCACCAACCTGCAGGAAGTGCAGCGCGTCGACATCCTGGGGCCGTTGCGCATCCGCTTCGTCTTCAAGCGCGCCGGCAATCCGCTGCTGATCCTGCGCTTGGGCGAAATGCCAGTACTGCCCAAGCACTACTGGCAAGATCGAGACTTCAAGGCCACCACCTTCGAGCCTCCGCTGGGCAGCGGTCCGTACCGCATCACCGAGGTACAACCCGGTCGACGCCTGGTATTCAGCCGGGTGAAGAACTACTGGGGCAAGGATTTGCCGGTCAACCGCGGCAAGTACAACTTCAACCGCGTGGAGTTCGAGTTCTATCGTGACGCGACCGTGGCCTTCGAAGCGTTCAAGGCTGGCGAGTTCGACATCTACATCGAACACCAGGCCAAGAACTGGGCCAACGGCTACAACTTCCCGGCGATCCGCCGTGGCGATGTGATCAAGGCACAGATCCCGCACCGGATCCCGACCCAGACCCAGGGTCTGTTCATGAACACCCGCCGCGACGCCTTCGCCGACCCGAAGGTACGCCAGGCGCTGGGGCTGATGCTCGATTTCGAGTGGACCAACCGTGCCCTGTTCAGCAGTGCCTACCGTCGCTCGACCAGTTACTACCCCAACAGTGAATTCACCGCCAGCGGGCTGCCCACCGGCAAGGAATGGCTGCTGCTCTCACCGTTTCGCGAACAGTTACCCGCCAAGCTCTTCACCGAGCCCTACCAGGTCAGCCAGACCGACGGGCGCGGCATCGACCGCCAGACCTTGCGCACGGCCCTGGGCCTGCTCGGCGAAGCCGGCTGGAAGCTCGACGGCCAGCGCCTGGTCGACACCAAAGGCCGCCAGTTGCGCCTGGAGTTGCTGCTGGTAAACCCTAATCTGGAACGCATCCTGCAACCTTATGTCGAAAATCTGTCCAGCATCGGCATCGACGCGCGCTTGCGCACGGTAGACCGAGCCCAGTACAAACAACGGCTGGACCAATTCGACTTCGACATGATCCTGATGACCCTGAACCAGACACTCAGCCCCGGCCTCGAGCAGTGGCAGTACTTCCACTCGAGCCAGGCCACCGTCAAGGGCAGCAAGAACTACGCGGGCATCAAGGACCCTGTGGTCGATCACCTGCTCGACACGCTCATGGCCGCCCGCACCCGCGATGATCAGGTCGCCGCTGCGCGCGCGCTGGACCGGGTGCTGTCGTGGCACTACTACATGATTCCCAACTGGTACCTGGACAACCATCGCCTGGCCTACCGCAACCGGTTCGCCTTCGTCACCACGCCGCCCTACACCCTGGGCCTGAACAGCTGGTGGCTCAAGACTTCGGAGAAAGCCAAATGATGCCGACGCCTCGCCTGCGCCTGGCCTGCAGCCTGTTGCTCGCCTGCCTGAGCCTACCCGCGCTGGCCGCCCCGCAACACGCCCTGACGCTCTACGACGAACCGCCCAAGTACCCCGCCGACTTCAAGCATTTCGACTACGTCAATCCCGATGCCCCCAAGGGCGGGACCTTCCGCCAGTCCAGCTTCGGCGGTTTCGACAGCCTCAACCCCTTCATCAACAAGGGCGTATCGGCCGACAACATCAGCATCATCTACGACACCCTGATGCGCCAGAGCCTGGACGAGCCCTTCACCGAGTACGGGCTGGTCGCCGGCAAGATCGAGAAGGCCCCTGACAACAGCTGGGTACGCTTCTACCTGCGACCTGAAGCACGCTTCCATGACGGCCACCCCATCCGCGCCGAAGACGTCGTGTTCAGCTTCAACGCCCTCACCCAGCAGGGTGCGCCGTTGTACCGCCAGTACTACGGTGATGTCTCCGAGGTGATCGTCGAGGACCCGCTGCGCGTCTTGTTCAAGTTCAAGCACAGCAACAACCGCGAACTGCCACTGATCCTGGGCCAGTTGCCAGTGCTGCCCAAGCATTGGTACGAGACTCGCGACTTCACCCGCGGCAACCTTGAGATCCCGCTGGGCAGCGGCCCGTACAAGGTCGCCGAGGTCAAGGCCGGACGCTCGATCCGTTACGAGCGGGTCAAGGACTACTGGGCCAAGGACCTGCCGATCAACCGCGGCATGTTCAACTTCGACGCCATGACCTTCGACTCCTACCGCGACACTGCCGTCGCCCTCGAGGCGCTTAAGGCCGGGCAGTTCGACTATGCCCTGGAAGTCAGCGCGAAGAACTGGGCCACCGCCTACAACGTCCCTGCGGTGCGCGACGGGCGTCTGATCAAGGAAGAGTTGCCCAACGGCAATCCGGTCGGCATGCAGGGCTTCATCTTCAACCTGCGCAAGCCCGTGTTCCAGGACATCCGCGTGCGCCAGGCCCTGAGCCTGCTGCTCGATTACGAATGGACCAACAAGCAGCTGTTCAACGGTGCCTATACCCGCACCGGCAGCTACTTCGAAAACTCCGAGATGGCCGCTACGGGCCTCCCCTCCGCCGACGAGTTGAAGATTCTCGAGCCGCTGCGCGGCAAGATCCCCGAGCAGGTCTTCAGCGAGGCGTTCCACAATCCCGTCACCGACGGCAGCGGCATGATTCGCGAGCAGCAACGCAAGGCTTACCAGTTGTTGATGGACGCCGGTTGGAAGATCGAGAACGACAAGATGGTCGACGCCCAGGGCAAGCCGGTGTCGATCGAGTTTCTCCTGGCACAGACCGAGTTCGAACGCATCCTGCTGCCGTTCAAGCGCAACCTCGCCGACCTGGGCATCGACCTGACCATCCGTCGCGTCGACGTCTCGCAATACATCACGCGCCTGCGCTCGCGCGACTTCGACATGATCGTCGGCGGCTTCCCGCAATCCAACTCGCCGGGCAACGAACAGCGCGAGTACTGGACCAGCGCTGCCGCCGACCGCTCGGGCAGCCGCAACACCATCGGCCTGCGCGACCCGGCCATCGACCAACTGGTCGAAGACCTGATCAATGCCGACTCGCGCCAGAGCCTGGTCGCCCACACCCGCGCGCTGGACCGTGTACTGCTGTGGGGCTACTACGTCATTCCCAACTGGCACATCAAGACCTGGCGGGTCGCCTACTGGAACCACCTTGGCCATCCGAAGGTGTCACCCAAATACGATATCGGCATCGACACCTGGTGGATCAAGCCTGACGTGACCCCGGCCGTCAGCGAAGCGCGCGTGCCACTCGTGGACGAGGCGAACTGACATGCTTGCCTACATTCTGCGCCGCCTGCTGCTGATCATCCCGACCCTGTTCGGCATCCTCATCATCAACTTCATCATCGTCCAGGCCGCCCCCGGTGGCCCGGTCGAGCAGATGATCGCCAAGCTCGAAGGCTTCGATGGCGCCACCAGCCGCATTGCCGGCGGCGGTGCCGAAGTATCGGTAGCCGGCTCCAACTACCGCGGCGCCCAAGGCCTGGACCCGGCGCTGGTCGCTGAAATCGAACGCATGTACGGCTTCGACAAGTCAGCCCCGGAGCGGTTGTGGATCATGGTCAAGAACTACGCCCAGCTCGACTTCGGCGACAGCTTCTTCCGCGATGCCAAGGTCATCGACCTGATCGCCGAGAAGATGCCCGTGTCGATCTCGCTGGGGTTGTGGAGCACACTGATCATGTACCTGGTGTCGATCCCGCTAGGGATTGCCAAGGCGGTGCGCCATGGCAGCCACTTCGACGTCTGGACCAGCTCGGCGATCATCGTCGGCTACGCCATCCCCGCGTTCCTCTTCGCCATCCTGCTGATCGTGCTGTTCGCCGGTGGCAGCTATTTCGACTGGTTCCCGCTCCGGGGCCTGACGTCGAACAACTTCGACGAGCTGTCCACCACCGGCAAGGTGATGGACTACTTCTGGCACCTGGTGCTGCCGATCACCGCGCTGGTGATCGGCAACTTCGCCACCATGACCCTGCTGACCAAGAACAGCTTCCTCGACGAGATCAACAAGCAGTACGTGATCACCGCCAAGGCCAAGGGCCTGAGCCGCAACCGCGTGCTCTACGGCCATGTATTCCGCAACGCCATGCTGCTGGTGATCGCAGGCTTTCCGTCGGCGTTCATCGGTATCTTCTTCACCGGCTCCCTGCTGATCGAGGTGATTTTCTCTCTCGACGGCCTGGGCCTGATGAGTTTCGAAGCGGCCATCAACCGCGACTACCCGGTGGTGTTCGGCACCCTGTTCATCTTCACCCTGCTGGGGCTGGTGGTGAAACTGATCGGCGACCTCACCTACACCCTGGTCGATCCGCGCATCGACTTCGCCAGCCGGGAGCACTGACATGGCCCTCTCTCCCCTGAACCGCCGGCGCTTCGAGCGCTTCAAGGCCAACCGTCGCGGATGGTGGTCGCTGTGGCTGTTCCTGATCCTGTTCGGCCTGAGCCTGGGTGCCGAGCTGATCGCCAACGACAAGCCCATCGCCGTGCGCTACGACGGCGAGTGGTACTTCCCGGCGTTCAAGCGCTACCCGGAAACCACCTTCGGCGGCGAATTCCCGCTGGAAGCCAACTACAAGAGCCCCTATATCCGCGAACTGCTGGAAAAAAAGGACAGCTTCGTGCTGTGGGCGCCGATCCCGTTCAGCTACCAGAGCATCAACTACGACCTGAAGGTCCCTGCCCCCGCGCCGCCTTCGGCCGACAACCTGCTCGGCACCGACGACCAGGGGCGCGACGTGCTCGCCCGGGTGATCTACGGATTCCGCGTCTCGGTGCTGTTCGCCCTGACGCTGACCATCGCCAGCTCCATCGTCGGCGTCATCGCCGGTGCCCTGCAGGGCTTCTATGGCGGCTGGGTGGACCTGGCTGGCCAGCGTTTCCTGGAAATCTGGTCGGGCCTGCCGGTGCTCTACCTGTTGATCATCCTCGCAAGCTTCGTGCAGCCCAACTTCTGGTGGTTGCTCGGCATCATGCTGCTGTTCTCATGGATGAGCCTGGTGGATGTCGTGCGCGCCGAGTTCCTGCGCGGACGCAACCTCGAGTACGTGCGCGCCGCCCGCGCCCTGGGTATGCGCAACGGCCCGATCATGTTCCGCCACATCCTGCCCAACGCCATGATCTCGACCATGACCTTCATGCCATTCATCCTCACTGGCGCCATCGGCACCCTCACCGCCCTCGACTTCCTCGGCTTCGGCTTGCCCGCCGGCTCGCCGTCGCTGGGCGAACTGGTCGCCCAGGGCAAGTCCAACCTGCAGGCGCCGTGGCTGGGCATCAGCGCCTTCGCCGTGCTGGCCGTCATGCTGAGCCTGCTGGTGTTCATCGGCGAATCCGCCCGCGATGCCTTCGACCCGAGGAAATGACATGAGCCAAGACACCCTGATCGAAGTGCGCGACCTGGCGGTGGAGTTCGTCACCGGCGAGCAGGTCAACCGCGTGGTCGATGGCATCAGTTTCGACATCCGCAAGGGCGAGACCCTCGCCCTGGTCGGTGAGAGCGGCTCGGGAAAATCGGTCACCGCCCACTCGATCCTGCGCCTGCTGCCCTACCCGCTTGCACGCCACCCCAGCGGCACCATCCACTACGACGGCAAGGACCTCCTGCACCTGGGCGAGAAGCCCATGCAGCGCATCCGCGGCAATCGCATCGCGATGATTTTCCAGGAGCCGATGACCTCGTTGAACCCGCTGCATTGCATCGAGAAGCAGATCAACGAGATCCTCCTGCTGCACAAAGGCCTCACCGGCAAGCAGGCCACCGCCCGCACCCTGGAGCTGCTCGAACTGGTGGGCATCCCCGACCCGAAGAAGCGCCTCAAGGCCCTGCCCCATGAGCTTTCCGGCGGCCAGCGCCAGCGCGTGATGATCGCCATGGCCCTGGCCAACGAACCCGAACTGCTGATCGCCGACGAGCCCACCACCGCGCTCGACGTCACCGTGCAGCTCAAGATTCTCGATTTGCTCAAGTCCCTGCAGGCGCGCCTGGGCATGGCGCTGCTGCTGATCAGCCACGACCTCAACCTGGTGCGGCGTATCGCCCACCGCGTGTGTGTGATGCAGTGCGGCAAGATCGTCGAACAGGCCGACTGCGAGACACTGTTCAAGGCCCCGCAGCACCCCTATACGCAGATGCTGATCAATGCCGAACCCAGCGGTGGCCCGGCGGCGAACGCGATCGGCAAACCGCTGCTGGAAGTCAACGACCTGAAGGTGTGGTTCCCGATCAAGAAGGGCCTGCTGCGCCGCACTGTCGATCATGTGAAAGCCGTCGACGGGATCAATTTCAGCCTCCCGCAGGGGCAAACCCTGGGGATCGTTGGTGAGAGCGGATCCGGCAAATCGACATTGGGGCTGGCGATCCTGCGCTTGATCGCAAGCCAGGGTGGGATTCGCTTCCACGGGCAGTCGCTGGAAGGGCTGAAGCAGCAGGAAGTGCGGCCGCTGCGCCGCGAAATGCAGGTGGTGTTCCAGGACCCGTTCGGCAGTCTGAGCCCGCGCATGTGCGTGGCCGATATCGTTGGCGAGGGCTTGCGGATTCACAAGATCGGCACCCCCGCCGAGCAGGAAGCCGCGATCATTGCGGCGCTGGAGGAAGTGGGGCTGGACCCGCGCACACGGCACCGGTATCCGCACGAGTTCTCTGGCGGGCAGCGACAGCGGATCGCGATCGCCCGGGCACTGGTGTTGAAGCCGGCATTGATCCTGCTGGACGAACCGACCTCGGCGCTGGACCGCACCGTACAGCGCCAGGTCGTGGAGCTGCTGCGCAACCTGCAGTTGAAGTACAACCTGACGTACCTGTTCATCAGCCATGACCTGGCGGTGGTCAAGGCGTTGAGTCACCAATTGATGGTGATCAAGCACGGGCACGTGGTGGAGCAAGGCGATGCGCAGGAGATCTTCCATGCGCCGCAGCATCCGTATACGCGTCAGTTGCTGGAGGCGGCGTTTCTGGAGACGGCGAACAGTTGATCCCTTTGTGCAATGACAAAGAGCGACTAACTCGTTCAAAACCCAAGAGCCTGCTCAGCCCTCATAGGAGTGAGCAGGCTCAAGTCGGCTAGCGCTCAGGCTTCGGCGGCGCGGGCAGTCACTGCCTCGCCTTCGAGCACCATCCCCTCGCGCATCTTCTGCGCATCACGCACAAAGCAACGCGACGCCGCCAGCAGAAACACCAGGGTCAGCAGCAGCGCCACCGGGATCAGGTACATCGCGTCATGCAGCCCCTGGGCCTTGAACGCCTCGCTCATCACCAGCTGTCCCGCCGTCTCCATGGCCGACACGGCGAAATGATCCGACAGCCCACCGACCACCACCGGCCCCAGGCCGCCGCCGAGCAGGTACAGCCCGGCGAAGTACAGGGCCATGGCGGTAGCCCGCAGGCGCGGTTGCACCACATCCTGAATCGCCGTGTACACGCAGGTATAGAAGTTGTACGAGAACAGCCAGCCGACGCCGAACACCGCGACGAACAGCCCCAGCTCGATACGCCCGGCATGCAGTGCCCAGGCGGTGGCGAGAGTGGCCACCAACATGCTCAGCGCGGCGAACAACAGACGCCCATTGGCAAAACGCTGGTGCACCTTGTCGGCCACCCAGCCCCCTAGCGTGAGCCCCACCAGGCCGCTCAGACCGACGATCATCCCCGTTGCCACGGCCGCATCGTGCAAGGGCAAGGCGAAGTAGCGCTGCAGCATCGGCACCATGAACGAGTTGCAGGCATAGGAAGCGAAGTTGAAGGTCAGCCCCGCCAGTACCAGCCAGGCGAACGTGGGCACGCTCAGCACCCGACGCAGCGGGCGATCGATCGGCGCGAGGGAGATGGCAACGGTTTCCGCAGCGCCCCGGGCAGGTTCGCGGATCAGGAAGATGAACAGCGCCAACACCAGGCCGGGTACCGCAGCGATGAAGAACGGCGCACGCCAGCTGCCAAACGCCTGGACCATGGCGCCGATGGTGAAGAACGCCAGCAACAGGCCCAGCGGCAGGCCGAGCATGAAGATGCCCATCGCCCGCGACCGTCGCTCGGCCGGGAACAGATCGCCGATCAGCGAGTTGGCGGCCGGCGCATAGCTGGCTTCACCGATACCCACGCCCATGCGCACCAGCAGAAAACTCCAGAAGTTGCCGACCATGCCGTTGACCGCCGTCAGCCCGCTCCAGGCCGCCAGGCCCCAGCCCATCAGCTTGGCCCGCGAGCCGGTATCGGCCATGCGCGCTAGCGGCAGGCCAGCGATGGCGTATACCAAGGTGAAGGCGGTGCCGATCAGGCCGATCTGGAAGTCGCTCAGGTGCCATTCCAGGCGGATCGGTTCGATGATGATCGCGGGTATGGTGCGGTCGAAGAAGTTGAACAGGTTGGCCAGAAACAGCAGGAACAAGATGCGCCAGGCGTTGGACGCTTGGGGGGCGGTGGTCATGGTCGGGTCCCTCGTTATCGTTATTCAGGGCTTCCAGCACGCCTGACGAAATCTAGAGGGTAAGGTGCGAAACGTCTGCCACCATTGACCGGGCTTATATCGCGAGATGGGCTGCAGCCTGACGGATCGCCCGCAGCGTTTAAACCGATGGCGGCGCCACCAACCGGTAGCCCACACCCGCCTCGGTGATGATGTACCGCGGAGCGGTCGGATCGTCGCCCAGCTTGTGCCGCAGATGCCCCACCACGATGCGCAGGTAGTGTGTGTCGTCGACATGGGTCGGGCCCCAGATATCCTTGAGCAGTTGCTGTTGGGTGATCACCCGCCCCGGATGCCCGGCCAGTTGCGCCAGCAGCGCGTACTCCTTGCGTGTCAGTGCCACCTCGACGCCGTCGAGCGTGACCTTGCGATAGGCGAAGTCGACCACCAGCGCACCGAAGCTGGCACTGGCCGCTTGCCCGGAGCCAGCTTGGGGTTTGTGCCGCAACAGCGCGCGCACCCGGGCAAGGAACTCCTGGATACCGAACGGCTTGGTCACGTAGTCGTTGGCACCGCCATCCAGCGCATCGACCTTCTGCACCTCGCTGGCTCGCACCGACAGCACCATCACCGGCACGGCGCTCCACTCGCGCAGTTCGCGCAACACCTGCTGGCCGTCCATATCCGGCAAGCCGAGATCGAGCACCACCAGATCAGGCTTGCTCAGCGCCGCCTGAGCCAGGCCTTCGCCGCCGGTCGCAGCCTCGATCACCTTGTAGCCCTGGGACACGAGGCTGATGCGCAGGAACTTGCGGATCTGCGGTTCGTCGTCGATGACCAGAAGGGTGGCGGCTTGGCTCATGGGGCTTCACTGTCGCTGTCGGGTTGAAGAGGCAACGGCAAGCATAGAGTGATGCAGGTGCCCTGGCCATCGATGCCCTCGCCAACCAGTATGCTGCCGCCATGGGCGCCGATCATGCCCTGGCAGATCGCAAGCCCCAGGCCTGTGCCCTGCCCGCCGCGGTCACCGCGGGCAGCGGTGTAGAACATGTCGAAGATCTTCTCGCGCTCGGCCACCGGGATGCCCGGGCCCTGATCCGCGACCGCGAAGCACAGGCGCTCCTCCTGCACCTCCACCCGCAGCGCCAGGCGACCATTGACCGGCGAGAAACGTGCGGCATTCTCCAGTACGTTGACCAGCGCCTGCTCGATCAGCGCTGCATGCACGAACAGCAGGGGCAGCTCTGCAGGTACCTCGGTGTCTACGCGCAACGGTGCCAGCACCGCGCGCAGACGGTTCAGAGCGCTGCCAACGATATCGCCGGGCGACACCCAGTCACGCGCAAGCTTCAAGCCGCCATGGCCCAGCCGGGTCATGTCGAGCAGGTTCTGGATGTAACGATCCAGGCGCTCGGCTTCGTTGCGTGTGCCTTCGAGCAGCTCACGGCGATCGTCCGGAGGGATCGCATCGCCCAGTGCCAGCAAGCTGTCGATGCTACCGCGCATGGCGGTCAGCGGGGTGCGCAGATCATGGGACACCGAGGCAAGCAAGGCGCTGCGCAACTGCTCGGTTTCGCCATGCAGGCGCGCGGCTTCGAGCTGCTCGCCCAGGCGCGCGCGGGCCAGGGCCTGGGCCAGCGGCTCGGCCAGCGCCGTCAGCAAGCGACGGCGCTGTGCGCTCAACGACTCGCCCGAGGCCGGCTGCACACCCAGCAAGGCCAAGGGAGTCTCGTCGACCGCCAGCGGCCACCACCACCAGCGGCCATGGGGCAAGGTATCGCTGCCATGCCCTGCTGCCTGGCCATGTTGCCAGGCCCATTCGGCAGCGGCGCGCTCGTTGTCGGTAAAGACCTGCGGCCCGCCGCTGGCCACCTGCAACAAGCCCTCGGCATCGCGCTCGAGCAGACAGATCTGGATACCCTGCCAATCGTTCAGGTGCTGCCCGGCGGCACTGAAAACCGCCTGGCGATCCGTGGCCACGGTCAGGCGACGCGACAGGTCGAGCAGTTGCCGGGTCTCGCCCTGGGTTTCGCGCAGCGCCTGCAACTGACGGCGCTGACGAGCGGCGAGATTGCCGGTCAGGGCCGCCATGAGCAGGAAGAACACCAGGGTCAGCACGTCCTCTTCGCGCTGGATGCTGAACGAAAAGCTCGGCGGGATGAACAGGAAGTCGTAGGTCAGGAACGACAGCGCCGCACAGGCCAGCGCAGGCCCCAGGCTGCTGCGCACCGCGACCAGCAGCACTGCCGCGAGGAACACCAGCGAAATGTTCGGCAAGGCCAGCACACTGGACACGGCCCAGGCCAGCCCTGCCGCCAGCATGGTCGCCAGCAGCGCCAGCCAATAGTGGCGCCAGACCCACACACGATTGACCACCACCCGTGTCGGTACGGGTTGAGCGTCGCGGTCGAGCACATTGATCTCCAACCCCCGGCTGTCGCGCAGCAAGCGTGCAGCGACGCCCGCACCGAGCACGCGGCGGCGCAGACGGTCGCGGGACTGGCCGACCAGCACCAGGCTCGCCCGCCGTTCCAGCGCATGCTGGATGAGCGTGCGCGCCACCTCCCCGGCCCTGAGTACCACGACTTCGCCGCCCAGGCGCTCGGCCAGTTGCTGCGCGGCCTGCAGGCGCTGACGAGCGCCCTCGTCACGCAGCTTGCCGTTGTCGACATGCACCAGGCTCCACGGCAAATGCCGACGCTGGGCGACGCGGCTGGCATGGCGCACCAGACGCTCGGCCTGCTCATCGCCATCGACCCCGACCAGCAGGCGCCCTCGCAAGGTCGGCGCCTGCTCGCCGCGCTGGCGGTAGCCATGGGCAAGGTCGGCATCGACCTGGGCTGCAGCGGTCTGCATGGCCAGTTCGCGCAAGGCGGTGAGGTTGGTCTGGGAGAAGAACGCATCGATCGCCGCCCGTGCCTGCTCAGGCACGTAGACCTTGCCTTCGCGCAAGCGCTCGAGCAGTTCACGTGGCGGCAGGTCGATCAGCACCAGCTCGAAGGCTTCCTGCAGCACCCAGTCGGGCAGGGTTTCGCGCACCTGAACGCCCGTGATGTCGCGAACCTTGTCGTTGAGGCTTTCCAGGTGCTGGACATTGACCGTGGTATACACATCGATACCGGCAGCGAGCAGTTCCTGAACATCCTGCCAGCGCTTGGCGTGACGGCTGCCTGGGGCGTTGGTATGAGCCAGCTCGTCGACCAGCGCCAGCGGTGGTGCAGCCTTGAGCAGGCCATCGAGGTCCATTTCTTCGAGGATGACGCCGCGGTACTCGCTGCGCAGCAAGGGCTGCTGCGCCAAGCCACCGAGCAGCGCCTCGGTTTCGGCCCGGCCATGAGTCTCCACCACCGCCGCCAGCACCTTTACCCCCTGGCGCTGCTGGGCATGAGCGGCCTGGAGCATGGCGAACGTCTTGCCCACGCCGGGAGCTGCGCCCAGAAATACTTTAAGCCTGCCGCGACCGTTGCGGGGCAGGCTCGCCAACAGCGCATCGGCGCGGGCGGAATCACTCATGCTTGATCCTTTGGTAAGGGGGCCAGGGGCCAGCTTCGCAGGCCATCACGGGGCAAGCCACAGGTCCTGCGCCGTTCTTGTGAGCGCCGGTGAACCTGGGGGAGCGGGCTTGCCCCGCGATGGCCGCGACACGGTCTCGATTATCAGCGATCTGTAACAGGCGCCAACCGCTCCAACGCCTGGTTCAACGCCAACACATTGACCACCGGCGGGCCGACCAATGGCCGCAGAGTGGCCTCATCCACCAGCGCTTGCAAGCGCTCGATGGGGATCTGCCGCGCCGCCGCCACGCGCGGCAACTGGTAGGCGATCGCCTCCGGCGGCAACTGCGGGTCGAGCCCGCTGCCGGAGGTGGTCAACAGGGCCTGCGGCACCGGGCCAAGCTCAGGCTGGTACAGGGCGGCGGCATCACTCCTGACCCGCTCCGCCAGCGCCGGGTTGCTCGGTGCCAGGTTGCTCGCGCTGCTGGACACCGTCGCGAAGGCGCCGGCCGAAGGGCGCGACTGGAACCAGCCGTCGCCCTTGAATTCCTGGGCGATCAACGCCGAGCCGCGAACCTGCCCCTGCTCATCGCGCACCAGGCTGCCATTGGCCTGTTCGGGGAAGGCGACCTGGGCGATACCGGTCACCGCCAGCGGGTACAACGCGCCGGTGACCAGGGTCATCAGCAGGACCAGGCTCACGGCCGGGCGTACGTAGGTGCTCATGTTCGTCTCTCCTTCAGACCAGGTGCAGTGCAGTGAGCAGCATGTCGATCAGCTTGATCCCGGCGAACGGCACCAGGATGCCGCCCACGCCGTAGATCAGCAGATTGCGCCGCAGCAGGTGCGCGGCACTTGCCGCCTGCACGCGCACACCGCGCAAGGCCAGGGGGATCAGCACGATGATGATCAGCGCGTTGAAGACGATCGCCGAAAGGATCGCGCTTTGCGGGCTGCTCAGGCGCATCAGGTTGAGCACACCCAGTTGAGGGTAGATCGAAGCGAACAGCGCCGGCAGGATGGCGAAGTACTTGGCCACGTCGTTGGCGATGGAGAACGTAGTCAGTGCACCACGGGTCACCAGCAGTTCCTTGCCGACCTGGACCACATCCAGCAGCTTGGTCGGATCGCTGTCCAGGTCGACCATGTTGGCCGCCTCGCGCGCCGCCTGGGTACCGTCGTTCATGGCCATGCCGACATCCGCCTGGGCCAAGGCCGGGGCATCGTTGGCACCGTCACCGCACATGGCGACCAGGCGGCCGTCATTCTGCTCCTGGCGAATGCGCGCCAGCTTCTTCTCAGGGGTGGCCTCGGCAAGTACGTCATCGACACCGGCCTCGGCGGCGATGGCCGCAGCGGTCAGCGGGTTGTCGCCGGTCACCATCACGGTGCGGATACCCAGTTTGCGCAACTCGGCGAAACGCTCACGGATGCCGGGCTTGACCACGTCCTTGAGGTGAATCACCCCCAGCAAGTGGCGGTCAACGCATACCAGCAAGGGGGTGCCGCCGCTCTGGGCGATGCGTTCGACTTCACGGGCCAGCGAAGCCGGCATTTCCAGGCGTTGCAAGCCGACGAACGCCAGCACCGCGTCCACCGCGCCCTTGCGGTAGTGACGCTGCCCGAAGTCGATACCCGAAAGGCGCGTCTCGGCGCTGAAGGCGATGGCGCTGTACTGCGCGGCAGCCGGCTCGTCGAAGTCGTGCAACTGGCGCAGGTAGTCGACGATAGACTTGCCCTCGGCCGTGTCGTCGGCCAGCGAGGCAAGCAAGGCTCCCTCCCCCAGCTCCTTGGCGGTAACACCCGGCGCGGCGTGCAGGGCACTGCAGCGGCGGTTGCCGAAGGTGATGGTGCCAGTCTTGTCGAGCATCAACGTGTGCACGTCGCCCGCAGCCTCCACCGCACGCCCGGAGCGGGCGATGACGTTAAGGCGCACCAGGCGATCCATACCCGCGATACCGATGGCCGACAGCAGGCCACCAATGGTCGTCGGGATCAGCGTCACCAGTAACGCGGCGAGGAAGATCAGCGGCAGGCTGCCACCCACGAAATGGGCGAACGGCTGCAAGGTCACCACCACGATCAGGAAAATCAGGGTCAGGCCGATCAGCAGGATATCCAGGGCAATCTCGTTGGGGGTCTTCTGGCGCTTGGCGCCTTCGACCAGGGCGATCATGCGGTCCAGGGTCGACTCACCGGGGTTGCTGGTGATGCGAATCAGCAGCCAGTCGGAAACCAGCCGGGTATTGCCGGTCACGGCCGAACGATCGCCACCGGACTCGCGGATCACCGGCGCAGACTCGCCGGTGATCGCCGCCTCGTTGACGGCGGCGATGCCTTCGAGCACCTCGCCATCACCCGGGATCAGCTCACCGGCCACCACGCGCACCACATCGTCCTTGCGCAATGCGGTGGCAGCGACGGTTTCGAAGCTGCCATTGGCCAGACGGCGCTGAGCGGTCAGGCCCTGGCTGCCGGCCTTGAGGCTATCGGCACGGGCCTTGCCCCGGCCTTCCGCCAAGGCTTCGGCAAAATTGGCAAAGAGTACGGTGAACCACAGCCACAGGGCGATCTGCACCGCCACGCCGGTGCTCACACCGCTGCCGGGCACCAGGCACAGGACCGTGGTCAGCACAGCCGTCAGGGCGACCACCAGCATTACCGGCGAGCGCTTGAGCTGGCGCGGATCGAGCTTGACGAAGGCCTGCACCAGGGCCGGGCGCCAGAGCGCGGCGAAGCGGGTCTGGTCGACGGCGCGGGGAGCTTTCACTTCAGAAATGGGCATGTTCATGTTCGGATCCTCAGAAACCCAGGCTCAACTGTTCGGCGATCGGCCCCAGGGCCAGGGTCGGCAGGAAGGTCAGCCCGCCGACCAGCAGGATGGTCACCAACAGCAGGCCGGCGAACAGCGGGCCATGGGTGGGGAAGCTGTTCTGGCCCTGCGGCGCGCTTTTCTTGGCGGCCAGGCTGCCTGCAAGGGCCAGCACTGGCAGGATGTAGCCGAAGCGCCCGATCAGCATGGCCAGGCCGATCATCAGGTTGTGGAACACCGTGTTGGCACTGAAGCCGCCGAAAGCCGAGCCGTTGTTGGCGGTGCCGGAGGTGTAGGCATACAGCAGCTGGCTGAAGCCATGCGGCCCCGGATTGCTCACCGCACCTGCCGGCCCCGGCAGGCTGGCGGCGATGGCGCCGAGTACCAGCACACCAACCGGCATCACCAGCAGCGTCGCCACCAACAGTTGCACTTCACGGGCCTGCAACTTCTTGCCCAGGTATTCCGGCGTGCGACCGATCATCAACCCGGCCAGGAATACCGCGATCAGCACGAACAGCAGCATGCCGTAGAGGCCCGCACCGACGCCGCCGAAGATCACCTCGCCGACCATCATGTTGACCATCGCTACCATGCCGGTCAGCGGATTGAGGCTGTCGTGCATGGCGTTGACCGAGCCGTTGGAGGCGGAGGTCGTCGTCACGGCCCACAGCACGCTAGCGGTGGTGCCGAAGCGGCTTTCCTTGCCTTCCATCGGCGCGCTTTGTTGCACCTGAGCGCTGTCCAGGGCCGGGTTGGGCTGGTATTCGGCCAACAGGCCGACCGCACCGCCGATCAGGAACAGGCCCAACATGCAGGCCAGGATCGCCCGGCTCTGACGCAGGTCCTTGACGTAGTGGCCGAAGGTGAACACCAGTGCCACCGGAATCAGAATGATCGAAGCCACCTCGAACAGGTTGCTCCAGGCTGTCGGGTTCTCGAACGGATGCGCCGAGTTGACGCCGAAGAAGCCGCCGCCATTGGTGCCCAGTTGCTTGATCGCGATCTGGCTGGCGGCAGGGCCCAGCGGGATGCTCTGGTCGGCACCTTGCAGGGTGACGGCATGGGCGTAGTCGGCGAAGGTCTGTGGCACACCCTGCCACACCAGCAGCAACGCCAGCACGATGCACAGTGGCAGCAGGCCATAGAGGGTGGCACGGGTCATGTCGACCCAGAAGTTACCCAGGTTGTGAGTGGAGCGCCGGCCGATACCACGGCACAGGGCGACCAGCACGGCAAGGCCGGTGGCAGCGCTGACGAAGTTCTGCACGGTCAGGCCGATCATCTGGCTCAAGTAGCTGAGCGAGGCCTCACCGCTGTAGGCCTGCCAGTTGGTGTTGGTCATGAAGCTGACAGCGGTGTTGAATGCCAGCGACCATTCCTGGCCCGGCAGGTGCTGCGGGTTGAGCGGCAGCGAGCCCTGCAGCAGGAGCACGGCGAACAGCACCAGGAAGCCCACCAGGTTGAAGGCCAGCAACGCCAGGGTGTATTGCTTCCAGTTCTGCTCCTGCTCGGCGCGCACCCCGGACAACCGGTAGCAACCCTGCTCTACCGGGCCGAGGACCGGCGACAGCCAGGTGCGCTGACCCTCCATGACCTTGTAGTAGAACCGCCCAAGCCAGGGTGCTGGTAGCAGCACAAGGGCCAGAAACGCCAGCAGCAATGCGAAGTCGTAGCTGTGCATGGCCGCTCCCTAGCTGCGATCGGCGCGCAGCAGCGCAACCAGCAGGTAAATGGCCAACGCCACTGCCAGCAGCAGTGACACTCCGTCGAGCATGTTCATCGGTGGATCTCCCCGTCTTGCGGCGTCGGCCGCTTTGGGGGAATTGTCGGGGCGGGGGGCGTAAAGGGACGAGATCGGGGGGGCGGGATGGGAATAAAGAATGCGTAAAGTTTGGTTTCTGGATCATCAATACCGGCCTCTTCGCGGGCAAGCCCGCTCCTGCAGCCCTGGAACTGCAGGAGCGGGCTTGCCCGCGAAGAGAACGCTGCAGGTCAGCGCTGAACCTGCCCCGAATGCCGGCTCCAGTCCAGCAGCAGGCTGTAGCCGACGGCCAGCAGGGTCGGCCCGATGAACAGCCCGATGAAGCCAAACGCGATCAACCCGCCAAACACGCCGAGCAGCACGATCACCAGCGGCAGGTTGCCCCCCCGGCTGATCAGATACGGCTTGAGCACGTTGTCCACGCCACTGATGATGAAGGTGCCCCATATCCCGAGGAACACCGCCATCCCATACTCGCCCTTCCACACTAGCCAGCCGGTGGCAGGAATCCAGGCCAGTGGCGGCCCCATCGGGATCAGGCTGAGCATGAAGGTCACCAGGCCCAGCACGATCGCCCCGGGCACGCCGGCGATCAAGAAGCCGATCAACGCCAGCAGCCCTTGCGCTGCAGCAGTACCTATCACACCGTTGACCACCCGCTGTACGGTACCGGCCACCAGGTCGATGTAGTACTCGGCGCGCTCTCCCACCAGGCGCTGCAGCAAGCGTTGCACGAACGCGGCCAGGCGTGGGCCGTCGCGGTAGAAGAAGAACACGAAGACGATACTGAGCGTGAGCTCCAGCACGCCGCTGCCGATCTGGGCGCTACGCGCCAGGAACCAATTGCCGACCTGGCCGAGGTACGGTTTGGCCGAGGCGATCAGAGCCGCACCCTGCTGGTCGAGGGACTCCCACCAGTTGACCAGGCGCTCGCCGATGAAGGGAATGCCACGCACCCACTCCGGCGCATCCGGCAAACCCTCCAACTGCACGTCACGCACGAAGTTGGTGGCGTCACGCACATGGTCGGCCAGGTTGAAGCCCAGCCACACCAGCGGCAGGGCAACCACCAGGATCCACACCGTCGTGAGGATGCTGGCCGCGAGGGTTTCGCGCCCACCCAGCAGGCGCGTCAACAAGCGCATCAGCGGCCAGCTGGCAAAGGCCAGAATCGCCCCCCAGAGTAGCGCCGAGATGAACGGTGCCATGACCCACAAGGCGGCGCCCAACAGCGCCAGCAACAGAATCTGGACCAGCAGACGGTCATTGTTGGCCATGATGGCCCTCGTTCAACGAATCAGTTCCAGATGCAGGCCATCGGTAGGCGCCGTACCCACTTCGAGACGGGCACTGCGTACACCGGCCTTGACCAGTTGCTCGCGCCAGGCTTCGGCCGCCTGGCCGCTGAGGCTGGCACGCAGGGTGCTGTCCAGGTTCAGGCTGCGGGCCAGCAGCGAAACCCACGCAGGCTGTGGTGCGCTCAGGTCAGGGTAGTCGAGCTTGCCGGTATCGCGCATCTCACGCAGCACCGTGGCGGGTGTCGGCAGCACTTCGCCCAGCGGGCTGTCAGCGACGAATTCCTCGACATGCAGGTAGGCGCGGCGATTGCCGCGAGTGACGCTGTACAGGGCGACCAGCGTGTCGGCCTCTTCGGCCGAGCGGCGCAAAAGAATGAAGGCCTGCTGCTCGTCGCCACCATTGAGACGGGCGTTGTTGAACACATCGTTGGCCCAGATGCTGGCCTCGCCGCAGTCACGGCCCTGGCACCAGAACAGCGGATAGCCACCGTCGCGCTGCAGCGCCTCACGTGCGCTGGTAAAGGCCTCGCGGGCAGTGCGCTCCACCGGCAGTTCGTAGGTGACCGAGCTGACCTGGCCACGGCTCTCGACCTTGCCCTCGACGCGCAGGCGACCGCTGATCTTGCGTACCGGGCCCATGGGGTAGACCCTCTCCCCCTCCACGACCGGACGCTGGTCGACCACCTTGGCATCGGCCGGCACCGGCAGGCTCCCGGCCCACAGCAGCGGGCTGGCGAGTGTGAGGCAGGCGGCGATGGCACTGCGAACGAGGAACGGCGCGCTCATCGGCCGTCCTTGCGGCGTCGGGCGCCGTGGCGAAGATCGTGAATGTCTGGCATGTATGGTTGTCTCCCTGTTCAACCCGCCAAGCCTCGACACTTGTCCAGTGCAAGTCAAGCAAAGCCAAAGAAGCGATTGAAACAGTCTGCGACAAGGGCCGCGCCCTGCGCATCGTTCAAGTGCAGATGATGACCACCGGGCAAGGCCACCTGCTCGAAGGGTAGCTGCTCCAGCAGAATTGTGTGGCGCGCCAGCATGCCGTCCTCGGCGATCACCAGGCAGGTGGGGCAGCTCACCCGGCGCACAAAGGCCATGGCCTGCGCCTCGTTCAGGCGCACGGGCGACGGCAAGGTCAGGCGACTGTCGCTGCGCCAACTGTAACCGCCAGGCACCGGCATGAGCCCACGCTGGGCGAGCAGCTCGGCGGCTTCGCGACTGACTGCGACCATGCCCTTCATCCGCGCCTGCACGCCCTCTTCCAGGCTCGGGTACACCGACTTGCGCTTGCCATCCAGGCGCAGTTGCGCCTGCAGTGCCATACCCAGGCGCTCGGCGGCATCCTGCTCGGCGACCGTAGGCGGGATGACGCCATCGATCAACGCCAGATGGCTGATCCGTTCAGGCAGTGCGCCCGCCAGCTGCACCGAGATGATCGCCCCCAGCGAATGCCCGAGCAGGCCAAAGCGCTCCCAGCCCAGTTGCTCGGCTACCCGCAGCACGTCATGGGCATAATCGGCCAGGTTGTAGCTCGCCCCGGCTGGACGATGCTGTGAATAGCCGTGCCCGGCCAGGTCGAGCGCGACAATGCGCAGGCCTTTCAGGCGCGGGGCCAGATGGGCGAAGCTGTTGGCGTTGTCGAGCCAGCCGTGCAGAGCGATCACCGGCAGGCCGTCGGCAGGACCGAACAGGTGTGCAGCCAGTTCGATATGGCCTAAGCTCAGGCGAATCTCCTCGACCTGCGCACTCATGCCTGGCTCCAGCGATCGAACAGGCCCTTGATCAGGCTGGCAGTATCGTTGGGCCGCTCCAGTGGAAACATGTGCCCGCCCGGAACGCTGTGATACTCCCCCTGCGGCATCGCACGTACCGCCATGGCGTGGTGCTTGCGGATCACCCGACTGCGATCGCCACGCACCATGGCCAGTGGCACCTGCAGTTGACGCGCAGGGGCCGGGCTGACATGGGGAATGCTGCGGTAGATGCGCATCTCGGTGCTGGGATCGAAGCGCAGACGCACGCCCTCCTCCACCGTTTGCAACCCGTGCTCGAGATAAGCTTCGAGGCAATCGGGATCGAACTGGCGGAACAGCGTCTTGCTGGCAAAGTAACTGCGTGCACTGTCGCGATCAGGAAACGCCTCGCGCCGTCCTTCGGTTCGCCCGGCTGGCGTGATGCGATCGATGAAACCGAAGCGCTTGGCGGTGCGGATCAGCCACTGGTCAGCGCGGGTCAGCACCGGCGAATCGAGCATCACCACACCGCGGTAGAGCTCGGGTCGGCGCAGGGCAGCATGCAGGTGCAGCACACCACCGAGGGAATGACCGACACCCCAGACCGGTGCCGGCTGCTGCGCCAGATGGTGCAGCAGTTCGTCGACCAGGTTCTGCCAGTTGTCATCCACTGGAAAGCGCGGGTCGTGGGCATGCTGCTCCAGGTGACAGACCTGGTAGTCCGGGGCCAGGGCCGCGAACAGCTTGCCGTAGGTGGCTGAAGGGAAACCGTTGGCATGGGCGAAGAATATCTGCTGCGACATGACCGCCTGGTCCGACTGGAGAGTGATAGCCCATTGTCAGCAACCTGCCGGTTGGCGGCAACGTTCGGAAAGGTCATCGGCGAGGGCTATCAGGTCACGTCGCGCTATCGAGGCGAAACAACGCATGCGGCCGGCGGTGCTCGGCGACGTGCGTGCAGATGCGTGCCAGGTATCAGGCCGAGGCGTGAAGCCCACGCAGCGTAAGCAAACCCGCCAGCGGCCAATCCCCTTCCAGCTCGGCCAGGCTCGCAGTGCTCATCGGCGCTGGCTGCTGCAGATGCCCATGCTCCAGCATTCCCACCAACGCCCCCACCAGCGGCTGGTGACTGACCAGCAGCACATGTTCCAGCCCCATACGCTCGATTTCGCCGATCACCTGCCGGACGTCACTCTCGGGGGTCAACCACGGCACGGTGCGCACCGGCTCGGCGAAACCAAGGGTGTCGTGCACGAGGGCGGCGGTCTGCTGCGCGCGCACATAAGGGCTGGCGACGATCGCCTGCAGTGGCTGGCCAAGCAGCCGTGCGGCACTGTGCAGCACCTGCTCACGACCATGGCCGGTCAGGCGGCGTTCAGCGTCGGTGTTGGCCCGTGGCTCTGCCTCGCCATGGCGTAGGATCCACAGCTTCACAGTTTTGGCTCCTCATCACGCACCGGGTGCGGCGCCGGAGCCACTGCGTGGGGCGCTTCGCCCTCAGGCGCACGGGCCGTCGGCCAGTCGGCAAACGGCCAGGGCTTCTGGTCGGTGTGGAAGCTGCCGAAGCGACCGATCTGCGCCAGGTACTGGCTGAGGCTGTCGCCGAAGTTCATCAGGCTGGCACTAGGCGCGCCATACACCAGGCGGTAGATCAGTTGCACCAGCACCAGCCCGCCAAGCAGCAGCTCGGCCAGTTGCCAGACCACCAGGAACACCAGCATCCACAGCACCCGCAGGATGATCGACTCGCGCTGGGCGCGCTCGGGCGTATCGTTCATGTGTCGCTCCTTGCTCTGATTTGGAGCCGCTGACGGCTCAGTTGAAACCGCTGGTGGAAATGAAATCGACGTCGGTCTTGGGCTCGGCACGCATCAGGTGCTCGATCACCTGGGCCAGGGTTCGCCCCTCGAACAGAATCGCGTGCAGCCCGGCCACCAGCGGCATGTAGACCTGCACTTCCTGAGCCTTGGCCTTGAGCACTTTCAAGGTATTCACCCCTTCGGCCACTTCGCCCAGGCGGCTGATCGCCTCTTCCAGGCTCAACCCCTGCCCCAGGGCATGTCCGACCTGGTAATTGCGGCTCTTGGGCGAGGAGCAGGTGACGATCAGGTCACCCACCCCTGCCAGCCCCAGGAAGGTCATGGGGTTGGCGCCCTGGCTCACGGCGAAGCGGGTCATTTCGGCCAGCGCCCGGGTGATCAGCATGCTCTTGGTGTTCTCGCCCATCTCCAGCGCCACGGCCATGCCGGCGATGATCGCGTAGACGTTCTTCAGCGCGCCTCCAAGCTCCACACCGAAGCGGTCGGCGCTGGCATAGACACGGAAGGTGCGCCCGTGCAGGACATCCTGCACGCGCTGGCACAGCGCCTCGTCCTCACTGGCAACCACAGTGGCGGTCAAGGCATGCTCGGCGATCTCACGGGCCAGGTTCGGCCCGGACAGCACGCCGATACGCGCCTGGGGGGCGATCTCTTCAAGAATCTGGCTCATCAGCTTGAAGGTCTGCGCCTCGATGCCCTTGGTCAGGCTGACCAGGCACTTGCCGCGCAGCAGCTCGGCATGTGGCGCGAGTACGCTGCGCAAGGCGCTCGACGGCAGCGCGACGAACACCAGGTCGCTCGATTCCAGGGTCGCCAGCAGGTCATTGACCGGCTCGACGCCGTCATGCAGGCGAATGCCTTTGAGGTAACGAGGATTCTCGCGGTTGGCGCGCATGGCCTCGGCCTGCTCCGGGTCGCGCATCCATTGACGCACCGGATTGCCGTTTTCCGCCAGCAGGTTCGCCACGGCGGTACCGAAGCTCCCGCCTCCCAGAACTGCAACAGGTTGCTGTTCAGTCATATTCAATCCGTTAAAGCCATTAAGTTGAGTGGCGACGCGGGCATTATACGGCTCGTCTGCTACAGAACCAGTGTCGGCACCAGCCTCTTCACAGGCAAAGCCGCCTGCACGGCGCGCGTACGCATGCCTTGCCAGAGGGCATTTATCCGAAAGAGGGTGGCAAATCCAGCGCAGATCACTGGAAAAACCCCCACGGTCGGTTACCATGCCTGGTTTATCCCGCACACAAGGCCGTCACGTGTTCCCAGGCACGCCTCCTGCCCCTCGCCTGCTGTTGCTGACCGCCCTGCTCGGGGGTTCGGCCATGGCCGATGACCTGTTCATCGACAACCAGGACCTGCCGCAGGTTCTGACCGCCACACGCCTGAAACAATCCCCGGCCGCAGTGCCCGGCAGCATGACCGTGCTCGACAGCGAACTGATCCGCGCCAGCGGTGCACGAGACATCCCCGAGCTCTTGCGCCTGGTGCCCGGCATGATGATCGGCTACGGCGCCGGTAACCAGCCGACCGTCAACTACCATGGCAGCAACGTCAACGACGCCCGGCGCATGCAGGTGCTGATCGACGGCCGTTCGGTGTACCGCGCAGGCCTCGCCACCGTGGACTGGAGCGACATCCCGCTGGCGATCGAGGATATCGAACGCATCGAAGTGTTCCGCGGCCCCAATACCGTCAGCTATGGTGCCAACGCGCTGATGGCCGTGGTCAACATCCTCACCCGCAGCCCCGCCGACAGCCACGGCACGCGACTGAAGATCACCCAGGGCCAGGATGGCATCAACGATTTCTATGCCAGCCAGGGCTTCGGCTGGGAAGGCGGCGATCTGCGCCTGTCGATGTCCGGCATGCAGGACGATGGTTTCGACAAGAACCAGTACGGCCAGGACTACCGCGACAGCCGCCGGCTGACCCGCTTCAACCTCAGCGCCAGCCACACCCTGGCGCCCGACCAGACCCTCGAATGGCAACTGGCGGCCAAGGAAGGCAGCAACCAACGCCCCTATACCTATACCCCGGTGTTCCCCTTCATCACCGGGCGTGGCGACAACGCCGACCTCAACGCCAAGGATTACGCGGGCTCGGTGCGCTGGAACATCGACTTCAGCCCCGAGCACAGCCTGTACGTACAGGGCTCGGCGCAGCAGTTCGACCGCCAGCAGGTATGGCGTGCCTGCGATGCGACGCTGGCCTTCAGCCCCGAGTTGACCCGGCTGTGGCAACTCAATCCAGACTACGCCGAACAAGTGGCGCGCAACGCCAACAACCCGCCCAACAACAACGACCCGGTATTGCAGAGCCTGCGCAACCAGATCAAGAGCCAGTGGGACAACGGCGGTAACCGTGAAGTCTGCGGTGATGTCGACCAGAGCACCCGCGAAACCCGCTACGACCTGGAAATCCAGGATACCCTGAGCCTCACCGACACCCTGCGCCTGCTCAGCGGCTTCAACTACCGCTATGACCGTGCCGACTCGCAGACCTACTTCAACGGCAGCCTCGACGACCGCACCTGGCGCTTGTTCGGACAGCTCGAATGGCGCGCCGACGAACACTGGATCCTCCAGGGTGGGGCCATGTTCGAGGACAGCGAGCTGTCCGGCAGCTCGCTGACCCCGCGCGTGGCGGTCAACTACCTGATCACCCCGCGCCACGGTCTGCGTGCGGTGTACTCCGAGGCCGTACGTTCGCCGGACATGTTCGAGAACAACGTCAATTGGAGCTACACGGTCAAGAACCTCACGCCCAACGCGCTGGGTTTGCAGAACGGTGAATACTTCGTCAAGACCCGTGGCCCGGGCAACCTCGACCAGGAGCGCATGCGCTCGCGCGAGCTGGGCTACAACGGCTACTTCGCGGACATCGACCTGAGCCTGGACGTCAAGCTGTTCTACGACGAAATCACCGGGATGATCAGCGAGCCGCTGAAGAACAACCAGTACATCGCCAGCAATGCCAACAAGTCCCGCTTCAGCGGCACCGAGACACAACTGGACTGGCGCCTGAGCATGCGCGACCGTCTGCGCCTGACCTATGCCTACGTCGACGCCTGGGCCAGCAACCCCGACGACCGCCGCCTCAGCGCACGCAACAGCGGCTCGGCCGGCTGGATGCGCGACTGGGGCCAGGGATGGTCGAGTGCCCTCTTCTATTATGGCGACGACGCCCTCAACCAATACCGCTACGAGCGTGTAGACCTGCGCGTGGCCAAGCGCCTGCGGGTGTATGGCAGCTCGCTGGAGCTCGCCGCGCTGTGGCAGCAGCGGCTGGACGACCAGCCCACCACCATCGAGCAGAACCGCTACGACAGCCGCCATCGCCTGAGTTTCAGCGCGGAGCTGGAGTTCTGATGCTGCGCTTGCTGCGCCTGTTGCTGCTATGCCTGTGGCCGATGGGCGCGCTTTCGGCCAGCGAAATCCTGCTGGTGGGCGGCGAAGACCAGCCCGGTGTGCGCAGCTTCGTCACCGCACTGGAGGCACGCCGCCCTCACGACCACGTGCGCTTCCAGACCGTGGCGCAACTGCCCCGCCCAGCGTTGCTCAAACCCGAGACCCGCTTGATCCTGCTGGACAACGCCGCACTCGACTGGCGCATGGGCGAAACCGCAGGTCCTGCGGCGCTGGCCCTGCGGGTCAGCCGCGTGCAGGCCGAACAGCGCCTGGGAAAGTCGCGGCCCTCCTACCTGAGCCTGCTGTGGAGCGACCCGCCACTGCCACGACAACTGCGCCTGACCCGCTACCTGCTACCGCAAGCGCGACGCATTGGCGTACTGTACGGCCCCGGCAGCCGCTTTCTGATCGATGAGATGCGCCAGGCTGCGCGTGGCCTGGGTCTGGAGATCGTCGCCCAGGACTGGGCCGACCTGCGTGACAGCCGCCCGTTGCAGCACCTGCTGGGCAACAGCGACGTTCTGTTGGGAATCGACGATCCCGAGTTGTACAACTCCAAGACCGCCAAGAACGTCCTGCTCAGCAGCTATGGCCGACAGATGGCGCTGATCGGCCCCAACGCCGGCTTCGTTCGCGCTGGCGCCCTGGCGAGCACCTACAGCGACCAGGACGACTGGCTGGCGGTACTCGACGACTTGCTCGACCAGCCGCCGGCACACTGGCCCCGTAGCCTCTACCCCGAACACTACGGGGTCAGCGGCAACCAGCAGGTCGCCCGCGCCCTGGGCCTGGAACCCATCGATCCGAACGCCGCCGCCCTGGCCCTGGCCGAAGGAGAACCCACCCCATGACCAAGCGCCTGAGCTGGGACATCCACACACGCACCCAGATCATCAGCCTGGGGCCCGCGCTGCTGCTCACCCTGCTGTTGATCAGCTTCTTTACCTTCGTGCGTATCCAGGACTTGCGGCAGGAGCTCAACCACACCGGTCAACTGATCGCCAACCAACTGGCGCCAGCCTCCGAATACGGGGTGATCTCAGGCAACAACGAGGTGCTCGAAAGCTTGATGCGGGCGACCCTGAGCATCCCTCACGTGCGTTTTCTCGAGGTGCAGGACAGCCGCAACCACATCCTGGTCTACGTCGAGCAGTCGGGTGAAAGCGTCAGCCGCGCCCAGCGCGTCGAGGTGTTCCAGGCGCCCATTCGCCTGCAACAGATCCGCCTGGACAACGACTTCCTGCAGGAAGGCAAGACGCCCCCCAGCATTGGCGACGATTACCTGGGGCGAGTGATCGTCGGCATGTCCGACGACGCCTTCAGCGAACGCCAGCAGGAGATCGTGATCAAGGCCGGCATTCTCGCGCTGTTCGCCTTGCTGTTTACCTTCCTCCTCGCCCGGCGCTTGGCCAGGAGCCTGTCCAAGCCGATCAGTGACATGGGGCATGCGGTCGAGGCCATCCAGCAGGGCGAGTTCAACGCCCCGTTGCCGGTGGTCGACGATAGCGAACTGGGCCATCTGGCACGCCACATCAACAACCTTGCCAGCGCCCTGGACCAGGCCAGCCACGAGCAGAGCCAGGCCATTGCCCAGTTGACCCAGGCGCGCGAGGAGGCCGAGCAGGCCAACCGCGCCAAGTCCGACTTCCTGGCGATGATGAGCCACGAGCTGCGGACCCCGATGAACGGCGTACTCGGCATGCTGCAACTGCTGGAAACCACCCCGCTGACCGGTGAGCAAGCCGAATACACGGCCGTGGCCAGCGAGTCTACCGGCCACCTGCTCAAGGTGATCAACGACATCCTCGACTTCTCGCGCATCGAACGCACCAGCCTGGAACTGGAGCACATCGATTTCAACCTTGGCGAGCTGATTGCCAGCAGCGTGCAATCGTTCCAGCACAGCGCCCAACAGCGCAACCTGGCCCTGCGCCTGCACCTGCCGCCGGGCATGGACCGCCTGCAAGTGATCGGCGATCCGACACGCATCCGCCAGATCCTGTTGAACCTGGTCGGCAATGCGTTGAAGTTCACCGAGCGCGGCGAAGTGGAGATCGAGGCCCGCTGGCAAATGCTCGACCGTCAGTTGCTCTGGCTGACCTGCGCGGTCCGCGATACCGGCATCGGCATCGACAGCGATCGGCTGGAAACGATGTTCGTCGCCTTCCAGCAAGCCGACAGTTCTATTTCAAGGCGTTACGGCGGCACCGGCTTGGGCCTGTCCATCGCCCGTACCCTGGCCGAGCGCATGGGCGGCAAATTGCGCGGCGAAAGCCGCGAGGGCATGGGTTCGACCTTCACCCTGGAAGTCCCTTTGATGCTGTCGAGCAAGCCTGCAGCGCGCCTGCTCGGGCACGAGCATGACGCACTGCTGGGTGGCGACGGCCAGCGCGTCCTGCTGGTGGAAGACAATCCGGTCAACCAGAGCGTCATCGAAGCCATGCTGCGCAGCCTGGGCTTCGAGGTCAGCGTGGCACTGGACGGCGCGCAAGCGGTGGAAATGGCGGGCCAGCAAAGTTTTGCGGCGATCCTGATGGACTGTCGCCTGCCCCAAATGGACGGCTACGAAGCCACACGCCGCATCCGCCAGCACGGCGCGCAACTGCCGATCATCGCCTTGACCGCCAATGCCCTGCAGGGCGATCGTGAACGCTGCCTGGCTGCAGGAATGAACGATTACCTGAGCAAACCGTTCAAACGCACCGATCTGCAACGCATTCTGCAGCGCTGGTTGCCCGGCCGGACAGCCGCGACTGGCGATTAATGATAAAGTGCGGCAGTCTTAAAGACTGGACAGGGCCGTCGTTGGCCCTGAAAATAAAACTTTCAGTGCACACCTGTACTTCTTTTGCCAGGTGCGCTGTGACTTTCACCACAACGCAATAGTCTACCTGTAGGCTGCCGCCCGGACTCTCTAGGATTTCGGGTCGGCCGGGAAGATTCATCCCCTGCCACAGGGGGTTATTGAGGAGCTCGCATGACCAAACAACACGCCTTTACTCGGGAAGACCTGCTGCGCTGCAGTCGCGGTGAGCTGTTCGGCCCCGGTAATGCGCAACTGCCCGCCCCGAACATGCTGATGGTAGACCGCATCACCCACATCAGTGAGGAAGGCGGCAAGTTCGGCAAAGGTGAATTGGTCGCCGAGCTGGATATCACTCCAGACCTGTGGTTCTTCGCCTGCCACTTCGAAGGCGATCCGGTGATGCCGGGCTGCCTGGGCCTCGACGCCATGTGGCAGCTGGTTGGCTTTTTCCTCGGCTGGCAGGGCCTGCCGGGCCGCGGTCGCGCACTGGGTTCGGGCGAAGTGAAGTTCTTCGGCCAGGTGCTGCCTACCGCCAAGAAAGTCACCTACAACATCCATATCAAGCGCGTCCTGAAAGGTAAGCTGAACATGGCCATCGCCGATGGCTCGGTCAGCGTCGACGGTCGCGAGATCTACACCGCCGAAGGCCTGCGGGTCGGCGTGTTCACCTCCACTGACAATTTCTAAGGGTTATTCGCATGCGCCGCGTCGTTATCACTGGTCTGGGCATCGTTTCGTGCCTGGGCAATGACAAAGCTACCGTCACCGAAAACCTGCGCAACAGCCGTCCGGGTATCCGTTACAACCCGGAATACAAGGAAATGGGGCTGCGTAGCCAGGTTTCCGGCTCTATCGACCTGAACCTTGAAGAGTTGATCGACCGCAAGGTCTATCGCTTCGTCGGTCACGCCGCCGCCTACGCCTACCTGGCGATGCAGGACGCGATCAAGGACGCAGGCCTGACCGAAGAGCAGGTGTCCAGCCCACGCACCGGCCTGGTTGCAGGTTCCGGCGGCGCTTCGACCCTGAACCAGATGGAAGCACTGGACACCCTGCGCGAGAAAGGCGTCAAGCGTGTCGGCCCGTACCGTGTCACCCGTACCATGGGCAGCACCGTATCGGCGTGCCTGGCTACCCCGTTCAAGATCAAGGGCATCAACTACTCGATCTCGTCGGCCTGTGCCACCTCCGCACACTGCATCGGCACCGCGCTGGAGCAGATCCAGTGGGGCAAACAAGACATCGTCTTCGCCGGCGGCGGTGAAGAAGAGCACTGGAGCCAGTCGTTCCTGTTCGATGCCATGGGCGCCCTGTCGACCAAGCGCAACGAAACCCCTGAGCTGGCCTCGCGCGCCTACGACGCTGACCGTGATGGCTTTGTCATCGCTGGCGGTGGCGGCATGGTGGTGGTCGAGGAGCTGGAACACGCCCTGGCCCGTGGCGCCAAGATCTACGCGGAAATCGTCGGCTACGGCGCGACTTCCGATGGTTACGACATGGTCGCCCCAAGTGGCGAAGGCGCGATCCGCTGCATGCAGCAGGCGCTGTCCACCGTCGACACCCCGATCGACTACCTGAACACCCACGGCACCTCGACGCCGGTCGGCGACGTCGCTGAAATGAAAGGCGTGCGCGAAGTGTTCGGCGACAAGGCACCCAAGATCAGCTCGACCAAGAGCCTGTCCGGCCACTCGCTGGGCGCCGCTGGCGTGCACGAGGCGATCTACTGCTTGCTGATGATGGAAAACAACTTCATCGCCGGCTCCGCCAACATCGACGAACTGGACCCAGAGGTCGCCGACCTGCCGGTACTGCGTCAGACCGAAGAAAACGCCAAGATCGACACGG
This sequence comes from Pseudomonas putida, assembly GCF_001636055.1. NCBI lineage: Bacteria > Pseudomonadati > Pseudomonadota > Gammaproteobacteria > Pseudomonadales > Pseudomonadaceae > Pseudomonas > Pseudomonas putida. Next base: position 4,328,847 of record NZ_CP011789.1, read on the forward strand.
TCATGAGCAACAGCTTCGGCTTCGGCGGCACCAACGCCACCCTGGTACTCAAGCGCTGGACTGGCAAGTAAGACGCTGCTGCGACAACGAAAACGCCCCGACTGGTTCGGGGCGTTTTCATTTGTGTTGCCTTAGAAAGGGTCGGCAGTTCAACGCTGCCTGGGCAGCACCGCAAGGAAATTATCCCTCGCCACCTTGCGCGCCACGGCTTCAGGCAACGCATCCAGAAATGGCTCGAATCCGTGCATCTGCTCACCGACGCTGCCGAACTTGCCCACCACATCCGAACCCAGCATGAATCGATCGGGGAAACGCTCGACCAGCGCCAGCCACGCCTTGCGGGGCTTGCCCTGCTCATCCAGCAGGTAGGGCTCCAGTACACTCCACGACAGGTCGATGTACAGATTAGGATAAGCCTCGAGCATGCGCTCAAGCGTTGGCAGGATGAAGTCCATCTGCGTCTGGTGACGATGGATCTCCATGCTGGTACCGGCATGGGCCCAGATGAAACGCGTATGGGGGTGATTGCGCAGCGGCTCCTCGATCTCCGCCAGGTACAACGGGTTACGCTCACGCTTGGAGGTGATGTTCGAATGCACCAGCACCGGCAAGTCACGCTCGGCTGCCAGGTGATAGATGCGGGTCATCGCTTCGTTGTTGGCTCTCGGCGTGTCACCGCTGGTCAGTGCAGTGAGGTCATCATGCCGGGTGAACACCTCTCCGATGCCCTGCCAGAACCCCGGATACAAGTCGAGCATGCGCTCGATGTGGCTGACCGCGTTCTTGTCCACCGGGTTGAAACCCGACAGGAATGGATGAAAGCGTTTCTGCTGCTCGGCCGGCAACTTCTGCACCGCTGCCACTACATGGATATCGGTAGCGCTGAACCAGTAGGCATCAGCGTCGTCGCCCGCGTAATAGCGTGGGCGCTTGGGTTCATCCTCATGCCATTTCTTCGCCACCGGGATACCGGAAATCATGGCGTGCTCGACGCCGGCCTCGTCCATGGCTTTCAGCAGTGCAGGCATGCCTTCGGTTTCCTGGAAGAAGTCGACGTAGTGCAGATGGGCGTCACTGTAGCGATAGTCGCGCGCTTGCGCCGCCTGGCACAGGCAGCCGGATAACACGATGCAGGCCAGCACTCTGGCAATCATGGAGCAGCTTCCTTGTTCCAGTCAGGAACAGGGTAGACCCGCGCGCCTGCAAGACGGTTCAGCACGCCGCCGCGACCCGCTATGCTAGGCGCACCCCCTGCCCGTCCGGAGCCCGACCATGAGCAGCCCCCTGATCATCCGCCCACGTGCCGAATCGGTGGAGGGCCAACCGATTCTGCGTCCGCTGCCATCGGCTCAGTGCCGCAGCGTCGGCCCCTTCGTGTTCTTCGACCACATGCTGGAAACCGACTATGCACCCGGCAACGGCATGGACATCCGCCAGCACCCGCATATCGGCCTGTCGACCCTGACCTACCTGTTCGAAGGAGAGATCCTGCACAAGGACAGCCTGGGCTCGAATCAGCGCGTGCTGCCAGGTGACGTCAGCTGGATGACTGCCGGACGCGGCGTGGCCCATGTGGAACGTACGCCGGCACAAGCCTTCACTGAAGGCTCGCGGCTGCACGGCCTGCAGGTGTGGCTGGCATCGCCCAAGACGCACGAACAAGGCGATCCGAACTACAGCTACCACCCCGCAAGCAGCTTGCCGGTGAGTGACAACCTGGGGGTACGCATCCGCCTGATCGCCGGTACCGGATTCTGCCTGGAGTCGCCAGTACCGGTGCTCTCTCCTACCCTCTACGCCCAGGTGCAGATGCAGGCGGCAACCTCGCTGATCGTGCCGAACGAGCACGCACAACGGGCACTGTACCTGCTCGACGGCGAGCTGGTGCTAAACGGCGACGAGGTAGAGGCGTGCAGCCTGGTGGTGCTGCCAGACGGCGAAGCAGTGGAGCTGTATGCCGAAGGCGAGTGCCAGTTGGTGCTGATAGGCGGCGCGCCGCTGGACGGACCTCGGCGGATGAACTGGAATTTCGTTGCCAGTGATCCGCAGTTGATCGAACAGGCCCGGGCACGCTGGGCGGCAGGTGACTGGCCACAGGTGCCGGGCGAGACCTCCCGGATCGAGCTACCTCGCTAGGCTGGGCCGCTTTGCGGCCGTTCGCCGACAAGGCCGCCCCCACAAGGATGGCGCAACCCTGACAAGCAGCATCTGCACCTTTGGGAGCGGGCTTGCCCGCGAAGGGCTGCATAGCAGCCCCAATACACCGTCAGTGTGAAAACACTTCTTCCAGCAGATTGTGCATCGCGCGGAAGGCCCGCTCCGAGGTGCGACGGTCGTACTGCATCTTGCCCGGCACGTTGGCATTCGGGTCGGTAAACGAATGTACTGCACCGCCATAGCTCAACAGTTGCCAATCGACCTTGGCAGCGTTCATTTCAGCCTCGAACGCCGGCAGTTGCTCCTGGGGCACCAGCGGGTCGGAAGCACCGTGGAGCACCAGCACCGAGCCCTTGATGCGCTTGGCATCTTCAGGGTTCGGCGTGTCCAGGGTGCCGTGGAACGACACCGCCGCTTTCAGATCAGCGCCGGTACGCGCCAGCTCCAGGGCGCAGCAGCCGCCGAAGCAGAAACCAAAGGTACCTACCTTGCCCGGCGCCAGCAGCGCCTTGGACTGCCCGAGCAATTGCGCCAGGGCTTCCTGCATGCGCTTGCGCAGCTCGGCGCGGTCATTCTTCAGCGGCATCATCGCCGCACCGGCCTCATCGGCGTTCGACGGACGCACGCCCTGGCCATACAGGTCGGCGATAAGCACCACATAGCCCTTCTCGGCCACTTCCTTGGCGATTCGCTCGGCACCTTCGCCGATGCCCATCCAATTCGGCGCCATCACCAGCCCTGGCCGCCCCAACGCCCCAGGCTCGTAAACCAGACGGCTTTCATAGCCTCTGCCGGAAACGTGATAGACCAGCGACTCGACGATTACCTTGCTCATCAAACTCCTCCTGAACCTGGAACTGTTCCGTATCACGACTCTAGTGTGTACGGACCCCGGTGCAAAAGGCTAGCCGATGCTGACGATCTTCATGATTACCAGAAAGGTCACATTAGAAAAAAGCGAGCCTGTAATTGATAAGTGTGAACGGGCACAAAAAAACCCGCCGAAGCGGGTTTTTTCATTAAGCTCGAACTCAGGCCGACAGCTCGACCAGCAGCTTGTTCAAGCGACGTACATAGGCCGCCGGATCCTTGAGGCTGTCACCGGCAGCCAGGGCCGCCTGGTCGAACAGAATGTGCGACAGCTCCGAGAAGCGGTCCTCGCTCTGCTCGTTGTCGAGCTTCTCGATCAGCGGGTGAGTCGGGTTGAACTCGAAGATCGGCTTGGAATCCGGCACTTTCTGCCCACTGGCCTCGAGGATCTGGCGCATCTGCAAGCCCAGGTCCTGCTCGCCAATGGCCAGGATCGCCGGGGAGTCGGTCAGGCGGTGGGAAACGCGGACTTCAGCCACGCTGTCACCCAGCGCACTCTTCAGACGCTCGACCAGCCCTTCCTTGTCCTTGGCGACTTCTTCCTGGGCCTTCTTGTCCTCTTCGGAATCCAGCTTGCCCAGGTCCAGGTCGCCACGAGCGACGTCAACAAAGCCCTTGCCTTCGAACTCGCTCAGGTAGCTCATCAGCCATTCGTCGATGCGATCGGTCAGCAGCAGCACTTCGATGCCTTTCTTGCGGAAGACTTCCAGGTGCGGGCTGTTCTTCACCTGCGCATACGACTCACCGGTGAGGTAGTAGATCTTGTCCTGGCCTTCCTTGGCGCGGGCCAGGTAGTCCGCCAGGCTGACGCTCTGTTCGCCGCTGTCGTCGTGGGTGGAGGCAAAGCGCAGCAGGCCTGCGATCTTCTCCTTGTTGGCGAAGTCTTCCGCCGGGCCTTCCTTCAGCACCTGGCCGAAGTTCTTCCAGAAGCCTTTGTACTGCTCAGGTTCGTTCTTGGCCAGCTTCTCCAGCATGTCCAATACGCGCTTGGTCAGGGCCGACTTCATCGAGTCGATGATCGGGTCTTTCTGCAGGATTTCACGCGACACGTTCAGCGACAGGTCGTTGGAGTCGACCACACCCTTGATGAAGCGCAGGTACAGCGGCAGGAACGACTCGGCCTGGTCCATGATGAACACGCGCTGCACATACAGCTTCAGGCCGCGCGGGGCCTCGCGCTGGTACAGGTCGAAGGGGGCGCGGGCCGGTACGTACAGCAGCGAGTTGTACTCGAGCTTGCCTTCGACCTTGTTGTGGCTCCACGCCAGCGGGTTCTCGAAGTCATGGCCGATGTGCTTGTAGAACTCCTGGTATTCCTCGTCCTTGATCTCGGTACGCGAACGGGTCCACAGGGCGCTGGCGCGGTTGACGGTTTCCCATTCCTCGGCCGGCTGTTCTTCGCCTTCGGCGGCAGCAGCCTGCTCCTTGGGCAGCTGGATCGGCAGGGCAATGTGGTCGGAGTACTTCTTGACCACGTTGCGCAGACGCCAGCCGTCGGCGAACTCCTGCTCGTCCTTCTTCAAGTGCAGGACGATGCGGGTGCCGCGCTGCGGCTTGTCGATGGTGGCGACTTCGAAGTCGCCCTCGCCTTTGGATGACCAATGCACGCCTTCGGCTGCAGGTGCGCCGGCACGACGGCTGAAGACATCGACCTTGTCGGCGACGATGAAGGCAGAGTAGAAGCCCACACCGAACTGACCGATCAGGTGCGAGTCCTTCTTCTGGTCGCCGGTGAGGTTCTTCATGAAGTCGGCGGTGCCGGACTTGGCGATGGTACCCAGGTGCGCGATGACATCGGCGCGGCTCATGCCGATACCGTTGTCTTCCAGCGTCACGGTGCCAGCGTCCTTGTCGAAGCTGACGCGAATCTTCAGATCGGCATCGCCCTCGAGCAGCTCAGGCTTGGCCAAGGCTTCGAAACGCAGCTTGTCGGCAGCGTCAGAGGCGTTGGAGATCAGCTCGCGAAGGAAGATCTCCTTGTTCGAGTACAGCGAATGGATCATGAGGTGCAGCAGTTGCTTGACCTCGGTCTGGAAGCCCAGGGTTTCTTTTTGAGTCTCCACACTCATCGTCTTCAAACTCCGATCTGTTGGTCAATGCACCCGACGGCAATTGCGCATGGCCGGGCAGATGTTCAGCAGATGGGGGCATGTCCGACTATTTCAAGGGCTTATGCGGTTCGATCTTGAAATGCGCCCGGGCAGTGGCGATAGGCGAGTCGCGATCGCCTTGCCAGGCGGTGATCGCCACGTTGGTCACTCGACGGCCCTGGCGCCAGAGCTGGCACTGGGCATAAGTGTCGCGGTAGTGCCCGGCGCGCAGGTAGTCGATGGAGAAGTCGATGATCTTGGGAATGCTCAGGCTCTCGCTGAAAATCAGCAGATAGAGCGCTGCCGAAAGCTCCATGAAACCCGCAATGACACCCCCATGGATGGCCGGCAGCAAAGGGTTGCCGATGTTGTCCTGATTGGCCGGCAGGCGGAACAGCAGATCATCGCCCTGGCGCGCGCATTCGATGCCGATCAGCCCGGCATAGGGAATCAGCGCCAGCAACGGCGCATAGTCGCCGCGGGCGTGGGCCTGAGTCAGCTGCTTGCGAACTTCCTCGGGAATCATGCCCTGCCCTCCTTGAGGCCGCTGCCGAAACGGATACCACCACGGGCCTCCTGCCCAAGACGCATGAAGGTGCCGACCACCTGACAGATCGGCTGAGCAGGGTCGTCCTGATAGGCCGTGCCGCGGGTGAAGATCACATCACGGGTGACGCGATAACATTGGGCATGGCCATGGATGTCCTTGCCAGGCTGCGCAGGATGCATGTAGTCGATACGCAGGTCCAGGGTCGGGCAGACTTCGAACTGCGGCAGTACACAAAGGGTGGCCATGCCGCAGGTGGTGTCCATCAGCGTGGTCAGCACGCCGCCATGGACGGCGCCAGTCTGTGGATTGCCAACGATCGCTGCCGACCAAGGCAGTATCAGGGTCATGCCCTCGGCATCAGCGTGATGGACACGCATCTGCAACACCTGGCAATGCCTGAGCGCTGAAAGAAAACGTCCAGCCATCGCCATCAAGGCCGTCTCACTCATGGTCCGCATACTCCTTGCCGACTCGACATTTCACAAATCAACGGAAAAGTCGATATAGAACGGGGTGTTATATATCTGCAACCTGCGTTGAACTTATGGCTGGCGGATGGACTCGAAGGTTTCAAGTAAGTTATTCCACCAAGGAGAAACACCCCATGCGTAAACCTTTTGCTTTTGCTCTGATGCTGGCCGCTGCCATGGGCCTGGCTGCTTGCGACAAGGCGAGCGAAGACAAAGCCCAGGACGCACAGCAACATGCCGAGCAAGCCCAGGAGAAGATGGGCGAGGCTCAGGATAAAGTGAACGAGGCCGCCAAGGAAAACGCCGAAGCCGCCAAAGATCAGGCCGAAGCGCAGCAGAAAGCCGCCGAGGAAGCCCAGCCTTCCACTCCGGCACCTTCCACTGCTCCGGCCGAACCTGCCAAACAGTAATTATGCTGAACGGAAAAACCCGACTTGCGTCGGGTTTTTTTGTGCCTGCAACTAACTGATGAAACGCTTCAGTCAGCGTCTATCAATTCATATGTACCGAAGTGTCCTTGCCCGCTTCGCTGTGCACACTTTCAGTGGGTGTGAAGACCATCACTTCCAGTACATGGGAGTGGAACTCCCGTCGGTACAGAATGAATACGACTCCGATACTCAACACCATGAACATCCAGGGACTGACGAACCAACTGAGCATGGCCATGCCGAAGTAATACGAGCGCAGCCCCAGGTTGAACTGGTTGGCCGCCAGCGAAAGCACCCTCGCCGCGCGTGAAGCGAAGGCTTTACGCTCCAGCTCGCTGACCTGCCGCTCACCGATCATCGGCGCCGAACCCACCAACACCGCAGCGAAATTGTATTGGCGCATGCACCAGCTGAAGGTGAAGAAGGCATAGACGAACACCATCGCCAGGCACAGCAGCTTGATCTCCGACATCCCCTGCGAGGCCTGCTGCACCAGCGGCAGGTCGGCCAGCAGCGACAGCGCGCGATCGGAGGCGCCGAGCACGGTGAGGATACCTGCCAGGATGATCAGGGTGCTCGAGGCAAAAAACGAGGCATTGCGCTCCAGGTTGCCGATCACGCTGGCGTCGGCGATGCGGTTGTCGCGCAGCAGCATACGGCGCATCCAGTCTTCCCGGTAGAGATGCAGGACGCTGGCCAGGCACGCTGTGTCGCGCCCCTTCCATGTGGCGTAGCGGGTGTAGCCGCCCCAGCACAGCGCAAACCAGGCGATGGCCAGCAGGTTGTGGAGATTGCTTTGGATGAAGGTCATGCCGGGTTCCAGAGGCCAGGTGCATAGAAAGGTTAGAATCCGAATTCGACGTTGGCTATCGGCGAAAGACACATGCGGGCTCTGAAAACCTCGTTGCCAACAAAAAGCCCCGCATCCTTTCGGATACGGGGCTTCGGGTTCAAACACCCAGCAAGTGCCAATGGGCTTGTGGCCAGCATTGCTGCAGGCTTCAACCCATCAGGCCAGCGCCTCGCGTGGCTTGCCGAGCAGACGATCACAGACCACCGCGGCGGCCAGGGCGATCACCGAAGGCACCAGCCAGGCCAAGCCCTGCTCGCTCAGCGGCAAGTGCGCCACCGCGTCCGGCAGGATGTGCGCCAGGCTGCTGCCCTTGATCGCATCGACCATGCCGAACAGCAGCGAAACGAGCATGACCGGCGCGAGAATGCGTACCGGCGAGTTCCACAGGTCCTTCACGAAGCTCAGGCCCACGACCACGATGCATGGCGGGTAGATGGCGGTCAGCACCGGGATCGAGAACATGATCAGCTTGGTCAGGCCCAGGTTCGAGATCAGCAGCGAGAAGCCCGCCAGGATCACCACCAGGGCACGGTACGACAGCGGCAGGATCTGGCTGAAGTACTCGGCACAGGCGCAGGTCAGGCCCACGGCAGTGACCAGGCAGGCCAGCGCGATCAGCACGGCCAGGAAACCACTGCCCAGCGAGCCGAAGGTGTGCTGCACGTAGGCATGCAGAACCGCAGCACCGTTGCTCGCGTTCGCAGCGATCTCATGGCTGCCGGCGCCGAGGCGGAACAGGCTGATGTAGACCAGGGCCAGGCCGACACCGGCGATCAGGCCGGCGATGATGGCGTAGCGAGTGATCAGCTTGGGCGACTCCACACCGCGCGAGCGAATGGCGTTGACGATGACGATGCCGAACACCAGGGCACCGAGGGTATCCATGGTCAGGTAGCCATTGATGAAGCCTTGGGAGAACGGAGCTGCGACGTAAGCTGGCTGCGCGTCACCAATCGAGCCCGCTGGCAGCGCGAAGGCAGCAATGCCGAGCACCGCCAGGGCGATGATCTTCAACGGTGCCAGGAAGCGACCGACGGTATCGAGCAGCTTGCCCGGATACATCGACACGGCCAGCACCACAGCGAAGTACACCAGGCTGTAGATGAACAGCGCCAGCGGGCTTTCACCGGTCAGTGGCGCCACACCCACCTCGAACGAAACGGTCGCGGTGCGCGGGGTAGCGAACAGCGGGCCGACCGAGAGGTAGCAGACTGCCGCCAACAGGCCGCCGAAGAACTTGCCGATCGGGCTGCTCAGGGCATCCATCCCGCCACCGACCTTCGCCAGGGCAACCACGGTAATGACTGGCAGACCCACGGCGGTGACCAGGAAGCCCAGCGCCGCCATCCACACGTGCGGACCGGACTGCAGACCAACGATAGGCGGGAAGATGATATTGCCCGCACCGACGAAAAGCGCGAACGTCATAAAGCCAAGCGCCAGGATGTCCTGGCCTTTTAACACTTTCATTTAAGGAAGTACCACACTGCTGAAATCGGGATTCGAGAAGGGATTTCCACATGGATGAGGGAAATGCTGCCCGGCTTGATGAGCCAGACCCGTTTAGCGTGTCGTTCCCTTTTGGGGTACGGGCACAGAGTGAACGCGTAGGTTACAGAATTTGCCGGGCAAACGCACTGCAATGGTGCTGGTTGTCCGATGTGCGTATGTGTTTGTCGTCTGCGTGACCGAGGATGGCTGGATTATCCTCGGATTGAAACCATCGTCTGCTGGAAAAATCCTATGGGCCCGATCGAATAATCTGAGTTGTCATTTCCGGGCCCATCGCGGGACGACCCAGAACGACAAAGGCCACCCGAAGGTGGCCTCTGTGCGCGTGGGGGGTGATAGCGTGTTACTTACTTCTTGGCTTCCCAGCCAGTCAGCTCGGCCAGGGCCTTGCCGATGTCAGCCAGGGAACGCACGGTCTTCACGCCAGCGTCCTGCAGTGCAGCGAATTTCTCGTCTGCAGTGCCTTTGCCGCCGGAGATGATGGCGCCAGCGTGGCCCATACGCTTGCCCGCAGGTGCGGTAACGCCAGCGATGTAGGAAACGACAGGCTTGGTGACGTTGGCCTTGATGTAGGCAGCAGCTTCTTCTTCAGCCGAACCGCCGATCTCACCGATCATGACGATCGCTTCGGTCTTCGGATCTTCCTGGAACAGCTTCAGGATGTCGATGAAGTTGGAGCCTGGGATCGGGTCACCGCCGATGCCGACGCAGGTCGACTGGCCGAAGCCGGCGTCGGTGGTCTGCTTGACCGCTTCGTAGGTCAGGGTGCCGGAACGGGAAACGATACCGACCTTGCCTGGCAAGTGAATGTGACCTGGCATGATGCCGATCTTGCACTCGCCCGGAGTGATGACGCCTGGGCAGTTAGGGCCGATCAGGGTGACACCCAGCTCGTCGCACTTGACCTTGGCGTCCAGCATGTCGAGGGTAGGAATACCTTCGGTGATGCAGACGATCAGCTTGATGCCGCCAAAGGCCGCTTCCAGGATCGAGTCCTTGCAGAACGGAGCCGGAACGTAGATGACCGAAGCGTCAGCGCCGGTTGCTTCCACAGCTTCCTTGACGGTGTTGAACACCGGCAGGCCCAGGTGGGTGGTGCCACCCTTGCCTGGGGTGACGCCGCCGACCATCTTGGTGCCGTAGGCGATGGCTTGTTCGGAGTGGAAAGTACCCTGCGAGCCGGTGAAGCCCTGGCAGATGACTTTGGTGTCTTTATTGATCAGGACGCTCATTACTTGCCCTCCGCAGCTTTGACAACTTGTTGAGCAGCGTCGGTCAGGCTGGTTGCCGCAATGATGTTCAAACCGCTTTCTGCCAGTACTTTAGCGCCCAGTTCGGCGTTGTTGCCTTCGAGGCGGACAACGACCGGTACTTTCACGCCGACTTCTTTCACTGCACCGATGATGCCTTCGGCAATCATGTCGCAACGAACGATACCACCGAAGATGTTGACCAGAACGGCCGCGACATTGCTGTCGGACAGGATGATCTTGAACGCTTCGGTAACGCGTTCCTTGGTAGCGCCGCCGCCAACGTCGAGGAAGTTGGCTGGCTTGCCGCCGTGCAGGTTGACGATGTCCATGGTACCCATGGCCAGACCGGCACCGTTGACCATGCAGCCGATGTTGCCTTCCAGCGCTACGTAGTTCAGTTCGAACTTGGCAGCGTGGGCTTCACGGGCGTCGTCCTGGGACGGGTCGTGGAAGGTCTTCAGCTTAGGCTGACGGTACATGGCGTTGGCATCGATGTTGATCTTGGCATCGAGGCAGTGCAGGTCGCCGTCGGCCTTGATCACCAGCGGGTTCACTTCCAGCAGGGCCAGGTCGTGATCCTTGAACAGCTTGGCCAGACCTACGAAGATCTTGGCGAACTGTTGTACTTGCTTGCCTTCCAGGCCCAGCTGGAATGCCAGCTCGCGACCCTGGAACGGCTGAGCGCCGACCAGCGGGTCGATGGTAGCCTTGAGGATCTTCTCAGGAGTTTCGTGAGCGACTTTCTCGATGTCCACGCCACCTTCGGTGGAAGCCATGAACACGATACGACGGCTCGAACGATCCACTACAGCGCCCAGGTACAGCTCTTTGGCGATGTCAGTGCAGGATTCGACCAGGATCTTGGAGACTGGCTGACCGTTGGCGTCAGTCTGGTAGGTAACCAGATTCTTGCCCAACCACTGCGCAGCGAACGCCTTGGCGTCTTCCTTGCTGCGAACCAGCTTGACGCCGCCCGCTTTACCGCGACCACCAGCGTGGACCTGGGCTTTGACAACCCACTCGGAACCGCCGATCTTGTCGCAGGCTTCTGCGGCTTGCTCAGGGGTATCTACAGCGAAACCCTTGGAAACTGGCAGGCCGTACTCAGCGAACAGCTGTTTACCCTGATACTCGTGAAGATTCATGCTTTTTACCGTCTTCGTTAGGTACTGCGCTTCGGCGCTGCGCTGTTTCCAGAGCCGCGCCACCTGTGACCGTTAACCCCGGATTTTTCCGGTGGCCCGGTCCGGCGGACATTCCGCGGTGGATCTTGCACGCAAGACCCACGACGGGCAGCCCGCCGTGGTTTTTATAATTAACGCTTCTTACGGTTGGCCACGTGAATGGCACCGCCATTCACAGCCAGCGCTGCTTCATGCAACGCTTCGGACAGGGTCGGATGGCTGAAGACCATCATGCCCAGGTCCTCGGCACTGGTGCCGAATTCCATTGCGATCGCGCCTTGCTGAACCAGCTCGGCAGCCGATGGGCCGATCACGTGAACACCCAGGACGCGGTCGGTCTTGGCATCGGCGATGACCTTGACGAAGCCACCGGTATCGTTGGCAGCCATCGCACGGCCGCTGGCCGCGAACGGGAAGGTGCCCACGTTAACCTCAACGCCTTCGGCTTTCAATGCTTGTTCGGTCTTGCCGACCCACGCGATTTCCGGGTGGGTGTAGATAACCGAAGGGATCAGGTCGTAGTTCATCTGAGCCTTGTGGCCCTTGATGCGCTCGACGACCATGATGCCCTCTTCCGAGGCCTTGTGTGCCAGCATCATGCCGCGAACCACGTCGCCGATGGCGTAGACGCCCGGCACGCTGGTGGCGCAGTAGTCGTCGACGAAGATGTAGCCACGCTCGTCGATGTTCACACCGCTGTCGGCAGCCAGCAGATCAGTGGTCACAGGACGACGGCCGACCGCAACGATCAGCTTGTCGAAGACGATCTTCTGCTCGCCTTCGGCGTTGGTGTAGGTGACTTCGACTTCGTCGCCGTTGACTTTGGAGCCAGTGACGCGCGCGCCCAGCTTGATGTCCAGGCCTTGCTTGGTCAGGGTCTTCTGAGCTTCTTTCGAGACGGCGGTGTCGGCAGCCATCAGGAAGGTGTCCAGCGCTTCCAGCACGGTCACTTCAGCACCCAGGCGAGCCCAGACCGAGCCCAGCTCCAGGCCGATGACGCCAGCGCCGATCACGCCCAGGCGCTTGGGTACCGATTGGAATTCCAGGGCGCCGGTGGAATCGACGATGACGTTCTGGTCGACCGGAGCCGGCGGAATGTCGATCGGACGCGAGCCGGAGGCCAGGATCACGTTCTCGGCTTCGATGACTTCGGTAGTGCCGTCAGCCTTGGTGACTTCCACTTTCTTGCCAGCCAGCAGCTTGCCGTGGCCCTGGATCGAAGTAACGCCGTTGGCCTTGAACAGGGTGGCAACGCCACCGGTCAGGTTCTTGACGATACCAGCCTTGCGGCCAACCATCGCGGCGACGTCCATCTTCACTTCGCCAGTGGAGATGCCGTGGACGTTGAAGCTTTCTTTTGCTTCCTTGTATTTCCAGGAGCTGTCCAGCAGCGCCTTGGAAGGAATGCAACCTACGTTCAGGCAGGTGCCGCCCAGGGCCAGCTTGCCCTCGGCGTCGGTGTACTTCTCGATACAGGCAGTCTTCAGACCAAGTTGGGCAGCCTTGATGGCAGCAACATAGCCGCCAGGACCCGCACCAATCACCACTACGTCGAATTTCTGGGTCATAAAAGATTCCTTATCAGCTTCAAGCTACAAGCCGCACGCGGCAAGGCGACCTGCTCCGGTCGGGAGCCTGTCGCCTGCAGCGTGCAGCTGCGTGATTAGATGTCCAGCAGCAGACGGGACGGATCTTCCAGCAGGTTCTTGATGGTCACCAGGAAGGTTACCGCTTCCTTGCCGTCGATCAGGCGGTGGTCATAGGACAGCGCCAGGTACATCATCGGGCGAATGACCACTTGGCCATTGATCGCCATCGGACGCTGGATGATGTTGTGCATACCCAGGATCGCGGCCTGCGGCGGGTTGACGATCGGGGTCGACATCATCGAACCGAAGGTACCACCGTTGGTGATGGTGAAGGTACCGCCGGTCATCTCTTCGATCGACAGCTTGCCGTCACGGGCCTTCTTGCCGAAGGTGGCGATGCCGTTCTCGATCTCGGCCAGCGACATGGACTCGGCATTGCGCAGCACCGGTACCACCAGGCCACGGTCGCTGGAGACGGCAACGCCGACGTCCGCGTAGCCATGGTAGACGATGTCGTTGCCATCAATCGAAGCGTTGACTGCCGGGAAGCGCTTCAGCGCCTCGGTGGCGGCCTTGACGAAGAACGACATGAAGCCCAGGCGTACGCCGTTGTGGGTCTTCTCGAACAGGTCCTTGTACTTCGAACGCAGGGCCATGACTTCGGTCATGTCGACTTCGTTGAAGGTGGTCAGCATGGCCATGCTCGACTGGGCTTCGACCAGACGCTCGGCGATCTTGGCGCGCAGGCGGGTCATCGGCACGCGCTTCTCGGTGCGATCGCCAGCAGCGACGACAACCGGAGCAGCGGCAGCAGCAGCCGGCTTGGCAGCAGGTGCGGCAGGGGCCGACTTCTTGTTGGCGACTGCAGCCACCACGTCTTCCTTGGTGATGCGACCGCCTTTACCGGTACCGGAAACGGTCGCCAGGTCGATGCCGTTCTCTTCGGCCAGCTTGCGCGCGGCAGGGGCGGCAACCGGGTCGTCTTCGCCAGCGTCGGCGCCAGCAGCGGCCGGAGCGGCAGCAGGAGCAGCGGCGGCAGGTGCTGCAGCAGCAGCGCCACCTTCAACGATCGAACCCAGGACTTCGTCGGACAGGACGGTGTCGCCCTCGCCCTTGACGATGTCGCCCAGCACGCCATCGGCGGTGGCCAGGACTTCCAGGACGACCTTGTCGGTCTCGATGTCGACGATCAGCTCGTCACGCTTGACGGCTTCGCCCGGCTTCTTGTGCCAGGTGGCAACGGTGCCATCGGCAACCGATTCCGGGAAGGTTGGGGCTTTGATCTCGATAGCCATTATCAGTGTTTCCTTAAATTCGGTTTCAGGTGCGCGAAGGCATTAGACAGTGAACGCGTCTTGCAGCAGCTTTTCCTGCTGTTCGGCGTGCTTCGATGCGTAACCACAGGCTGGCGCGGCAGAAGCGTCGCGACCGGCGTACTCCAGGACCAGCGCCTTGTTGTGGCGGCCCAGGATACGGCGCATGTGATGCTGGCTGCTGTACCAGGCGCCCTGGTTCATCGGCTCTTCCTGACACCACACTGCATGCTTGAGGTTGGTGTAAGGCGCCAGGATCTCGACCAGGTCGTCCTCAGGGAACGGATACAGCTGCTCGATACGCACGATGGCGATGTCTTCGCGGCCTTCGGCACGGCGTTTTTCCAGCAGGTCGTAGTAGACCTTGCCGCTGCACAGCACCAGGCGCTCGACCTTGGCCGGATCGATGGCATCGATTTCCGGGATCACGGTCTGGAACGAGCCTTCTGCCAGATCTTCCAGCGTCGAGATGGCCAGCTTGTGGCGCAGCAGCGACTTTGGCGTCAGCACGATCAGCGGCTTGCGCAGCGGACGGATGACCTGACGACGCAGCAGGTGGTAGATCTGCGCCGGCGTGGTCGGTACGCACACCTGAATGTTGTGCTCGGCGCACAGCTGCAGGTAGCGCTCCAGACGCGCCGAGGAGTGCTCGGGGCCCTGGCCTTCGTAGCCGTGTGGCAGCAGCATGGTCAGGCCGCACAGACGACCCCACTTGTGCTCGCCGCTGGTGATGAACTGGTCGATCACCACCTGCGCACCGTTGGCGAAGTCACCGAACTGAGCTTCCCAGATCACCAGTGCGTTCGGCGTGGTGGTGGAGTAGCCGTATTCGAAGGCCAGTACAGCTTCTTCCGAGAGGTAGGAGTCGTACAGTTCGAACTTCGGCTGGCCCGGGAACAGGTTCTTCAGCGGAACGTAGGTGCTGGCGTCCTTCTGGTTGTGCAGCACCGCGTGACGGTGCGAGAAGGTGCCACGGCCGATGTCCTGGCCGGTCATGCGGATCGGGTGACCTTCGAACTGCAGAGTGGCGTAGGCCATGGTCTCTGCGTAACCCCAGTTGATCGGCAAGCCACCGGCCTGCATCTTCTGGCGATCTTCGTAGATCTTCGCGACCTGGCGCTGGACGACGAAACCTTCCGGCAGCTCGAGCAGCTTGGCCGACAGTTCCTGCAGGGTCTTGAGGTCGAAGCGCGTGTCGTGACGCGCGGTCCAGGCATGGCCCAGGTACGGACGCCAATCGACGAACAGCTCGCGGTTCGGTTCCTTGACCAGGCTCTTGACCACGTGCAGGCCATTGTCCAGCGCGTTGCGGTACTCGTCGATCTTGGCCTGAGCGCGCTCGGCGTCGATGCGACCGGCTTGAATCAGCGCGTCGGCGTACAGCTCACGGGTGGTGCGCTGCTTGGTGATCTGCTGGTACATCAGCGGCTGGGTGCCATTCGGCTCGTCGGCCTCGTTGTGGCCGCGACGACGGTAGCAGACCAGGTCAATCACCACGTCACGCTTGAACTGCATGCGGTAGTCGATGGCCAGTTGCGTCACGAACAGCACAGCTTCCGGATCGTCGCCGTTCACGTGCAGGATCGGCGCCTGGATCATCTTGGCCACGTCGGTGGCGTACTCGGTGGAGCGCGCGTCCAGCGGGTTGCTGATGGTGAAACCGACCTGGTTGTTGATCACGATGTGCACGGTACCGCCGGTCTTGAAACCGCGGGTCTGCGACATCTGGAAGGTTTCCATGACCACGCCCTGGCCTGCGAAGGCCGCGTCGCCGTGGATCGAGATCGGCAGGACCTTGTCGCCGACAGTGTCGTTGCGGCGGTCCTGGCGGGCACGAACCGAACCCTCTACCACTGGCGAGACGATTTCCAGGTGGGACGGGTTGAACGCCATTGCCAGGTGGACTTCACCACCAGGGGTCATGACGTTGCTGGAGAAGCCCTGGTGATACTTCACGTCACCGGAGCCCAGCTCGTTCATCTTCTTGCCTTCGAACTCGTCGAACAGCTCGCGCGGGTTCTTGCCGAAGGTGTTGACGAGCACGTTCAGACGGCCACGGTGGGCCATGCCGATCACGACTTCCTTGGTGCCGTAGGAGCCGGAACGCTGGATCATTTCGTCCAGCATCGGAATCAGGCTTTCGCCGCCTTCCAGACCGAAGCGCTTGGTACCCGGGTACTTGGTGCCCAGGTATTTCTCCAGGCCTTCACCCGCGGTAACGCGCTCGAGCAGGTGAGTCTGCACGTCAACGGAGAAATCAGGACGGCCACGAACGCTTTCGAGGCGCTGCTGGAACCAGCTGCGTTGCTCGGAATCGACGATGTGGGTGAACTCGGCGCCAATGGTGCGACAATATGTCTTCTGCAGCGCCTCGAAGATTTCGCGTAGGCTCGCTTCCTCTTTGCCGATGAACAGGTCGCCGGCACGGAAGGTCGTATCAAGGTCGGCATTGGTCAAGCCGTAGTGATTGATCGACAGGTCTACAGGCGCAGGGCGCTGCCACAACCCCAACGGGTCGAGCTTGGCAGCCTGATGGCCGCGCATACGATAGGCCTGGATCAGTCGCAGCACTTCAACCTGCTTCTTCTCGTGTTCACTGCTCACGCTCCCGGCGGAAACCGGTTGGGCGCGGCGCTGGTTCTTTGCCAGCAGTACGAAATGGTCGCGGATCGTAGAGTGCGATACGTCGGTAGCGGTGCTGCCGTCGGCGGGCAACTTCTGGAAGTAGGTGCGCCACTCTTCTGGCACAGCGTTAGGGTCGTGCAGGTAGAGCTCGTAGAGCTCTTCCACATATGCAGCGTTACCACCTGAAAGGTGGGCGCTTTCCCACATGCGCTGCATCACGCTTTCTTGCATGCTTGGTCACCCTCGGTTAGGGGACGGATCGGCAAGAACCACGCAAACCTGGAAAAGTCCGAACACAGCGACTAACCACGCCACCTGGATCCTGCAGATTTTCCGGGTACCAGCCCGGAAGCCCCTGCTGGTCTCATATCTTCATAGGTAATGAGCGCGGGCTTTTTGGGCCCTTGCTCGGGTTTTACCTCGGCGCGGGCTCACCACCCGCGCTTCGGCTTACTGCTGGTGCAACATTTTTGAATCAGGTGCCGCTCTGCAGCAGCATGTTACGTACGTGGCCGATCGCCTTGGTCGGGTTCAGACCCTTCGGGCAGACGTTCACGCAGTTCATGATCCCGCGGCAGCGGAACACGCTGAACGGGTCATCCAGCGACGCCAGACGCTCTTGCGTCTTGGTGTCACGGCTGTCGGCCAGGAAACGATAGGCCTGCAACAACGCGGCGGGACCCAGGAACTTGTCCGGGTTCCACCAGAACGATGGGCAGGAGGTCGAGCAGCAAGCGCACAGGATGCACTCGTACAGACCGTCCAGCTTGTCGCGATCTTCCGGCGACTGCAGACGCTCGATGGCCGGAGCCGGAGTGTCGTTCTGCAGGAATGGCTTCACCTTCTCGTACTGCTTGTAGAAGATGCTCATATCGACGACCAGGTCACGAATGACCGGCAAGCCTGGCAGCGGACGCAGGACCAGCTTGTTGCCCTTGACCACACCCGAGAGCGGGGTGATGCAGGCCAGGCCGTTCTTGCCGTTCATGTTCATGCCATCGGAACCGCAAACGCCTTCACGGCAGGAGCGACGGTACGAGAAGCCCTCGTCCTTCTCCTTGATCAGCGCCAGTACGTCCAGCACCATCAGGTCCTTGCCACCGGTATCGACGTCGAACGACTCCATCTTGGGCGCCGAGTCGGTGTCCGGGTTGTAACGATAAACTTCGACTTTCAACATAGCGGCCACCCTTAGTAAGTCCGGACTTTTGGTTCGAAGGCAGGAACTGTCTTCGGCGCAAAGTTGACGCCACGCTTGGCGACGCGCTTCTCACCCGGGTAGTACAGGGTGTGGCACAGCCAGTTCTCGTCGTCACGGTCTTCGAAGTCTTCACGGGCGTGCGCGCCGCGGGACTCTTTACGGGCTTCGGCTGCGATGGCGGTCGCTTCGGCAACTTCCAGCAGGTTCTGCAGCTCCAGCGCTTCGATACGCGCGGTGTTGAAGGCCTGGGACTTGTCGTTGATCTTGACGTTGGCAATGCGGTCACGCAGGCCGGCCAACTGCTCGATACCCTTCTGCATGTATTCGCCAGTACGGAATACACCGAAGTAGTTCTGCATGCAGCTCTGCAGCTCGCGCTTGAGGCTTGCGACATCTTCGCCAGTGGTGCGCTCGTTGAGCTTGTTCAGGCGGTTCAGGGCAACGTCGACATCGGTGTCGCTCGCGTCGCGGTACTCGACGCCGTCGCTCAGTGCCTTTTCCAGGTGCAGGCCGGCAGCGCGACCGAATACCACCAGGTCGAGCAGCGAGTTGCCGCCCAGGCGGTTGGCACCGTGAACCGATACGCACGCCACTTCACCCACAGCGAACAGGCCTGGGATGATCTGATCCTTGCCTTCGGCGTCCATGGTGATGGCCTGGCCATGAATGTTGGTGGCAACGCCGCCCATCATGTAGTGGCAGGTCGGCACGACCGGAACCGGCGCGACCACCGGGTCGACGTGGGCGAAGGTCTTGGACAGCTCGCAGATGCCTGGCAGGCGGCTGTGCAGCACTTCCTCGCCCAGGTGGTCCAGCTTCAGCAGTACGTGGTCCTTGTTCGGACCCACGCCGTTTCCGGCGATGATTTCCTTGACCATGGAACGGGCGACCACGTCGCGGCCAGCCAGGTCCTTCGCGTTCGGCGCATAACGCTCCATGAAGCGCTCGCCGTGGGCGTTGATCAGGTAGCCACCCTCACCGCGGCAACCTTCGGTGACCAGTACGCCGGCGCCGGCAATACCGGTCGGGTGGAACTGCCACATCTCGATGTCCTGCACCGGCACGCCTGCACGCAGGGCCATGCCGATACCGTCGCCGGTGTTGATCAGGGCGTTGGTTGTGGAGGCGTAGATACGGCCCGCACCGCCGGTGGCCAGAACGGTGGCCTTGGACTTGATGTACATGGTTTCGCCGGTTTCGATGCAGATCGCGATCACACCGACGAAAGCGCCGTCCTGGTTCTTGACCAAGTCAACGGCGTAGTACTCGTTGAGGAAGGTGGTGCCCGCCTTAAGGTTGCCCTGATAGAGGGTGTGCAGCAGGGCGTGACCGGTACGGTCGGACGCGGCGCAAGTACGCGCAGCCTGGCCGCCCTTGCCGAAGTCCTTGGACTGGCCACCGAACGGACGCTGGTAGATACGGCCGGTTTCGGTACGCGAGAACGGCAGGCCCATGTGGTCCAGCTCGAAAACCGCAGCCGGGCCTTCCTGACACATGTATTCGATAGCGTCCTGGTCACCGATGTAGTCGGAACCCTTGACGGTATCGTACATGTGCCAGCGCCAGTCGTCGTTCGGGTCGGCCGAAGCGATGGCGCAGGTGATGCCGCCCTGGGCGGATACAGTGTGCGAACGGGTCGGGAACACCTTGGTGACTACTGCGGTCTTGTGGCCGCCTTGAGCCAGCTGCAGTGCTGCGCGCATGCCCGCACCGCCGCCACCGATGATGATGGCGTCGAAGGAAATGGTTGGAATGTTAGCCATGAATCAGATACCCCAGAGAATCTGCACACCCCAGACGAAGTAAGCGAACATCGCAACGCCGCATACCGCCTGGAACAGGAAACGAATCGCAGTCGCCGACTTGCCGAACGACATCGGCGTCAGGTAGTCGGTGGCAATGGTCCACATGCCGACCCAGGCGTGAGCGCCCAGGGCAACGAGTGCCAGCAGACTGAAGATCCGCATCGCGTTGTTGGAGAACAGAGCGTGCCACTGGGCATAGTCGATGCCCGGGTGGATCGCGAGGTAGCCGATCAGGAAGATGAAGTAAGCCGCGAGAACGACCGCCGAGACGCGCTGCGCCATCCAGTCATAGAGGCCCGAACGCGACAGGTTCGTGACATTAGTTACCATACCCAAACTCCCGCCAGAACGATCAGCACCACGGAGATGACGATCACGATTTTCGAGCCCAGCTTGCCGCCTTCCAGCGTCTCACCGACACCCATGTCCATGATCAGGTGGCGAACACCTGCGACGAGGTGATACAGCAGGCCGGACAGCAGGCCCCAGGTCACCAGTTTGGCCAGCGGACTGGTCAGACACGCCTTCACCTCGGCAAAGCCCTCCTCGGAACCCAGCGACTTGCCCAATGCGTACAGCATGATGGCAAGGCCGAGGAACAGGATGACGCCGGAAATACGGTGAAGAATGGACGTGTACGCGGTGATCGGGAGTTTGATGGTCCTTAGGTCTAGGTTTACAGGTCGTTGGCTTTTCACGGCTTTTTTCACACTGAAGAGCCCCTAGCGAACAGGGCAAAGTTGTTGGTAAGTGTACTGGTCAGGTACCCACCACCGAAGAGAACACGACACCCAGCAGGGCGGGCTGGAAAGCCCCTGGGAGTCGGCTGCCGAGTATAGACAGTTAGGCTGCTTATGACAACGTAAGGGGCTAGCCCGAATAGCGCATTGCCTTTAGCGAACAAAAGGCGTAAACGGGCGGCAATTTCGTGAAAATCATGGGCTTGGAGGGTGTTTCAACCAGCCTTTAGGCAAATTGACATTCGAATTTATCCCTCTATAGTGGTGCGGGCCCTGCGTGGGGGGTCTGTCTGATGATTTCAAGCATTAATAGGAGGCCACATGGCTGACAAAAAAGCGCAGTTGGTCATCGAGGGCGCAGCCCCCGTAGAGCTGCCCATTTTAACCGGCACCGTTGGTCCCGATGTTATCGACGTCCGCGGGTTGGGGGCATCCGGTCACTTCACCTTCGACCCCGGTTTCATGGCGACCGCCTCGTGCGAGTCGAAGATCACCTACATCGACGGCGACAAGGGCGTGCTGCTGCACCGCGGCTACCCGATCGAACAGCTCGCCGAGCAATCGGACTACCTGGAAACCTGCTACCTGCTGCTCAACGGCGAACTGCCGAACGCAGAGCAGAAGGCCCAGTTCGTCAGCACCGTGAAGAACCACACCATGGTCCACGAGCAGCTGAAGTCCTTCTTCAACGGTTTCCGCCGCGACGCCCACCCGATGGCCGTCATGTGCGGTGTGGTCGGCGCCCTCTCGGCGTTCTATCACGACTCGCTGGACATCAATAATCCGCAGCACCGCGAAATCTCCGCCGTGCGCCTGGTCGCGAAGATGCCGACGCTTGCAGCGATGGTGTACAAGTACTCCATGGGCCAACCCATGATGTACCCGCGCAACGACCTGTCGTACGCAGAAAACTTCCTGCACATGATGTTCAACACCCCGTGCGAGATCAAACCGATCAGCCCGGTGCTGGCCAAGGCGATGGACCGGATCTTCATCCTCCACGCCGACCACGAGCAGAACGCCTCCACCTCCACCGTGCGCCTGGCCGGGTCTTCGGGTGCCAACCCGTTCGCCTGTATCGCCGCCGGTATCGCCGCACTGTGGGGCCCTGCCCACGGCGGTGCGAACGAAGCGGTCCTGACCATGCTCGATGAAATCGGCGATGTCTCGAACATCGACAAGTTCATCGCCAAGGCCAAGGACAAGAACGATCCGTTCAAACTGATGGGCTTCGGTCACCGCGTTTACAAGAACCGCGACCCGCGCGCCACCGTGATGAAGCAGACCTGCGACGAAGTCCTGCGCGAGCTGGGCATCAAGGACGATCCGCAGCTGGAACTGGCGATGCGCCTGGAAGAGATCGCCCTGACCGATCCGTACTTCATCGAGCGCTCGCTGTACCCGAACGTCGACTTCTACTCGGGGATCATCCTCAAGGCGATCGGCATTCCAACCAGCATGTTCACCGTGATCTTCGCCCTGGCACGTACCGTGGGCTGGATCTCGCACTGGAAGGAAATGCTCTCCGGCCCGTACAAGATTGGCCGTCCGCGCCAGCTGTACACCGGCGAGCCGCAGCGCGACATCACCGCACTGAAAGACCGCAAGTAAGCCGCCCAGGCTGAACGCAAAAAGGCTGCCCTCGGGCAGCCTTTTTCATTGGGCCATTCGACGAAAGAACCTCAGTTCTTCTCGGCCCGCTCACGCAAGCCTTTCAGCGTATTGAACGGCGCATCCACCACGAACTTGTTGGCCAACCACGAAGGCACGCTACCACCTGGCTCGGTGTGCACCTGATAAGTCACCTCGGTGCTGTCGCCCTTGGGCACCAGCTTCCAGAAGCCCTCGACCTGCGCCACGCGCACGAAGCCCTTCTCCTCCGGCAGGTACTTCGGATCACCCTCGAGCTTGCGGGTCAGGCTACCGTCGGCTTCCTGCACCGTGGTCACGTGCAGGATCGAATCGCGCGGCGTCACCGGCCAGGGCGTGTTGAACTGGGTGTAGGTCCAGCTCTGGTCGCCCTCATGCTTGAGCAGCTTCTGCGACTTGCACTCATGCACCCAGGCGCAGGCGCCGGCTACATCCTCCTGCAGCGCCTTGACCTTGGCCAGCGGCGCCTTGATGACGGTCACCCCACGGTAGGCCTTGTACTTGGAACCCGACACCTCGCTGAGGGACACCTTGATGCCCTCCTCGTCCTTGGCCACCTGCCAGCTCTCGGCCCAGGCCGTCGGCGCCAGCATGACACCCATGCCACACAGCAGTACAACGCGCTTGATCGATCTCATCATCTTGTTCCTTTTGTCGAAGATCCAAACGTCACGCCGCCGTCATCTGCTCCAGCCAGCCAATGATCCTGATCGCATCGTCGCGATCACGGCCGCAGACATCCACCTCGGCCTTGAACCCGCCACAGACCTTTGGCCGTTCGGGCTTGCCGAACAAGGCGCAGAGATAGTCCACGGACAGGTGCAGGCAACGCTCGCCCGCCGGCTTGCCCTGAGGCATACCGGGGATCGGCGAACTGATGGACGGGGCAATGCAGCAGGCACCGCAGCCCTCACGGCATTTCATGACAACTGGACTCCCTGGAACTGGACGGGACGGACATCCCTGGATACTAACCGCTCAAACATATGTTTGAAATTACCGAACCGATGAAATCCGCGGTGACTCGGCAGTCAGTTGCGAAATTCGAAATCGATGGCGGCACCCTCGACATCACGGCGACTGTCGTTGCGCAACTGCAACTGCATTTCGTTGCTGATGAGCCGGCCGTTGAGCTGGAACGGGCTGTCATCGGACGCGGGCTTTTCGGGGAACATCGATGGCAGCAGGGGTTTGCGCGTCGACGAGGCATTGCCAACATCCGGCTTGAGGTTCTTCACCATCTCGGTCGGCAGGCTCAGATCAAGCTTGGGATTGGACAGTGGCTTGCTCGCCGCCTTGCTGACCTGCTTGCTCTTCGGCTTTGGCTTAGGCTTGCTTGCGGGTTTACTGGCCGTCTTCGCCGGGGTCTTGACCGCCGGTTTGGCGGTCTTGCTCTGGGAGACTTCGCTCTTGGCCTGCACCTGCGCAGCCCGCACCGACGCACCCGGCAACCAGGGCAGCGCAAGACACAGGATCAGGGCAATAGGGCGAAACGCATTCATGGGCATCAAGAGCATGGCATCAAAATGCCTATGCTCCCTGTTCCCTGCCCTTATGACAAGCTACAAAATCGAGACAGCAGACTCTCGACACAATTGTTGGGCCAGCAGCCCCAAGGTCATCACCGCCCGCTCTGCCTCCTTGCTCCAGGGAATCCCGCAATTGAGGCGGATGCAGTGGTTGAATTGCTCGGTGTTGCTGAAGATCAGGCCAGGCGCGATGCTGATGCCCTGCTCCAGCGCCCGCACATGCAACTCCTGGGTATTGACTCGCCCCGGCAGGCTGACCCAGAGAATGAACCCACCCGTAGGCCGAGTCATCTGCGTGCCGTCCGGGAAGTGCTGCTGCACCGCCAGCTGATAGGCACTGAGATTTTTGCGGTACTCCTGGCGAATGAAACGCAGGTGGCGGTCGTAGCCGCCATTCTCGAGATAGGCCGCCACTCCCATCTGGGTGACACTGCAGGCCGAATGCGTGGTGAAGGTCTGCAGGCGCTGGATCTCGTCCTGGTAGCGCCCAGGAATCATCCAGCCGACCCGAACCCCTGGCGACAGCGTCTTGGAGAAGCTCGAACAGTAAATCACTCGATCCAGCCGGTCGAACGCCTTCAGCGCCTTGGTTCGCCCCTGCTCGAACATCAGCTCGCCATAGATGTCGTCCTCGACGATCTGGATATCGAAGTCTGACGCCAGGCGCAGCAACTGTTTCTGCCGCTCTTCCGGAATGGTCCCACCCAGAGGGTTGCTCAGGCGCGCCGTCAGCACCAGGGCCTTGATCGACCACTGGTTGGCCGCCAGTTGCAGCGCCTCGAGGCTGATGCCGGTGGACGGGTCGCTGGGAATCTCGATCACCTTCAGGCCCAGCAAGTCCGCCAACTGCAGCAGCCCGTAGTAGGTCGGCGACTCGGCGGCGATCAGGTCGCCGGGACGCGTCAACACGCGCAGCGCCATTTGCAGGGCATCGACACAGCCATGGGTGACAATCACCTCGCGCGGGTCGACCAGCACGCCAGCGTCACGCATGCGAATGGCGATCTGCCGGCGCAGCGGCTCGAACCCCGGGCTGAACATGTAGCTGAAGGCACGCGGGCTGTGGAACCGCGTCACCTTGGCGATCTGCTGGTGCAGGGCCCGAACCGGCAGATAGTCCACATGGGGAACAGCAGCGCCAAACGGGAACACGCCATCGCGGCGCGCTTCAGTGAGCACTTGCTGGATGATACTGGCCCGGGTGACCAACCCAGGGCGCTCGACCCGGGCGATATCCGGAGTCTGCGCGGTCAGGGCGGGCGTCTGGTGGACATAGTAGCCAGACTGCGGGCGGGCACGGATCAGCCCCTGATCCTCGAGGTTGGCGTAGGCCTGCAGCACCGTGGCATGGCTGACATTGAGCTGGGCGCTCATCTTGCGCACGGAAGGCACGCGCTCGCCTGGCTGGTAGACACCGCGACGGATGTCATCGGCCAGTTGCTGGGCAATGCGCTGGTACAACAGCAGGTTGGTCATGGTGATTCTCGAAGCGCGGACGGGTTCGTTGTTCTTGTACGACTCACAGTCGAGACAGAATACCGTAACAGTTGCAAAGTGTACTGGGACAGTTCCGAGAATAGTCGACATTACACTTGCTTGACAGCGGCGAACAGACGAACCGTCAGCGCGGGTGCCAGGCAACACCCGAACAGCACTCAGCGCGGCGGCGCGAGCTTGCCCTTCTCATCGGAGAACACGATCTCCACACGGCGGTTCTGCGCCCTGCCCCGCTCCGAGGCGTTGACCTCGACCGGGTACTGATCGCCATACCCCTCGACCTCGATCCGCTTTTCATCGATGCCCAGGTCGACCAGCATGTCCGCCACCGACTGCGCACGGTCACGGGACAGCTTCAGGTTGTCTTCGGACGCCCCGGTGCTGTCGGTGTAGCCCTCGATCCGCACCACGCGGCGCGGGTTGAGCTGCAGGAACTGCACCAGCTTGAGCACCGTGCGACTGGCGGAGTTCTTGAGCTCCGCCTCGCCGGTGTCGAACAGCACGTCCCCCAGCGTCATCACAAGGCCGCGATCGGCCTGCTCCGATGCCAGGGCGGCGATCTGCGATTCGACCCACTTGCCCTGCTGCTGCACGCTGGCCAGCTTCGCCTCACGCAGCGCCAGTTGCAGACGCTGGCGCTCCAGATCGAGCTTGGCCAGGCGCTCCTGGTTCAGTGCCAGATTGGCGTGCTCGCGGGCGATCTCGCTGTAGCGCTGGCTGAGGTAGGCATAGTGACGTACATCGGTGCCGCTGCCGACATAACTGGCCAGACGCTCTGCACGCGCCAGCGACTCACCGGCACGGATCACATCGCGCGGTGCACTGCGCAGCACGTCGGAGTTGTCCTTGACCTTCTGGAACGCAGCCGTGGCATCGTCCAACGCCGACTCGCTGCGCTGGCTCGCGCAACCCGGCAGACCGGCAGCCAACGCCAGCACGACCAGGGCAGCACCGGGCTTGAATGTTCGGCTCATGGCTGCACCTCCAGCTGCTTGCGCAGGCGCTTGATACGCGACTCGGTCACCTTCAACTGTTCTTCACTTTTCTGGGTCAACACCTGAGCCTCGGCCAGGCGTGCATCCAGCTCGGCCTGCTCAGCGCGCATGCGCGCATCACGAAAGTCTTCGCTGACCATGTTGGTCTTGGCTCGGGCGAACTTGTCTTCGGCCAGCTTGAACGCCTCGACCTGCTCGGTCGCGCCGACAGCCTTGGCCTGCTCCAGCGCCTGCTCGGACAGGCGCATCTGCTCATGAGGAGCCGGATCGTTGGCACAACCGGCCAGGGCTGCAACAGCCAGGACCAGGATCAGTGGTTGGATTCTCACGCATTCTTCCTACTGTTTGGGGGCGTCCCCGGTCATCTGCATCTGCGCTTTCCAGCGCTCCACATTCCGCTGCAGCACCGCCTCGGAGGCGCCAGAGATCGGCAATTCTGTCAGCTTTTTCGCCAGTTGCCCACGCAGCCAGGCATCGTTACAGGCCGAATTGTGTGACACCGCCAGGTACAGCCCCGGACGATCCACCGGCAGGCCGCGTGCGACGAGGTCGTTGCTCATGCCCAGGCTTTGGGTCATGGCCATCCCCGAATAGCGCCCCGCCAATACGTAGTCGACCTGCCCCAGCACCAGCTTCTGGAAGGCCTGGGTGAGATTCTGCGCAGGCACCAGCTTGAGCTGGGACTTGGCGAACGCCTCGAACGCCGGGGTCAGCCGGGCCTTCTCCGAAAGGCTGCCCTGATAGCGGGCCAGATCCGCCGGACCGTCGAAATCCAATGCCGAATCATGGCGAGTCCAGACCAGGTATTCGTTGAGCTGCAAGGGGGGATGGATGTAGTCCAGCGCGGTCAACTGACCGATTTGCATCGGCGTGTCCAGCAACAGGTCCATGCGCCCGCTGCGCACCTCCTCCAGCGCCTGCTCGCGGCGCCCGGCATGCAGCACCTCGACCCTCACCCCCAACTCGCCCGCCACCTGGCGCAACAGGTCGACATTGGCACCGATCAGGTGCCGCGGGTCTTGCGGGTCCTGCCAGGAGTACGGCGGTGCATCCGGGCTGCCAGTGGCCACCAGCTTTTCACACTTGCCGGCGGCCATCGCCTGCGAGGATAACAAGGCCACCATGCAGGTCAGCAAGCGACCCGTTCTGCCAAACGCCATTACCTTACTCCTTGCCAGCCATGCAAAAAAAAGCCCGACCCCTGTCACGAGGGTCGGGCTTCTTTATAAGTGAAGCGCTCGGATCAGACCAGCTTTTCCAGCTCCGGCACCGCCTCGAAGAGGTCGGCAACCAGGCCGTAGTCGGCCACCTGGAAGATCGGGGCTTCTTCGTCCTTGTTGATCGCGACGATCACCTTGGAGTCCTTCATGCCCGCCAGGTGCTGGATCGCGCCGGAGATACCGACGGCGATGTACAGCTGCGGTGCGACGATCTTGCCGGTCTGGCCGACCTGCATGTCGTTCGGCACGAAGCCTGCGTCGACCGCAGCGCGCGAAGCGCCGACAGCGGCGCCGAGCTTGTCGGCCAGGGCGTACAGGTGCTTGAAGTTGTCACCGTTGCCCATGCCACGGCCGCCGGAGACGACGATCTTGGCAGCGGTCAGCTCGGGACGGTCGGACTTGGCCAACTCTTCGTTGACGAAGGCCGACTTCCCGGCGTCGTGGGCGGCAGCAACGGCTTCCACCGCAGCCGAACCACCTTCGGCGGCCACGGCGTCGAAGCCGGTGGTGCGCACGGTGATGACCTTGACCGCAGCACTCGATTGCACGGTGGCAATGGCGTTACCGGCATAGATCGGACGCTTGAAGGTGTCGGCGGATTCGACCGAGACGATCTCGGAGATCTGGTCGACGTCCAGCAGCGCGGCGACGCGCGGCAGGATGTTCTTGCCGTTGGTGGTGGCCGGGGCCAGCACGTGGCTGTAGCCCTTGGCCAGCTCGACGATCAGTGGCGCGACGTTTTCCGGCAGGGCGTGCGCATAGGCCGCATTGTCAGCGACCAGCACCTTGGCAACGCCAGCGATCTTGGCCGCAGCCTCGGCTACGCCGCCGACGTTCTGGCCTGCGACCAGCACGTGGACGTCGCCACCGATCTTGGCGGCAGCAGCGACAGTGTTCAGGGTGGCCGGGGCTACGGCACCGTTCTCGTGTTCAGCGACAACCAGGATAGTCATTTAGATTACCTTCGCTTCGTTCTTCAGCTTCTCGACCAGTTCGGCCACCGACTTGACCTTGATACCGGCGCTGCGTGCAGCAGGCGCTTCGACTTTGATGGTCTTGGTGGTGGAGGCGGTGGATACGCCCAGCGCATCTGGAGTCACGGTCTCCAGCGGCTTCTTCTTGGCCTTCATGATGTTCGGCAGCGACGCATAGCGCGGCTCGTTCAGACGCAGGTCGGTGGTGACGATCGCCGGCAGGTTCAGCGCGACGGTCTGCAGGCCGCCATCGATCTCACGGGTGACGTTCAGCTTGTCGCCAGCCACTTCGACCTTGGAGGCGAAGGTACCCTGGGCGTAGCCGGTCAGCGCAGCCAGCATCTGGCCGGTCTGGTTGTTGTCACTGTCGATGGCCTGCTTGCCGAGGATGACCAGCTGCGGCTGCTCTTTATCGACGATGGCCTTCAGCGCCTTGGCCACGGCCAGGGAGTTAAGCTCCTCGCTGGTCTCGACCAGGATGGCACGATCGGCACCCAGTGCCAGGGCGGTACGCAGTTGCTCCTGGGCGGCGGTCGGGCCGACGGCAACGGCGACGATCTCGGTCGCAACGCCCTTCTCTTTCAGGCGTACGGCTTCTTCCACGGCGATTTCGCAGAAGGGGTTCATGGACATCTTGACGTTTGCAAGGTCGACGCCGGAGTTGTCCGCCTTGACGCGAACCTTGACGTTGTAGTCGACCACTCGTTTGACAGCTACAAGAACCTTCATGGATTCCTCGTTACTCTCCGGTGAAAAGAATGTCGCCTGGGGCGTGCCCGGCGAATGCGCGTGGGTACAAGGACACCTCTGAAAACGTTCCGGGTCGAGCGAATTTGCCATGACCGATCAGTCCTGTGCGAACTGGCGGGGCAAAACCCGCGGGTCATTTCCTGTCGTGGCGTGTAGACTCCACTACAAAAAGGGTTTCGGCCTGTATTCCCTGCTCTACGCCTGGTTTTTAGAGGTGCACCTGCGCCCGACGGTCAGCCTACGGCGAGCGTAAAACCGCTCGTATCTTGACCGTAACACCCAATCCGGTCAATACGGCAAATTGGCCAGCCTCCAGCCGCCCTCCTGTGATTTTACTGGGCTGCGGCAAATTCAAACAAACGTTTGTATTGGACCCGCCAAGTGGTGTAGATATAATGCGCGGCCAAGACAAAACGGTGTAGTCCGCCACCGGCACGGCTACAGCTGCCCCGACCGTGAGCGGGCATCCGACACCCATAAGACAAGCAACGCGATGAGCCTTGAGTAGGAGAGAACCTGTGGAACGCGAATACATGGAATTCGACGTGGTCATCGTCGGCGCAGGCCCGGCGGGCCTGTCTGCCGCCTGCCGCCTGAAGCAGAAGGCCGCCGAAGCCGGTAACGAGATCAGCGTCTGCGTGGTCGAGAAAGGCTCCGAGGTCGGCGCCCACATCCTCTCCGGCGCGGTCTTCGAACCCCGCGCGCTGAACGAACTGTTCCCCGATTGGAAAGAACTCGGCGCCCCGCTGAACACCGAGGTCAAGCGCGACGACATCTATGTGCTCAAGGACCAGGGCAGTTCGGTCAAGGTGCCGGACCTGTTCGTGCCCAAGACCATGCACAACCAGGGCAACTACATCATCTCGCTGGGTAACCTGTGCCGCTGGCTGGCCCAGCAGGCCGAGAACCTGGGCGTGGAAATCTACCCGGGCTTCGCCGCCCAGGAAGCGCTGTTCGACGAGAACGGCGTAGTCCGTGGCATCGTCACCGGCGACCTGGGTGTCGACCGCGAAGGTCAGCCCAAGGACGGCCTGTACACCCCCGGCATGGAGCTGCGCGCCAAGTACACCCTGTTCGCCGAAGGTTGCCGCGGCCACATCGGCAAGCAGCTGATCAAGCGCTTCGACCTGGACAGCGAAGCCGACGTGCAGCACTACGGCATCGGCATCAAGGAAATCTGGGAGATCGACCCGAGCAAGCACGAGCAAGGCCTGGTCGTGCACACCGCCGGCTGGCCGCTGGATGTGGTGAGCGCCGAGAACACCGGCGGCTCGTTCCTCTACCACCTGGAGAACAACCAGGTAGTAGTTGGCTTGATCGTCGACCTGTCCTACGCCAATCCCTACCTGTCGCCGTTCGACGAGTTCCAGCGCCTGAAGCACCACCCGGTGATCAGCCAGTACCTGGAAGGCGGCAAGCGCATCAGCTACGGCGCCCGCGCCATCTGCAAGGGCGGCCTGAACTCGCTGCCGAAGATGGTGTTCAACGGCGGCGCGCTGATCGGCTGCGACCTGGGCACCCTGAACTTCGCCAAGATCAAGGGCAGCCACACGGCGATGAAGTCCGGCATGCTGGCCGCCGATGCAGTGGCCGATGCCCTGTTCGCCGGCAGCGAAGGTGGCGACGCCCTCAACAGCTACGTCGAGGCGTTCAAGGCCAGCTGGCTGTATGAAGAGCTGTACGCCAGCCGCAACTTCGGCCCGGCCATGCACAAGTTCGGGCCACTGTTCGGCGCTGCGTTCAACTATGTCGACCAGAACTGGTTCGGCGGCAAGCTGCCGTTCACCCTGCACGACACCAAGCCCGACTACGCCTGCATGAAGCTGGCTGCCGACGCGAAAAAGATCGACTACCCAAAGCCCGACGGCAAGCTCAGCTTCGACAAGCTCAGCTCGGTGTTCCTCTCCAGCACCAACCATGAAGAGGAACAACCCTGCCACCTGAAGCTGACCGATCCGAACGTGCCGATCGCCACCAACCTGCCACTGTACGACGAGCCGGCCCAGCGTTACTGCCCGGCCGGGGTCTACGAAGTGGTCACCCAGGAAGACGGCAGCAAGCGCTTCCAGATCAACGCGCAGAACTGCGTGCACTGCAAGACCTGCGACATCAAGGATCCGTCGCAGAACATCACCTGGGTCACCCCAGAAGGTGCCGGCGGCCCTAACTACCCCAACATGTAAGGCCCGCGCCGCATGTAAAAAAGCCCCCTGGCAGCGATGTCAGGGGGCTTTTTCATCTGCTGCCGATACTCAGGACAGCACCACCGCGTCCTGCTCGAACAACGCCCAACCACCCTTGCCATCGACCTCCAGCCGGTGGCTGTGAAAGCCAGCCAGCGTGCTGCGGTGCCCGACACTCACCAGCAAGGTTTCCGGCATTTCGTTGCGTAGCAGCGAATACAAGGCATGTTCCAAACCTTCATCCATCGCCGAAGTGGACTCATCGAGAAACACCACATGCGGCTGGTTGAACAGCACCCGGGCAAACGCCAGGCGCTGCTGCTCGCCGATCGACAGGATGCGCGTCCAGTCGCGGCTTTCCTCCAGGCGCTCGGCCAGATGCGCCAGGTTCACTTGCCGCAATGCCTGCTGCATCCGTGCATCCTGCTCCTGGCCGACCTGGGCCGGGTAGGCGATGGCGGTGCGCAGATCCCCCAACGGCAGGTAAGGCCGCTGCGACAGGAACAGCGCCTGCTCCCCCAAAGGCCTCGCGACCGCCCCTTCTGCATAAGGCCACAATCCCGCCAGGGCTCGAAGCAGCGTGGTCTTGCCGCTGCCCGAAGGCCCCTTGATCAGCAATGCCTGCCCGGCCTGCAGGTTCAGGCTCAGGTCGGCAATCAACCGATGGCCATCCGGGCGCAGCACCTGCAAACCCGCGATATCCAGGGCCCGCGGCAGCTCGCGGGTTGCCACGTGCGGCAGCTCGCTGGCCTGGTGGTTGGCATCGAGAAAACCGGTGAGACGATCGAGGGTCGCGCGGTAGCTGGCAAAGGTGTCGTAGGACTCCCGGAAAAACGATAACGAATCCTGCACCTGCCCGAACGCCTGCGACGTCTGCATCACATCACCCAGCTTGATCGCTCCGCTGAAAAAGCGCGGCGCCTGCAGGATGAACGGGAACACCACCGCCACCTGGCTGACACCCAGGTTGAAACCGTTGAACTTCAGGCTCCGCCAGACCAGTGCCCAGACATTGCCGATCAAGGCGAAGAAACGCCCGAGCAACGTGCCCCGCTCGACCTGCGCGCCCTGGTAGAAGGCAATGTTCTCGGCATTCTCGCGCAAGCGCATCAGTGCGTAGCGAAAGTTCGCCGTGAGCTTTTCGTTGAGGAAGTTCAGGCGAATCAACGGCCGCCCGAGGCGGAAAGCGATCCAGGTGGCGATGAGCACATAGACGTACACCGCAAACACCATCGCCCGCGGCACCTCGACTCCAGCCACTGTCAGCGGCGCCGACAGCCCCCAGAGAATGCCGGTGAAGGCAACCAGCGAGACCAACGCACTCACTGCCCCGAGGGCCAGCGACACCGAGCCGGTAACGAAGGCGTTGACGTCCAGTTCGATACGTTGGTCCGGGTTGTCCACCGGCTCTTCGAGGAACTGCCCGCGGTAGTAGGCATCGCCATGCATCCAGTCGGCGGTCAGGCGCTCGGTCAGCCAAACCCGCCAATGGATGTTGAACGACTGGGTGACGTAGTAGTTGAACAGAGAACGCAGCACATGAATGGTCGCCAGTACCGCGAACACCCCGAGCAGGTACCAGAACGCGGTCTGGTCCAGGCCCTGCAGGGCGCTATAGAAACCGTTGTACCAGAACGAGAACAGCACGTTCATGCGCACCGAGAACAGCGCCAGGAACAGCAGCAGGGCAAACACCAACAGCGGACGCCAACTGCGCCTGAAGCTGAAGTAATCGCCTGCCAGTTGCCAGAACTGCTGGCCCCAGCGAGTAAAGCGCACCGCCAGGAAAGCGGCGGCGGTGAAGCCGACAAGGGTGATCAATGAAGCGACTGCAAGCCAGCTCAGGCTCTCTTGCAGGGCCTGGTGCCAGTTCATTTCCATGGTGGGGTTTCCGTGGCGAGTATTTACTCGAGCCTAGCACCGGCCGGGGCTGGCGAAGATGACGGAGGTTTCATGTTGGGCGTGCCATGAACGCTAAACAGGCGACAAGCCGATGATGGTCCGCCCGATGCACTTGTCGAAAACCGCTTCCAGCGGCGAATAATCGCAAACAACTGCCGCTATGTTCGCAGCCACCCACTCATCAGGATCGACCGACCACCAGTCGATTTCAAAACCCGCGTTCAAGATCACGTGTTCGTAAAGAATCCGCTGAGCTCGCCCATTTCCCTCGCGAAAGGGATGGACCATGTTCAAATCGCCAAAGCTTTCTGCCACGGCGCGGATCAGATCCGCACGCGAATAGCCCTCATACCAGCTTTGCCGTGCAAGGCTGCTGAATACTTTTGAAGCTTCGGCTTCAATGCGACTCATATTGCAGAAACGCGTGTGGCCTTTGGAAATATCGAGCGTGCGGATTTCTCCAGCCCACGCATAAATATCCTGAAAAAGCGCGCGATGAAGCCTCTGGAGATAGGGAAGATCGTAAGGAGGAAGCTCGAATGGGAGCTGGCTGGCGGCGAGCTCGGAAAAGTCCCGCTCGGCCCTGGCAAGCGCTGACTCATCACGAAGATCAAGTAGATTGCACAGGACGACCGTACCGGGATAACAGTAGGCGTCCTGTCCGACACCGTACTTGTCCAAGGATCAAACCTGCTTGCGGTAGTGACGCAACAACTCTTCCTTGGACGGGAGCTTACGCTCGGCGGAGTCAGGCGTGACATCAAAACCCTCAAGGCGCAGACTGGCTGCGTAGTTCGAGCGGCGAGTCTTTTCCCAAGCTGCTTTTTTGGTTTCCAAGCTGATGCCTTTCACCGTTCAACGCCTCTCACGGGGTGATGGAAGTTCGATTATAGCGAAAACGGCTAATGCCTGCGCGGCCTCGGCATGGGTCATGCCGAGGCCCGATCACTATCCCAACGCCTCCCGCACCTTCGAATCGAGCCCCTCCCCCGCATGGGCCTCGCTCCATTCGCTCAACTGCCGGCGCATCGCTGGGGTCCAGAAACTCTGCAAGTGCTGCCTCACCCCCTGCACCGCCAGCGCCCGGTCCGGCTCGCTGTCGAAGTAGTGGGCGATCTGGTTGGCCATCTTGACCAGGTTGTCACTGCTCATCGGCGGACCTCGGCTTTTTCCTGTCCTTCGACCTGGCGTCGCTCCTTGAGCAAGCGCTGCTGTTCGTCACTGAAATGCTGATAGCGCTTCTGCCATTCAGAGGGCTGGAACACCCGCACCACCTCAACCGCCGTGACTTTGTACTCGGGGCAGTTGGTGGCCCAGTCGGAGTTGTCGGTGGTGATCACGTTGGCACCGGACTCGGGGAAGTGGAAGGTGGTGTACACCACGCCCGGCGCCACCCGCGCACTGACCCGCGCACGCAATACGCTCTGCCCCGCACGGCTGCCCACGCCAACCCAGTCGCCGTCGCGGATGCCGCGGCTTTCGGCATCGCTGGCGTGGATCTCCAGGCGATCCTCATCGTGCCAGGCAACGTTGTGGGTGCGACGGGTCTGGGCGCCGACGTTGTATTGGCTGAGGATGCGGCCGGTGGTCAGCAACAACGGATAACGGGCATTGACCTTCTCGTCGGTGGGTACATAACCGGTGAGCATGAATCGCCCCTTGCCGCGCACGAACTGGTCGATGTGCATGGTCGGGGTGCCGTCGGGCGCGGCTTCGTTGCACGGCCATTGCAGGCTGCCATGGCGGTCGATCTCCGCGTAGCTGACGCGGTGGAAGCTCGGCGTCAGGCGGGCGATCTCGTCCATGATCTCGGACGGATGCCGGTAGTCCATGCGGTAGCCCAAGGCATTGGCCAGGGCCACGGTCGCCTCCCAGTCGGCCTTGCCGGCCAGCGGCTCCATCACCTTGCGCACCCGCGAGATGCGGCGTTCGGCGTTGGTGAAGGTACCGTCCTTTTCCAGGAACGAGCTGCCCGGCAGGAACACATGGGCGAACTTGGCGGTTTCGTTGAGGAAGATGTCCTGCACCACCACGCACTCCATGGCCATCAGTGCCGCAGTGACGTGCTGGGTGTTCGGGTCACTCTGGGCGATATCCTCGCCCTGGCAGTACAGCGCCTTGAAGCTGCCATCGAGCGCGGCCTCGAACATGTTGGGAATGCGCAGACCAGGATCAGGCTGCAAGGTAACGCCCCAGGCCTGCTCGAATTCACTGCGCACGGTCTCGTTGGAGATATGCCGGTAGCCCGGCAATTCGTGGGGGAAGGAGCCCATGTCGCACGAGCCCTGGACGTTGTTCTGACCACGCAACGGATTGACGCCCACGCCTTCGCGACCGATGTTGCCGGTTGCCATGGCCAGGTTGGCGATGCCCATCACCGCCGTGCTGCCCTGGCTGTGTTCGGTGACGCCCAGGCCATAGTAGATCGCCGCATTGCCAGCGCCCGCGTACAACCGTGCCGCCTCGCGGATCTGCTCGGCAGGCACGCCGCAGATCGGCCCAAGCGCCTCGGGTGAGTTCTCGGCCAGGCTGACGAACTCACGCCAACGCGTGAACTCGGCACTCTCGCAGCGCGCGTCGATGAAGGCCTGGTCGAGCAGCCCTTCATCGACGATCACATGGGCCAAGGCATTGAGCATGGCGACGTTGGTGCCCGGACGCAGCTGCAGGTGCAGCTCGGCGCGGGCGTGAGGCGAGTCGACCAGGTCGATGCGGCGCGGGTCGATGACGATCAGCCGCGCGCCCTGGCGCAGGCGGCGCTTGAGCTGCGAGCCGAACACCGGGTGAGCGTCGGTCGGGTTGGCGCCGATCACCAGGATCACGTCGGCCTGCATGACCGAGTCGAAGCTCTGGGTGCCGGCCGATTCGCCCAGGGTCTGCTTCAGGCCATAACCGGTCGGCGAATGGCAGACCCGCGCGCAGGTGTCGACGTTGTTGTTGCCGAAGGCGGCACGCACCAGCTTCTGCACCAGATAGGCTTCTTCGTTGGTGCAACGGCTGGAGGTGATACCGCCGATCGAGTCGCGTCCGTACTTGAGCTGGATGCGTCGGAACTCACTGGCGGCATAGGCCAGCGCCTCATCCCAACTGACTTCCTGCCATGGGTCTTCAAGGCGCTTGCGGATCATCGGCGTGGTGATGCGATCCGGGTGGGTGGCGTAGCCCCAGGCGAAGCGCCCCTTGACGCAGGCGTGACCGTGGTTGGCGCCGCCGTTCTTGTCCGGGACCATGCGCACCAGTTGATCGCCCTTCATCTCGGCGCGGAACGAGCAGCCCACCCCGCAATAGGCGCAGGTGGTGATCACCGCACGCTCCGGCTGGCCGAGCTGGACCAAACTCTTCTCAGTCAGGGTCGCTGTCGGGCAGGCCTGCACGCAGGCGCCGCACGACACGCACTCGGAGGCGAGGAAATTCTCGCCACCGGCCGCTGCCACCCGCGACTCGAAGCCTCGACCACTGATGGTCAGGGCGAAGGTGCCCTGAATGTCTTCGCAGGCACGCACACAGCGGCTGCAGACGATGCACTTGCTGGGCTCGTAGTCGAAGTACGGGTTGGAGACGTCCTTGGCCTCGTCAAGATGGTTGGCGCCGTCATAGCCAT
The DNA here is from genome assembly GCF_001636055.1 of Pseudomonas putida. Taxonomy (NCBI): domain Bacteria; kingdom Pseudomonadati; phylum Pseudomonadota; class Gammaproteobacteria; order Pseudomonadales; family Pseudomonadaceae; genus Pseudomonas; species Pseudomonas putida. The sequence continues at coordinate 4,365,791 of NZ_CP011789.1, forward strand.
AGCGCACCTCGCGCAGGCCCACCTGGCCGGCGACCGTTTGCAACTCGCAGTTGCCATTGGCCGAGCAGGTCAGGCAGTCCAGCGGGTGATCGGAGATGTACAGCTCCATGACATTGCGCCGCAGGCCGGCCAGGCGCGGCGTCTGGGTGCGCACCACCATGCCTTCGCTGACCGGCGTGGTGCATGAAGCCGGATAACCACGCATACCGTCGATCTCGACCATGCACATGCGGCACGAGCCGAAGGCTTCGAGGCTGTCGGTGGCGCACAGCTTGGGGATGCTGGTGCCCAGCAGCGCGGCGGCGCGCATCACCGAGGTGCCTGCGGGGACGCTGATCGCACGGCCGTCGATGTTCAGGCTGACCTGCAGCTCACTGTCGCGGGCAGGCGTGCCCAGGTCGATGTCGCTGTTGGCGGGGTCGAAATAGTGGATCATTGTGCGGCCTCCGAGCTGGCCAGACCGAAATCGGCGGGGAAGTGCTTGAGGGCGCTGGCCACCGGGTAAGCGGTCATCCCGCCCATGGCGCACAGCGAGCCGTACTGCATCGTGTCGCACAAATCGCGCAGCAGGTGCGCCTGGTCTTCGCGCGCAGCAGGGTCGCTGCTGGCGATCAGGCGATCCACCACCTCCATGCCGCGGGTCGACCCGATGCGGCAGGGCGTGCACTTGCCGCAGGATTCCTCGGCGCAGAACTGCAGGGCGAAACGCGCCATGCCGGCCATGTTAAGCGTGTCGTCGGCGACTACCACACCACCATGGCCGATCATCGCGCCGATGGCAGCGAAGGCCTCGTAGTCCAGCGGCGTATCGAACTGCGACGGCGGCACCCAGGCACCCAGCGGGCCACCGACCTGCGCAGCTTTCAGCGGACGACCACTGGCGGTACCCCCGCCATACCCCTCGACCAGCTCACGCAGGGTCAGGCCAAAGGCACGCTCGACCAACCCGCCCTGGCGCACGTTGCCCGCCAGTTGGAACGGCAACGTGCCCAGCGAACGGCCCATGCCAAAGTCGCGATAGAACGCTGCACCTCTTGCCAGGATGATCGGCACAGAAGCCAAGGTCAGGACGTTATGCACCAGCGTCGGCTGGCCGAACAGGCCCTCGAGCGCCGGCAGCGGCGGCTTGGCGCGCACGATGCCGCGCTTGCCTTCGATCGACTCCAGCAGCGCCGTTTCCTCGCCGCAAATATAAGCACCAGCCCCCACACGCACTTCGAGCTCGAAGGCCACGCCGCTGCCGGTGACGTCCAGATAACCGGCCTCGCGCGCCAGCATGACGGCCTCGTCGAGCACTCGAATGGCGTCCGGGTATTCGGAGCGCACATAGATATAGCCCTTGCTAGCGCCAACCGCGAGGCCGGCGATGATCATGCCTTCGATCAGCAGGAACGGATCGCCTTCCATCAGCATGCGGTCGGCAAAGGTGCCGGAGTCGCCTTCGTCGGCGTTGCAGACGATGTACTTCTGCCCGGCCGGTGCCTGGCGCACGGTGCGCCATTTGATACCCGCTGGAAACGCAGCCCCGCCTCGGCCACGCAGGCCGGAATCCAGAACCGCGGCAACCACTGCATCGCCGTCCATCAATGCAGCCTTGCGCAAGCCCTCGAAGCCCCCATGGGCTTGATAGTCGTCCAGCGAACATGGCCGGGTGATGCCTGCGCGGGCAAACAGCAGGCGCTGCTGGGTCTTCAGGTAAGGGATCTGTTCGACAGGGCCCAATGCCAGTGGATGCTCAGCCCCTTTGTCCAGGGCCTCCAGAAGGCCCGGCACGTCTTCGGGCATGACCGGTCCGAAGCCCAGGCGCCCTTCGGCGCTTTCCAGCTCCAGCAATGGCTCGAGCCAATACAGGCCACGCGAGCTGGTGCGCTGGATCTGCAGCGGCAGTTGCCGCTTCGCGGCCTCACGTTCGAACGCCTCGGCGAGCTGGTCGGCGCCCACTGCGCGAGCCAGCGAATCGCAGGAAATACACAGCTTGATCATGCGCCCGCCTCCACCCTGCAGCTGTTCACCAAAGCCTGCAGACGCTCGGGCGTGAGCCGCGCATGCACCTGCCCGTCCAGCTCCAGCGCTGGCGAGCAGGCGCAAGCGCCGAGGCAGTACACCGGGCGCAGACTCAACGCTCCATCTGCAGTGGTGCCATGGTCGTCCAGCCCAAGCTGTTCGCGCAGCTGCGCGGCCAGGGCTTCGGCGCCGCGGCTCTGGCACGACTCGGCGCGGCACAGGCGCAGGGTATGGCGTGCCGGGGGCGAAGTGCGGAAATCATGGTAGAAGCTGATCACCCCACGCACCTCGGCGAGGCTGAGGTTCAGCGCATGGGCGATCTCGGGGACTGCTTCATCGGGTACATGGCCCAGGCCTTGCTGGATGGCGTGGAGGATCGGCAACAGCGCGCCGGGCACCTCCTTGTGGTTGTCCAGCACACGCTGGATCAAGGGCAGGTCAAGCGTCTCTTCAGGCATACAGCGGACCTCGGCAACCCGGATCCGCCCGAAGGTGCGGGCAGGTGTCCGGCGGTGTTCTGCTGTGGCGTTCCGGGCCTGTCACGGTCACAGGATCACGGTCGCCCTCCTCGTCCAAGCCGGTGCGTCTGTGCGCACTCGGTCCTCGGACATCCTGATAAGAATGGCACCGTTGGCCGAAAACGATAGCGCGCAAGCGACAGGGCACATCCTGAAACCGACGCATGCGAGACTGCACATAAGCTCACCTCCACAAGCGCAGTGCCAATCCGGGAAAGATAGTTACGAGTAATTTCACAACATTTCACTTAGTTAATAGCTTGCCGATAACAATGGCGATTTACCAAACAACACTTCACTTGACAGGCAACTAAATTCACAACTTCCGCCGCGGCAATCACATCATTTAGCAAACGCGTGAAAACGATAGTGAACTCACGCTTCGCACGTTTATTTTACAATTTGAAACAAATATGACTTATTGCCTCCTTATCGTCGGAATCCTCCTGTATCACTAGGTCCGGCCCCATGAAAACCTCGAACACCGACGCCCCTGGCACAACGTCCTCGGACAATCCCCTCGCCCGCTTCGAAACTGCGGTCACCCGCTCGCTTTCCAACTTCAAGGACACGCCAGACCCCACGCCGGCCGGCAACAAACGCTTCGTCGTCGCCGCCGCGGTCGACAACAAGAAGGAAGCGGAAATCGCCGCCGCACTGGCCACTAACGACCCGGAAGTCATCAAGCACCTCAACGATCCCAACCTCGCCGATATCGGCAACACCGGCATCCCGCTGGCCAACATCGCCTCGATCACCAAGCTCTCCGACAACGTCCTGGACCTCAAGACCCGCGACGGCCGCGACATCGTCATCATCAAGCAGATGACCCCCTACCTGTTCGACGGCATGGCCAGCAAGACCGACGCCGTGGACGCCCTGAACAAGAGCAAGGCCGAGGGCTATCGCATCGCCCAGGCCGGCGATGTGCCACCGGGCATGGACGACTACAAGTTCATCGGCCCTGCCGACGAGGTCGGCCCCGGCCTGATTCGCTACGAAACCCAGTCCGGCGACAAGGTGATCGTCGCCAACGAGACCAACCATGCCCTGTTCGACCAGGTGAAGTCCGACGGCGAAGCCCTCACCCTGATCAACAAGAGCGAGCAGGAAGGCTATCGCCTGGCCAGGGCCGACGAGCCCGCCGATGGCATCAAGGCCATCGGTACGCCCGAGGAACTGGGCCACGGCCTGATTCGCTACGAAACCGAAAGCGGCGAGAAGATCATCGTCTCCCAAGGCATCAGCCCGGATCTCTATGCCTCGATGAGCAAGGCGTCCAACGGCATCTTCGGTGTCGACGGCGCGGTCGACACCAGCTGGATCGACAACTCCAAGTACGCCAGCGGTGTGCGCGACTGGGACACCATCACCGGCAACAAGGGCGGCGACAAGCCCACCCAGGCCGAAAAAGACCTGGAGCGTCCGCGCGCCGCATCCAAGATGCTCAGCGATAACTGGGACAAATGGGGCCTTCACGACCGCAAGATCGACTTCGCCAACCCACCCAGCGACCTGCCGCCCGAGGCGCAGGCCACGCTCAAGTACCTGGCGGGCAGCCCGAGCCTGATGAACGCCCTGGACAGCGGCGGCCTGGGCAAGAGCGATGGCGTCATCACCCACGCCGATGTCGACAAGTTCATCAGCCAGCAGAACAAGGACCTGTCGGCTGCCTCCTCTTCCTATTCGAAGTTCCTCTCGAAAAACCCGGGCGCCTCCGACCTGGCCAAGGAAAACGCCAAGTCCGCAGCCATCGTCATGGCCAACATCTCGCTGGTCAGCAGCGCCGGCCCGCAGATGGAAGGCGCCAACCAGCGCGCCAACAACGGTAGCCTGACCACCGACAACCTAAACGCGATCAAGTCCGACAGCGGCCTGAGCCCCGAGCTGACAGGCGCTGCCGGTTACTGGTCCAACCCAGGCATGTGGCACGTGATGGACTCGGCGGGCGACCACCCCGCGACCGCCTCCTCCGACGGCATCGTCCAGCAGAAGAACATCGGCGCCTGGCTGGAAAACCAGGCGCCGAAGGACGACCACGGCGTGCTGATGATGCTCAGCAACGCCTCGATTCGCGGCTCTCTGGCGGGCGTGGACACCTCCAAGCTGACCAAGGACGTGCTCGAGCACCCCGAGAACTACGACGGCAAGACCAAGGCCGCGGCCATGCTGGAGATCACTGACGCACGTGCGCGCCTGCAGGCCAGCGACAAGGTCGACGGCGACCTGTATGCCGGCATCACCGCCGACAGCCAGTACCACCTCAACCCGACCAAGTCCAAGGTCATGAAGCAACTGGACGATGCCATCTCCAAGCTGGGCAACGACGCGGACGTCAAGGCCTACATGGCAGCAAACCAGGGCCCGGGCATGCGCGACATCATCAACGCCGACCCGGCGATGAAGAAAGCGCTGCAGCACAGCCAGGACAGCCAGATCAACAGCGGCAACATCATCAACACCGCCCTGGCCACCAAGGACGCCAATGGCAACCCCTTGTCGCTGCCCGACGCCCTGGCCCTGGCCGGCACCGATGCCACCCTGACCGACCTGGCCCTGGGCGGCGACGGCAACATCGACCTGGCATCGATCGCCGACAAGTCGGGCAAGTCCGGGGATATCGAGCAGTATTTCCGCGAGCACACCCTCAACGGCAAGGACCTGGAGGACGGCCTGTCCAAGGGCGGCGACCCGATGACCGTCATCGGCCAGTACGCCTCCAATGCCGCGCTGTTCAAAGAGTTCCTGGGCGACAAGGTGACGCCGCAGGAGGCCTCCGAGGTCGGCCAGCGCATCAACCAGGCGGTGTCCGATTCGCTGATCGACGGTGCCGACAAGAATACGCTCAAGGATATCTTTGGCGACGGCAACGGCAACTTCGATGAAAACAAGGCCAAGGCCATCATCGACAAGGCCATGGCCGACGATCCAGACATGTTCAAGGACTCCAGCGGTGCGCCGATCCGCCCGCAGGATGTGATCTCGATGCTGCGCTCGGTGTGGGACACCAACCGCCAGGGCGAGAAGATCAGCGACGTCCTGCCCAAGTCGATCGACGGTCTGAAGCTCAATGTCAGCGAGTCCTACAAGCAAGGCCTGCTGCACATCGGCAGCGCCCTGCTCGCCGGTGGTGTGCTGGCCGCACGTTCCGCCACCGGTGGCAACAGCCCGACCGACAACGCCTCGCGGGTTTCGGCAGGCATGCAGTTCGCCGGCCTGATCATCGAGGGCGGTACCAAGTACGCCAAGGAAGCCGGTTATGGCATGGTCTGGAAACCCACCCCGGTCGATCCATCCAAACCCGCGCCGATCGGCGAGTTCCCGACCGGCAACATGGTGCAGAACACCGACGGTATCAACCGCCTGGGCAACCTAGGCAAGGTCATCGGCGGTGCGGGCAGCTTCATCGGCGGCGTGCTGGGCCTGATCAGCGGCGTCAACAGCGCCTTCGCCGGTGACAAGGTCGGGGCCGGCTTCTCGCTGACCACCGGCGCGCTGGGTACAGGTGCAGCGATCACCTCGATCATCGAAGGCGGTGCGGGGCTGTTTGGCCTGGCCGATGTCGGCGCCATCGCCGGTGCCTTCTCCGGCGTGTTGGGCTGGGCCACGGCGGGGATCGGGCTGGTGGCAGGGATCGTGCTGCCGATCATCGAAGTGGCCAAGCGCGAGAAGATGCAGGACCAGTTCTTCGGCGAACTCAAGCCGGTGCTGGACAAGTACGACCTCACCGGCGGACCGATTACCAAGGAGGATCGCGACGAGGAGTACAACTTCGCCTACGGCTGAGGCAAGGCTGCCCGCGCCTGCAGCCCCGCGATACAGGGTTCTCAAAACCTGCGCGGACCTTGTGGGAGCGGGCTTGCCCGCGAAAAAGACACCGCGCTCCCTGGCACGGGCTACGCCCGTGTTCTCGGGACAAACCGGGCCGCCGAACCGCCGCTACCCTCCACTACACCCTCAGAAAATTCCGAATCTCTCCGCCAATACTTCAGCTTAAGGCCACCTGGGAATTATCCTACGCAGCACGCAGCCGTTTCTCTGTTGTTGAAGATAAGCATCAGGGCTAATTTCCCCGGGTCGTCCCTATGGCGACCGGGGGTGAGAGCCCGGCTTTACTGAAGAGTTGGCGGCACTGCTATGGCAGCAGTGCGTGGGCAGGCTTCTGCCTGGCCGGTTTTTGCTAACTCTCGCCGGTCTCTCACCCCACGCACCGCTGCCACCCTTGTCCTGTGAGAGGGATGATGAAGGTGGCTACTTTGCTTAATGGGAGTTAGCCATGAAAAAGATCGTCCCCGATCCACCCCGCCTCAAACTCGTCAACAACCTCTACTTCTCCATCCATTCCGACCTCATTCCGCCCGACGCCTTGGCTCACGCCAGCGAACTGTTGCGCGGCGTCAGCGAAACCCTCGACGAACACTGCCGGGCCCTGGCCGGTACTCCTGGCCTGAACATGCTCGCCAACGCAGCGCACGCCGCAGAAACGGCTCGCGCCTTGATCGAACATGCACTGAGGCGGATGTGAAAGAGGTTCGCTGATGAATGAAGGCACCACACCCGGCATCGCCACTGCGCTAGGGATTTTCCGCGTGCAACCCGGCATTCCCGTCGGCCAGGCTTTCGACGAAGTCTCGCTACTACTGGGATGCGTGCGCGACCTGAGCGAAATGGGTGATGAATCAATCACGCCTGCGGCCATGGTCGCCCTGAGGTATCTGAGCGCCATGGCCAAAGCATTGATGAACGACCTGGAAGTCGCCAGAAATCAGTCGCCTTGAGTAACCGCCGCGGCCACAAAGCCTGCAATCCACTGCCCGCCCCTGTAGGGGCGGCGGTTCGGCGCCCCGACTTGCCCACGAAGCAGACACCTCGGCAAATGGAACCGGCATGCTGGTCATCGCAGGACAATAACCACTTGATCCTACGCGCGCTTACTTCGCCGCCTCAGACAATTGCTGGATCAATGCCACTGTCAGATAAAGCCTCGGCGCGATGCTCGACAGCTCGATGTACTCGTCATCGGCATGCAATCCCGCTCCAACCACGCCCATGGTTTCAAGCACTGCCGGCTTCTCGCTGCCGGGCACGTAGGCATAGCCCGCATCAGTCCCGAAACGCATGGCGATCGGCTCGATGTTGCGATCGATCTTCGCGTAGAGCGTCTGGGCGGTTTTCGCCAACTGCTCGGAGCCGGCGTTCTTCGCCAACGGCGGGCGGCCCTTGTCGAGGCGCACCGTCACTTCGGTGCCGTCGATGAGTTTTTTCTGCACCAGGCGTTGCGCGTCGGCCAGCACTCGGTCGCTTTCGCTCAGGTCCGAGTAGCGCATGTCCGCCTCGGCCGTGGCGCTGGCGGGAATGATGTTGCGCTTGTCGCCTGCCTTGACCATCGTCCAGTTGACCGTGGTGCCTTTGGCCGGGTCACCGAGGTCCTTCAACTGCAGCATCTGGTGGGCCAGCTCCATGGCGGCATTACGCCCAGCCTCGGGTGCGGAGCCTGCGTGGGAAGACTTGCCTTTCACTTCGAGAAATACGCCATTGATGCCATTGGTCGCGACCGTCACCGCATCCTTGTCCGGTGGCTCGTACGAGAACACGTAGTCATGCTTGCGCGCCAGTTCCGCGATGATCGCCTTCGAGCCGCTGGAGCCGGTTTCCTCATCCGGGTTGAACAGTACGGTCAAGGTGCCGAAGCCTTTGAACTTCTCGTCCTGCAGCAGCTTCAGCGAATGCAGGATCATCGCCACACCACCTTTGGCATCGGCCACGCCAGGCCCATAGGCACGCTCGCCCTCGACCTTGAACGGCCGCTTGGCAGCGGTGCCCGGCAGGAACACCGTGTCGTAGTGGACCATCAGCAGGAACGACTTGCTGCCGGTGCCCTTGAAGGTGCCGACGATATTGTCGCCCGCCGAGGGGCTTGCAGGGCTGGTCTTGACCTCGGCACCCAACGCCTTGAGCCGCTCGACCAGCAGGGCGCTGACGGTTTTCAGCCCCGGCGCCTGGCCAGTTCCGGTATCGACATTGACCAGTTGCTTGACGGTGGCGAGATAGGCCTTCTGCTCGGCTTCGGCCTTTTTCAGTAGAGCGTCGGGAGTCAGGTTGGCGGCAAGGGCGGAAAACGACAGGAATGACAAGGCGATGGCAGCGGCGATCGGTGAGCGTCGGATGGGCATGCGAAGTCCTTTATCAATGCAAGGGGAACCTGCAGCTTTGACCATCGATGGCGCTGGCGCCAGCTTTGTAGACCATTTGATGAAGTGCAGGCCATTGGCCTTGATGCAAGAAACCCCGCGATTGCGGGGCTGGGGATTCAGGCAAAGACCTTGATTGTCAGTGCGGTGATGCCCGCCACTGCTGTCACCAGACCGGTCGCGATGCCGATCGGGTACCAGAAAGTTTCTCGGGTCAATTTGCCTGCTTCGGCATTGAGCTTGCGAGTCTCTGCCATCAGTTTGGCGATTTCGACGTGAATCTTCTCCGCTTCGGCTTGGGGCATGTCGTATGGATGCATGAGTCTTCCCTTCGGATGTGGGCTGTTTGTGGGTTTCGACATGGCGCGGGTTGGTTGGGACGAATAACTTATCTTAAGGCGAACGTTCGGCAAAATCAGCTGGGAGCTACCCAAGCCGTAGGTTGTTTCGCAGGCAATGGTTCCATACCGGACTGACCACCGGGGCCGCGGCAAGCAAGGCTATACAGGCAAATACGTGGTGCTCTTGGTAAACTGGCGCCTTGAACGCCTCCTGTCGCTGTTTTGTTGGTACAGCGCCCCGAGCGAAGGGTACAACGCGACAAAATTGTTGGTAATCGGTACTGAATACGTTGAACGAACGCACTGCTTCACAAGCCTCAAACCCACAAACCACGCGCCCTGAACCCTCCCGCCGGTTCAGCGTTGCACCGATGATGGATTGGGCGCATATATCTCACAGGCCTTTATTCTCGTACCACGCAGCACTGGTGTAGCGGTTAAGTACCAATTTTGTACCACCCAACCCCTTCAATTTGACCAGCCATCTTGCAATGCTGGATGACGAGGCGGGTTGGCCGCTGTTCGGCATTCACAAAACGTCAAGGCCTCCACATTGCCCCTCTCATAGCTAATTGCTATCTTAACTTTTTGACACCCAAGCGACAGAGCTAGACTCCTTACCAACCGAAAACTCGCAGATACAAGTGCTAACTCCGCACAGTCGAAATGGTTCTGCATAGGTGATTAACTTCTCTTTACATCCGACATAAAGGACTTGTAACGTGGCTGGAAATCGCAAAGTCATCAGTTTTTTTTCTTGCGTCCCCTGGCGACTTGGACGAAGAGCGAAAAATTGTAAAAAACGTCATTGATGATCTGAATCTGATGTTTGGTGCTAAGCTTAGCATCTTCATAGAACTCGTCGGCCGGGAAGATACAGGATCAAAAATAGGCCGACCTCAAGCACTAATTAACAAGGAGCTTGAGCGCTGCGACGTATTCATCGGCCTCATTTGGAAGAGGTGGGGCACACCACCCGATACCGAAGGAAAGTTCTCTTCAGGGTTCGAAGAAGAGTTTTACGTGGCATCAGAAAGTCATAGAAAAGATAAAAAACCTCTAATGAGCTTGTTTTTTAAAGAGGTAGAGCAACAGCTGCTGACCGACCCAGGCGAGCATCTCCAAAAGGTAATAAAATTCAGAAAGAAAATAATAGACGAAAAAAAAATTCTGTTCGAAACCTTCAAGGGAAAAGAAGATCTAGAAAGGCTTGTGCGCAGATGCATAACCAAGTACGCACTAGAACACATTGAGTTTACCACGCCAGACACTCTTGAAGCGCAAAACCCCGAACAGAGTGACAAACCCACAAAGACAGGGAATGGACCTTTCCCGACTTTAAGCGCAAATTTCATAAAAGATCTTCTTACGAGGACCGTAACGAACGATGAGCAACCCAAGCTAAAGCCTTTTGAGGTAGCGCGATTTAGGCTGGTAGCATCTTCAGTCGGCGATAGCACCAATGATACCACTTACATTGGCGCTCACGATGCCAACCTTTTATTTAAATATCGGGCCGAGTGCAATTTTGAATTTTCGGAAGTTCTACACTTAATCCTTGCAGGCGCCAAAAATCTCGGCCATGAGAACATGCCATTCTGGCATTGGCTTACACTAGCCACTAACCCAGCAATCGACCTCAGCTTTCTAACGTGGATGTTCCCTGACAATGAAGCTGTAACAAAAAGTTCAATTATCGACCTGATGACATTAACAGGCACAGAAATCAAAAGCGACGAACACTTCAAAAGAGCAGACTACCTCAGCGACTGGCTTAACTCAAAGACCAAAATTCCCACCCGAAACGCCGCCTTAAAATATTTGGCCAAATACGGTAAAACAGAAGACCTGGATCTAATAAAAGCTGTAATCGACGAGAACGAATCACAGAGCATTACTCCAGCAAATGAAGCCTACATATCTATCAAACTTCGTGACGGAGCAGATGCCGCAATAGAGTCCGCTCAAGCTCTGCAACCCGCCGCACTTAGCACTAAACTCGTCGACGATATATTCGAAAACCCAGGCGCAATATCTAATCTTCGCCTAGAACAGGCTATAGAAAATCGCAATAGTAATATTAGACGCAAGGCCCTTAAACTTGCCGTAACCAGAAAGATCATTAGCCTTGAGAAAGCTGACGAACTGAGACTAGACCCAGACGTAAAAATTCGACTACTGGCACTTGAAGCACTCAACAGCCACAATGTAAAGATTGGCGAAAATGAGGCTAAAGCATTACTCATGTCGGATACAAACAAGCCAACCCAGGAAGAAACTGAAGCCTGGGACAAATATCGCCCCCTTGCGATGCAAAGCATAAGCGACAATGAACTATTAAGTAGAGCAGAGCGCGAATCACCCCTGGTGATAAGCTCTTACATTGAATATTACCGCCGAAACAAAAACAGACTTCGCAAGGAAATCGAGGCAAGGATTGAGGACGGTTTCAAAGCCCACTACGAATCGAGCATACAAGCATGGGCCCGGCATTACAACCGCGAACTCAGCACTGCCAAGGAAAACTTTGCCTCGCTTGAAGAATTCATGATCACTCGCATTAAACGCGCCACGCTTACTCTTCTAATAGAAAGCAACAGCAAAGTAGACCTTTTTGTAGTCCGACGATTACTAGAAGACACAGCAATAAAACCAACTGATGAAGATATTCAATATTTCTGGCATGCTGGTGAATGGCAAGATATCCCACGAGTTATTTCTTTATCACAACGCATCCGCAGCTCAACAAGCCTCCTAGGCCAAGTAATGACAGAAAAAACACTGCAAACAACTGTTAAAGTCATAATGAAGCTTGCGCGAAACCGAGCAGCTGAAATACTTGAAATAAGCTGTCCCGCACAAATACGCCAACATCTTATTTCTTCAATGCCCGACAAGGACTTTGTCAACCTCGGACTGGGGCGTTTAAAAGCGCTATTGCAGGATGAAGATAGCGGCATAAGAAAACACTGCGCATTGAAGTGTTGCAAGACCCTCCCGCGAAAAACACTCAAGGAGATTTTTGAGGAACACATGAGGTCTCCAACCACCTATTACAACGTCACGCACTGGCTCGACTTCGGAGTTTCAGCAAAAAAAGATCAAATTCGAAATCTGTGCTCCGAGACCTTTATCTGAAAAAGACATATTACCTTTACACAGACCAAACCTTACCGAAACGTGAAATCTCATCAAGGCACCTACACTCGCATACAGCATACCTCCCCGATTGTGCTTGAGTATTAACGTAAAAAAGCGCCCAAACCCTTATGTACTAAGGGCTTGGGCGCTTTTTATCTTTGCGGGGGAGGCCAACAAAAGTCATGGAGGGGCATAGAACAGCGCTCAGTTTGCCCCTTTTTTTGCGCCATGCCCCGCTACCGAACTCGCCACAATTGATCGATCTGCGTGGTATATGACCTACTCATCAGCTCGCGGCGCATACCCCAATCGGGGGCCCTGGGTACACTGCCCGACCTCATTGTCCCTCGCCCATATCGGTCGTTGATCTGGTCCACCACCGACATCAGTCTGTCGCTCGCCACAGGCTGCGTGATCACGAAGAGATCATCCGTGAATTCACCTGGCTGCCGCAAATCGAGCAGCAGCACTTCGGCCTTGCTGTAACGATAGCCCTCCCTGAAAACACGCTCCACCGCGCTTGTCGCCGCCCTGGTGAGCAGCAGCGTATCGTTCGTAGGGTAAGGCAGCTCCACAAGCGCTCCCTGCGCATGGTGCAGCTCATCAGGGTTGAACATGCCAGTACGGATACTCACCCGCATGCGCTTGCATACCGAGCCCTGCGCCCGCAGCTTTTCAGCTGCTCGGCCGGTGTAGGTGGCCACGGCCTGCTTGATCGGGGCAAGATCACTCAGTCGCTTGCCGAACATCCTGCTGCAGCAGATCTCCTGTTTCGGGGGTGCTGCCTCGTCCAGTTCGAGGCAGGGAACGCCAGCCAGCTCGCGCGCGGTCTTCTCCACCACCACGCTGAACTTGTCCCGCAACATGCGCGGATCAGCCTTTGCCAGGTCCATGGCTTTCTGAATCCCCATGCTCCTCAGGTGCTCGGTCATCCGCCGCCCAATACCCCACACCTCCTTGATCTCGGTATTACGCAGCACCCAGTCACGCTCGAAGTCCGTCGTGATATCGACCACGCCGCCCGTGTGCGCCTGCAGCCGCTTTGCGGTGTGGTTGGCGAGCTTCGCGAGGGTCTTGGTGCGGGCGATGCCGACACCGACCGGTATGCCGGTACGCTGCAGCACCTTGGCCCGCACGTCGCGGCCGAACTGGCTCAAGCTGCCCTGCACGCCGGTGAGATCGGCGAAGCATTCGTCGATCGAATAGACCTCAGCCGCAGGCACCATCGATTCGATGATCGACATTACGCGCTCACTCATGTCGCCATACAGCGCGTAATTAGAGGAGAACGCCACCACGCCGTGCCGCTTCAGCCTCTCGCGGCATTGGAAGTACGGTTCTCCCATCTTCACGAACGGTTTGGCGTCGTAGCTGCGCGCGATCACGCAGCCGTCGTTATTGCTCAGTACCACGATAGGTGTCTTAGCCAGATCCGGCCGGAACACGCGTTCGCAGCTCGCGTAGAACGAGTTGCAATCGATCAGCGCAAACACCTGGTCACTGCGCATGATCGCGCACGCTGTAGCGAACCACACCCCAGATGACCAGGTCATCGCCCTCCATCACGTACCGGGGTGGATAGCTGGGGTTCTCGGACAGAAGCATCACCACCCCACCCCGCTTGTGCAGGCGTTTGCAGACAGGCTCAGCGTTGATCGCAGCGATCACGATGTCGCCATGCTCTGCTTCCTTGCTGCGGTCTACGATAAGAAGGTCGCCGGAAAAAATGCCAGCGCCCTGCATGCTGTCACCCTCCACTTGCACCAGGTACACATGGGGCGCCCGTAGCTCGAATAGCTCATCGAGTGAGATGTGACGTTCCAGATGATCCGCCGCTGGTGAGGGGAAGCCTGCGGGCACTCGAAACGAATACACGGGCAGCAATGCAGGGCCACCGGTCGGGACTCCCAGGAAAGTGATGGTCATGAGGGGTTATTCCAGATAAATAACTGTATATATGTACAGTTAACGGTCAGATCGTTCCCCCGTCAACGCCAGGCGTGTGGAAGCCGACGAACGAGCGAGGTGAGATATGTGCGGCCGTTACTCGATCTACGAATCCATGGACAACTACCTCCGGCAGTTGAGCCTCGACCTGGTCGTGATCAATGGCTATGACCACGAGCAGATCAATCGATACAACGTCGCCCCATCCACCCGATTGGAGATAATACGAGCGGTACCAGAAGGGTTGAGGGTAGATCGAGTGAAATGGGGATGGGCGCCGTTTTGGGCGAAGGGGAAGCGTCCTGACCCGATCAATGCGCGGGCAGAAACGGTGGTGACGGGGAAGTTTTTCAAATCACTTTGGCCGAATGGCCGAGCCTTGGCACCGGCGAATGGCTGGTTCGAGTGGATAGCTGATCCTGCGGACCCAAAGCGCAAGCAACCCTACTACATCCAGGCAACGGACGAAGCCCCGCTGTTCTTCGCGGCGCTGGCCGAAGCTCACTCAGCACTTGAACCAGACGAACGGGACGGCTTCGTGATCATCACCGCTGCAGCTGACCAAGGTCTCGTCGATATACACGACCGCAAACCTCTTGTGCTCTCGCCCGAGGTTGCTCGTGAGTGGATCTCGCCAGATACATCAATGGAGCGCGCAGAAGAGATAGTGCGTACCGGTTGCCGAGCCGCAGGTGATTTCAAGTGGCATGCAGTCCGTAAGGATGTAGGCAGTGTCCGCAACCAGGGTCCTGAATTGATATTACCTGCGGATTGATTGAAAGAGCCTCAGCCAGTCCTCGGACAGCTCTTGCGCCTGTCTTGGTACCTGGCTTGAGTTACTTGCGTTCGGGCGAACGCCTGACACTCTTGGTAGACTAGGAGACCTTTTATCTTGAGGCCGATCTGGACGGTATAGCTGACCGTTCCATCGGCCTTTTTCCTTGCTTTGATCGTTGCCATATTTTCCGGTGGCTGAACCCTCCCGCCGGTTCAGCGTTGCACCCATGATTGACTGGACCAGTGCTTCCTGAATACCCAATTTTGCTGGAGTGGTGATAGAAAAGGCGCCCAAGCCCCGGCATATCGGAGCTTGGGCGCCTTTTTTTTGCATTCAGCTATCATCTCACTTCCGCACCTTTCTCAAAAATTTGGTCGAAACATAGCCATCTATCACATACCCCTGATATTCATATGAAACGTAAAGCCAGGTCCTATCTTCTTTACTTAACACAACGACAGGTGCACCAGGAGGCAAAAGCAGTATCACATCGAACTTTGTTCCCGGCCCTTCTCTGAGACGCACGTTCTTGCCTTTGACCAGCCGTATATCGCCCGGCTTTCCGGCGAGATGTGTTCGGACAAAATTTCTTATTTCCGCGAACACTTCAGTTTGCGGGAGCCGAGCATTCAGGTCGACCAAACTTCCACGTGCGCCTTCCCAGTTAATGACCACTAACACTAGTGGGGTTAAGATGTACAACCAAAAAAATAGTGCCCAGGTAGGCACACCTGTGAGGGCTTGGTTCGGGGCAGTCACTAGAGCCGGTTTAACCGGGCCAAGCTCCGCTACTTCCGATAGACTTTGGTCACCACTGGTCTGTAGATCAGCAGACTGCTCTTTAGGAGGTGCGGCGCGATTTGCTAGCTCATCGAGAACTGCGTCAACAGTTACTGCGCCTGTAACCCCCCATCTCTCTAGAGATAAGCTCGACCTCGCACGCCTCTCTAGATTCGGAGAGATTCCCAAAGTTTGAGCCGCGACGACTGCTGCCTTGAAGGATGGACTACTTATCCAAGCGCTGGAAGCCGACTCCAGTGCTTTCAACGCAGGGCTTTCCGCCCAGGCCCTGTTCATCGCCTCGATCGCTTTCAGCGCAGGGCTTTCCGCCCAGGTCCTGCTCATCGCCCCGATAGCTTCCAGCGCAGGGCTTTCCGCCCAGGTCTTGTTCATCGCCTCGATCGCTTTCAGCGCAGGGCTTTCCGCCCAGTTCCTGTTCATCGCCTCGATCGCTTTCAGCGCAGGACTTTCCGCCCAAGGCCTATTCATCGCCTCGATCGCTTTCAGCGCAGGACTTTCCGCCCAGTTCCTGTTCATCGCCTCGATCGCTTTCAGCGCAGGACTTTCCGCCCAAGGCCTATTCATCGCCTCGATTGCTTTTAGCACAGAGTTTTCATCCCGAGAGCTACTCGTCGCTTTGGGAAGTACGTCCTTCTTGCTCAACTGGGACTCTCCTTGCCGATCTATTGGCTATTGGTAAGCGGAATTAGGATCTCACGGCGTGTCATCTTCTGCCACTCGAAGATCTGGCGAGAGCTGAGCGCCCATTTGAACTGGCGCACGACCTCCAAGAGGGGGATCAAGCGGTCGGCCAAGCGGCGTTTCCCACCCATCCAGGGAATAATTGGAGAAGTCATAGGTATGCAAGTCTCTACTGTATGGGTAAATAGGTGATAGGCTCACCGCGCTTTGCGCAAAAGGCAGGAGCCACGACTGGACTTGCAGGAACAGTCTGCGGGTTCAGCGAGCCTGGGTGGATGTTGGCGCATCCGACTAGGCTCGCTCTTTTCATTTGTTAATTAGGCATGGGGGAATTTTGATGAATGCTAAAGAATTCGCTAGGCAACTTAGAGCTGAAATTGAAAGCTTCGCAGCGCAGGGCCAAGACTCTGTGAGTATTGAGATCCTTACCTCAGGCCTTGATAAATTCATCGATAGTGCCAATGAGGAAAGTGAAAGCATTTTAATTGAACGTCTCAAAGCATATCTCCAGACCCAAGTTGAGAAAGAGAAGTATAATCTCTCGGCCGCCCTAGAGATGTTCAAATCAGTAGTCCATACAGGCCAGAACGCCCTGCGAGCCATTGTCCTCTTAAACGGAGGTGCCGCGGTGGCCTTGCTAGCTTTCATTGGAAAGCTAGCAGACGTTAGCCGATTGAACATTCCCCTGTTTGCGGTACCACTGACTATATTTGTAGTCGGCGCTTTCCTATCAACGATATCGTCGGGCCTGACATACCTCACCCAGGTGCTTTATTCTGAACAGCGCAAATGGCGAAACCGCACTGGCGTTTTCTTGCAAATGGTCTCAATAATCCTCGGCGCAACATCCCTGTGCTCTTTTGGATATGGGACCTATCGCGCCTACGGAGCGTTCCTAGCCTTAGGGAGCTGAGATCGTCCTGGCGTAGTCTTGGCATGCATTCAATGCTATCAGGGCCCGGTCGCCGTCGTTGGTGATGGCGACAATTCTTTGAGCATGCGCTCCGTCAAGTTGGGCGGGAAAGGCTCCATGTACCACTCTTCCGGAGCTGGTGGCTTCTCGCACCCCACCGCCACAACCCTGGGCAGCAAAGGTTCCGGCGTCGACAAGGACTGACAGCCGTAGATCAGCGGTAGCAAGCCGGTCACGCAGACGAGCCTGAGCTTGTTGAGCATCGTTCCTTTCCTTCCAGTGCATTTTGGTTTGGTCTTGCAGGCGAGCCTCCAGGACGCGGCGCGGCGCACCCCCTGCTGCTCTGCCAGTTGGTTGAGTGCTGCTGTAGCGGCCTCCTCCCGCTCTCGGCCGTAAACGCGGTCATTCTTCGCCAACTGCCTGCCATAGTCGTCGGCCTGTTCGGCAAGCTGCTTCCCATAGACGTTGGCCTGCCAGACCCAG
This sequence comes from Pseudomonas putida, assembly GCF_001636055.1. Taxonomy (NCBI): domain Bacteria; kingdom Pseudomonadati; phylum Pseudomonadota; class Gammaproteobacteria; order Pseudomonadales; family Pseudomonadaceae; genus Pseudomonas; species Pseudomonas putida. The sequence goes on from NZ_CP011789.1 coordinate 4,383,589, forward strand.
GCTCCCCGGGCACCAAGGGCACACACGAGCACCAGGGTTGCCAGGGCAATCAGGCGACCGCCCCAGGCGCTCATTGCAGCACCTCAAGTGCACGCTCATACAGCGCCTTGCGATCATCAAAGCCGCTGTACCGCCGTTGATGCGCTTTGTGATTGCGAGCAGGTCACCCTTGTCAGCCAGGCTATTCAGCCCTTCTTTCTGCCAAAACCAACCCGCCGACAACGCGGCGTATACAGGATGCTCGAGGAGCTCCGGCGTGTTCAGCAAACGGCTGTCACCGAACAGCGCTTCGCTGCAGGCGGCGTAGTTGCCCCGTCCGGTCACTTGGATAAGCCCGCGACCACGGAACAACCATCCGTCCCCACTGGCCTCCGGCCGGTTGCCCATGCGACCGCCGTACGCTGCATTGGCGAAGCGCTCAGGCTTACCCAAGCAGATCTTGCAGGCACCTTGGCCGACGCGCTCTCGGGGCTGGCCAAGCGCATCCACGCCCACCTCCGTAACCCCCCCGTTGGCGCACCAAGCGCAGGTGCGGAGGCCGTATGAGCACTAACGACCACCCCACGTCATGCCCCGAGGAACGCGTCGCTGCTTGGCTCGGCCAAGCCGGGCTGTACCGCACCCGATTGGAAGCCGTACAGAACGGCGGGCAGCTCTTGAAACCGATTAACACCGCAGAGTTGATTGATATCGCACGCAACAGCGCCAAAGGGGTAAGCCATGAATGAGCGCATCCGCCCGCCCATGACCTCAAACAGCCTTGACCTGCCCGCTATCTACGATGTTTGCGGCAAAGGCAGGTCTACTCGCCGACATACGCAAAGCAGTCTTACACGCCAACAACGGGAGGTTGACCAGTGGGCGGCGAAGATGGCGAACGTGGCCGCAAAACGAGCAATGCGGAGACGAGTATGAACACCGCCTTCGTTCTGATGGCGCAATACAACGGCAAAGCCATCATCTCAATCGAGCAGGTGTGCACCGATTACTTCACCCATCTCACGCCCGATATGTTTCAACGCAAGGTGTTGGCCGGGCAGATCCACATCCCGATCACCAGGCTCGAAGCTAGCCAGAGAAGCGCGAGAGGCATTCATATTGCCGATCTGGCGCAATACTTGGATCAGCAGCGGGAGGCCGCCCGTAAGGAGTGCGCGCAGTTGAACAAGAAGCTTCGCGCCGGCTAACCGGAAGATTGCACCTCGCCAGGCCAAGTGTCGGTGGCCGTCAACATCGTCGACCACCAACCCGGACCGGCCTTTGGCGAGGGCAACTAACGACCCAGAGCAGGCATATTTTTCGGGTGCTGAACATCGCGTAAGGCACCTGGGCACTGACTGCGCCAGCCCTGACGACATTGTCAATGCATTGGCGGTCATAGTAACTGCACAATAGACAGGGTGATGGCAAATGAGTAGCGTGCTTACCTAGCGAACCTCGGGCGTACGCACTGGGGACAACTTCTCTTCTATCAAAGCCATCCAATATGAGCAAAGACGCGTTGCAGATCTCGATGTACGACTACCTTGTGAAAATTAGGGCAACGCTCTCACGACTCGGGGAGGGTTTGGACAATCAATCTGTTAGCATCGAGGGCATCAACCGCCTGAGCGAGCTTGAGCGTAGCGTCCTTACGATGTTGGATGCGCCCGAAGTGCGGATAGACGAGCACAGGCTACCTCTCTTTCAGCAAATCGCTATGGACACGGTTGCTTGCGCTACGGAGTTCGCTACCCATATTGATGACAGGCTCCAATCCCTAGGGAAAGATTTATCGAATTTCGGCATCGGATTAATGCAGCTGGCTACGCAAGCCTCTGTGCAAATGGTGCGGTCACGTGCTGAACGCACCGGGTTAGAGTCCTTCCAAGTAACTCCCAATGAAGCTTTTCGCGAGCAGCAGGCTCATATCTCTCAAGTCAGCCACATGCTCAAAGAGAGCGAGTTTAGAGCGAGTGAGCTTAAATCCCAGTTCGCTGAACTAAAGCTGGTAGCGGACGGTGAGATAGAGAAGATTACCGCAGCGTATGCTGCAGCAGTTATAGACATTGACCAGAAAACTGAACACATCAACCGCGTAACAGGGCAGGCGGCAGCGCGGATGATTGCAGGCGACTATGAGGGAAGCGCTGCGTCCGAAAAAGAGGCTGCGGACTACCTACGGCTCGGCGCACTAGCCTGCATGCTATTGATCGTGGCGATTCTAGGATGGGCGCTTTATGAAACAACTGGCGCGATTTTTGAGTGGGATAGATTCCTGAGCAAGATTAGCCTTGTGTTCCTGCTAGGTGTGCCTGCTGCCTACTTGGCACGTGAGTCGGCAAAGCACCGGGAACAGCAGTACCAACATTTACAGACGTCGCTAGACATGAAAGCCATCTCGCCGTTCCTGGCGTCCATGCCTGACGAAGAACAGCACAAACTCAAGGCGATCATCGCCACGCGGATCTTCGGTGGCCGGGATTTCTCAAAGGTAGGCAACGACCCTTACCCGATCAACACCCATGAAATCCTCATGAAGATCATCGACAAGCTAGACCTCTCGACGAGTAAGCCTGTAATGGCAAAAAAGGTGCAGCCAGCACTAGGCGCGACAGCTGCTTCTGAGCCCTCCACCTAACCAACGGGCGTGCCTGCTTCAAATGCCAGCAAAAATTCGGCCTCTGTAGAAAAGGCCCTTTGTCTCCATCGGTCACAGTTATAGCCAGCGGCAGTTTGTAACTGACTGCCAAGGGCTGTTGACGAGTTCAGGAGCGTGGCGAGCCTGACGCGCTTGAGTAAGATCCAGTCGTTCTCGCTTGTTGTTCGAAAGCGGATGCCTACCAGGAATAAGCGCTGATGGAGATAGCATTGTTACCCATCCGCCTACTCAGCCCGGGCGCCGAGTTTAACCGACGCCTTAATGATCTAATCGAGCCACTTCCAGCCTTTATACCCATCCCCTCGCCCACGTAAATGGGTATACCGCCGCAGCGAGTTCCAATCACGATGACCAGATACCCTTGAGACCCTCAGTATGTCCCAGCCCATTTCGAACAACCGACTCACCCCTTCATGACGCAAGTCGTGGAAGTGCAGATCCTCTATCCCTTTCATCTTGCATGCCTTCGACCAGGCTGTGCCGATTGAGTCCGTGTTGTACGGGAATATCTCGCGACACTCTCTGGGCATGCTCTGCACGATGATCCACGCCTCATTCGGCAAGTAACACCAGACATCGTTGCCGATCTTCTGGCCGGGGTTTTTCATGTCCCGCACCTTCACCGCCTGCCGGTGCTCATCCAAATCTTCCCATCGTATGCGTGTGATCTCGCCCATTCGGCGGGTCGAAAAGATCGCGAAGGCCACAACCTTGGCATGTGGATGACGCTGGGACGCCGCTGCAACATCTCGAAGAAGTGCTCCATCACCTTATCGATCTCATCCAGCGTAGGATGCCGATCCCGCTCCCGGCTCTTCAGGTTGTAGCCGAACGTCTTCAGCACGAGGCGCGCATCTGGCATTGCTTGTGCGTCAATCTCATACCCCCACGCCGCCCTGGCCAGGGACAGTACCGAACCCAGGTGCGCCAACTCATTCCCGGCCGTCTGCGGCTTAATGCCTCCACCCTCTGGACTCATGCGGCACAGCGCGTAGTCCACTAGCACCTGCTGGGTGAGGTCGGAATGCACCTTCTCACCCAGGTAGCTGTTCTTAATAGCATTCAATGTGCGCCGCTTCGTCTCAGCCAGCGGCCGGGCTTTCTCGGCCTCGATAAGGTAGCGGTCGATCATCTGCTTAACCGTATGCCCCGCCCGGATCGCCCGTTCGATTGCACCAGGCTCTGCCAACTCGGTTTCTCGTCGCTTCGCCCAGGCCACGGCGGCCTGTTTGCGGACGAACGTCTGGCTCTCTTGGTAGACTGTCACCTTGTCGCGGTGGACGCGGATCTGAGCTGTGTAGCTGATGGTGCCGTCGGCCTTTTTACGGGGTCTGATCGTTGCCATGAGAATTGGTACACGTCCTATTTCGCTTGGTACATTGCACCAAGCGCTCGGTAAAAACGCCTCCCCCCCCGAAAATCGGTACGAAACACGTTGAAAGAAAACACAGCAAAACCAGGCTCCAAACCACAAACCACGCGCCCTGAGCCCTCCCGCCGGTTCAGCGTTGCACCCATGATGGACTGGACCGACCGCCACTGCCGGTACTTCCTGCGCCTACTCTCCCAACGCGCCCTGCTCTACACCGAAATGGTCACCACCGGCGCCCTGCTCCACGGCGATGCGGCGCGTTTCCTGCGTCATGACGAGTCCGAGCACCCGCTGGCCCTGCAGTTGGGCGGCAGCAATCCGGCTGAACTCGCCGCCTGCGCTCGTCTGGCGCAGGAGGCGGGCTACGACGAGGTCAACCTCAACGTCGGCTGCCCCAGCGACCGGGTGCAGAACAATATGATCGGCGCCTGCCTGATGGGCCACCCGGCGCTCGTGGCCGACTGCGTCAAGGCGATGCTCGACGCGGTCGAGATTCCGGTGACGGTCAAGCACCGCATCGGCATCAATGGCCGCGACAGCTATGCCGAGCTGTGCGACTTCGTCGGCCAGGTGCGTGACGCGGGTTGTCGCAGCTTCACCGTGCATGCACGGATCGCGATCCTCGAGGGCCTGTCGCCAAAGGAGAACCGCGAGGTGCCACCGCTGCGCTACGAAGTGGCGGCGCAGTTGAAACAGGACTTTCCGGACCTTGAGCTGGTGCTCAACGGCGGGATCAAGACCCTCGATGAATGCCGCACGCACCTGCAGACCTTCGACGGCGTGATGCTGGGGCGCGAGGCATACCACAACCCGTACCTGCTGGCCCAGGTGGATCAACAACTGTTCGCCAGCGACGCGCCCGTCGTGACGCGCAGCGAGGCGATGGCGCGGCTGATGCCGTATCTGGTGGCGCATGTAGAAAGCGGCGGGGCCATTCATCACATCACCCGGCATATCCTCGGCCTGGGCCAGGGCTTCCCGGGGGCGCGGCGGTTCCGCCAGTTGCTGTCGGCAGACATTCACAAGGCGGCCGAGCCGCTGAAGGTGGTCGAGCAAGCGGCAGAGTTGCTGGCCGGACGCTAGGGGAACCCTGGGCGGGGGCTGGACTCGAAGGGGGAGTCGACGCCCCATCCAGGGGCTGCCATGTGGCCATCGCGGGGCCAGCTCGCGCCCCCCATGACGCAGGATAGCCTTAGCCGGTGTTTGGCCTTGAGTGGCCGCCAGGGCTCGGGTAATGTCAAGACACTCACAGGACAGAGCATCAGGACAGAGCACGCCCATGACCTCAAAGCTGGAACAACTCAAGCAGTTCACCACCGTGGTCGCCGACACTGGGGACCTGGATGCCATCACCCGCCTCAAGCCGGTCGATGCCACCACCAACCCGTCGCTGCTGCTCAAGGCCGCGGCCATCTCGGGTTACGCCGACCTGCTCAAACAGGTCAAGGCTGATGCCAAGGGCAACGTCGACCTGGCCTGCGACAAATTCGCGGTGGCCGTGGGCGCGGGCATTCTCAAGGTCATCCCCGGGCGTATCTCCACCGAAGTGGATGCACGCCTGTCGTTCGATGAGCCGGCGTTGCTGAACAAGGCGCGCCAGCTGATCGCCCTGTACGAAGCTGCCGGTATTTCCAAGGATCGCGTGCTGATCAAGCTGGCCTCCACCTGGGAAGGCATCCGCGCCGCCGAGAAGCTGGAAAAGGAAGGCATCCAGACCAACCTCACGCTGCTGTTCTCCTTCGCCCAGGCCCAGGCCTGTGCCGATGCCGGGGTGTTCCTGATCTCGCCGTTCGTGGGCCGGATCTACGACTGGTACAAGAAGAGCACCGGCAAGGAGTACGTCGGCGCCGAGGATCCAGGCGTGCAGTCGGTGACACGCATCTACGATTACTACAAGACCAACGGCTACGACACCGTGGTCATGGGCGCGAGCTTCCGCAACGTCGGGCAGATCGAGCAACTGGCCGGGTGCGATCGCCTGACCATCAGCCCCGAGCTGCTGCAACAGTTGAGCGACGACCAAGGCGAGCTGCCGCGCATCCTCAAGCCGGGCAATACCGGCGAAGCCAAGCAAGTGCTGAACGAGAGCCAGTTCCGCTGGGCGATGAACGAGGATGCCATGGCCACCGAGAAGCTGGCCGAAGGCATTCGCCAGTTTGCACGCGACCAGGAGAAGCTCGAGGCGTTGATGGCCGACAAAGGCTGACACATATCCGAGTTGTGGAACGGGCGGGAAGTACTGAGTATTTCCCGCCCGTTTGCGTTTGTGTATTCGAAAAAGAAGCTGCCGGCCCATCGCGGGACAAGCCCGCTCCCACAGAAGCATGTGCCCTGCCACGGAATAGGTGCTGCTGTGGGAGCGGGCTTGTCCCGCGATGGGGCCGGCAGCCTCCCAACAGATGGAAGCAATGACCACCACCCTCCCCCTCGTCCTAGCCGGCCCCGTGCTGCGCCGCCTGGAACCGCAACGCCTGGCCATCTGGCTGGTCGCTTCACGACCACTGAACCCCAAGTTCGTGCTGGACTGCCCGCACGTCGGTAGCCAACTGGAGTGCCAGGTCGTCGCCATCGGCGAACATGCTCATGTACACCTGCTGAACCTGCACTTCGACCAGCCCTTGCCCGAAGATGTGCTGCTGGAGTACGACCTGCACCTGGACAATGATCAGAGCATCGCCGACTGGGCGCCGCACCTGCTCTACCCCGGCGCCAGTCGTCCGAGCTTCGTGTTGCGCAAGCGTATCGATCCATTGCTGCACGGCTCGTGCCGCAAACCCCATCACCCCGCCGCCGACGGCCTGCTCTGCGCCGACCGCCTGCTGCTCGACAACCCACCCCCTGAACAACGCCCGGCACTGCTGATGATGACCGGCGACCAGGTGTATGCCGACGATGTGGCCGGCCCCACCCTCAAGGCCATCCACGGCTTGATCGAACGCCTGAAGCTGTTCGACGAGCCTCTCGACGGCGCGCTGGTCGACAGCGGCCAGGCGCTCTATCGTCATCCCGCCTGCTACTACCATCGCGCCGACCTGCTGCCAGCCCAGCAGGGCAATGAGCCGCTGCGCCGGCGTTTCTTCCGGGGCAAGCGCAAGCCGATCTTCTCGTCGAGCAATGCCGACAATCATCTGGTGACCTTCGCCGAGGTCATGGCCATGTACCTGCTGGTCTGGTCGCCCACACCCTGGACACTGGTGGGGCTGGAGGCGCCCGAAGGGCTCTCTGTCAGGCGCCAGCAGCGCTACCAGCACGAACTGCCGCTGATCGAGGCGTTCCGCGACGGCCTGGGCCAAGTGGCGCGCGTCATGGCACACCTGCCCTGCCTGATGATCTTCGACGACCACGACATCACCGATGACTGGAACCTGTCGGCGCAATGGGAGCAGACCGCCTATGGCCACCCCTTCTCGCGCCGGATCATCGGCAACGCCCTGCTCGGCTACCTGTTGTGCCAAGGCTGGGGCAATGACCCCAAGGGCTGCACAACGCTGGTCGAGGGATTGCAGACACTGACTGCAAATACACCGCAGGGCGCACTGGACGGTGAGGCCCTGGATACACTGATCGGTGATCTGCTGCGTTTCCAAGGCTGGCAATACGACCTGCCCAGCGACCCACCGCTACGCGTACTGGACACCCGCACCCGACGCTGGCGCAGCGAACGCAAGCTGAGCAAGCCGTCCGGGCTGCTTGACTGGGAAGCGCTATGCGAACTGCAGCAGGCCCTGCTCGATCATCCGTCAGCGATCATCGTGTCACCGGCGCCGATTTTCGGGGTCAAGCTGATCGAGACGGTGCAGCGGATTTTTACTGCACTGGGCTACCCGCTGCTGGTGGATGCCGAGAACTGGATGGCCCATCGCGGCGCCGCTCAGGTGATCCTGAATATCTTCCGCCATTCCCGCACGCCGGGACACTATGTGATCCTGTCCGGGGACGTGCATTATTCATTCGTCTACGAAGTGCTGATCCGCCACCACCAACGCAGCCCCCACCTGTGGCAGGTCACCAGCAGCGGGATCAAGAACACCTTTCCAGTGCGCCTGCTGGATGTGCTCGACCGTCTGAACCGCTGGCTGTACTCACCGCGCTCGCCGCTCAACTGGTTCACCCAGCGCCGATCGATGGAAGTGGTGCCTCGAGTGCCAAGCCGAAGCAAGGCCGGGGAGCGGCTGTGGAATGGTGCGGGCCTGGGGGAGGTATTCTTCGACGAGCAGGGGCGGCCGGCGCGGGTTGTCCAGCTGAGTGCCGAGGGCGATGAAGCGACGGAGTTCGTACGGTGTGGTGAGAGGGACCGCTAGCGGATCCCGGGGCGCCATTGGCGCCGAATCAGGAACGCTCCAGCGCACTCACCAGATCACGAAACGCTTCGCGGTTGGAGTCGTTCAGGCCCATGAGGATCTTGTGCGCCTCCAGCACCTTGGAGCGCACCACTTCTTCGTTCTGATCCTGCGATGGCAAGTCGCTCAGGCAATCCGGGCATGGCAGCGGACGGTCGACGATGTTGAATACCTGGTCGAACCCCATCGACTGCAATAGCCGGGAAATGTCCGGGTTGGTGGTGACCACGGTCGGCAGCAGGCCGACCTTCTGCCGCGACAGGATCGACAGCTTGGCCAGCAGGCCCAGGGTGGTACTGTCGATGCTTTCGGTTTCGGTCAGGTCGATGACGATGGCCGAGAAATTCAGTGCGGTGAAGATCTTCTCGATCGTCGCATCCAGCGCCGAACACAGGGTCAGGCGCACTTCACCGACGAATTTCAGCACGAAGGTACCGCTCTGCTCGGCGAACTGGATTCTACCGGTACTCATTGAAGGTTCCTGCTCAACACCAATAGGGCGATATCATCCGGCATCTCCCCAAGCGTAGCCAATCCGAATCGTTGGCGCAGCCCGTCCAGGCTGCCCCCCGCGGTCTTGACGATTTCCGGCAAGGCCGCTTCCTTATCTTTGAGTGTATCCCCGGGCAAAAGGTCCAGAATGCCGTCGGACATGAGCGTGAGACTGAAGCGCGGCGGCAGCTCGAGCACATGGTCCTGGTAGGTGGCTTCATCGAACAGCCCCACCGGCAGGCCACGGCCTTCCAGATAGCGGGCCTGCCCCGGGGTGTAGAGCACAGGCAGCGGCAGGTGGCCGCCGACGCTGTAGGTCATCAGGCCGGTGTCTTCGTCGATCACCCCGCCGACCATGGTCACATGCTTGCCCAGCTTGCAGTTGATCAGGCCACGGTTGATGTGCGCCAACACCTGCGACGGCTTGAACTCGCGCATCTTGCCGTTGCGCTTGAATTCGAACAGCAGGCGGGTGGTCATGAACTTGAGCAGCACGGTGACGAAGGCCGAAGACGCGCCATGGCCGGACACGTCGGCCAGGTAGAAGGCGATGCGGCGCTCGTCGACGCGGAAATAATCGGTGAAATCGCCGGAGAGGTAGAGCGAGGGAATGATCTGGTGGTCGAACGACAGATCGCCCGCAGTCCACGGCTTTTCCGGCAGCATGTTCATCTGCACCTGGCGACCGGCGGTCTGGTCTTCCTGCAGCAGGTGCAGACTGGCTTCCAGCTCTCGGTTGGCAGCTTCGAGCTTGTCGCGATAGCGCTGGTTCTCGAGCACCAGGCGCGAACGGTCGAGCGCACGGCGCACCGAGTGCTCGAGCACGGCAAGGTCTTCCAACGGCTTGATCAGGTAGTCGGCCGCGCCCAGGCGCAGGGCCTCGACCGCATCGCTCATGACGCCGGCACCGGATACCACGATCACGGGCAACTGCGGAGCGTGCTCGGTGATCCGGCGGATCAATTCGAGGCCGCCCATCTGCGGCATGCGCAGATCGCAGATCACGAGGTCGGGCTGGTGTTCTTCGAAGACCTGGAGCCCCTGCTGGCCATTACCGGCCTGGAGGACGCTGAAGCCACTGTCTTCCAGATAGGCGGCGAGGCTTGCACGGACCACGTCGTCGTCATCGATGATCAGCAGCGTTGCACTGGTTTTCTGCATGTGGGCGAACGGCGCCGATTGGTTGGCGTAGCGGACATCGGCAAGGGCGACGGACGGCTACTGGAATACTCTGTGACCACTTCTCTTTGAGGTGTAGGACAAGAAAACCTGTCCGGCAAATCGCAGTGGTGCCCTGTAAGGCGCAGACGGTACTCCCATCCGCGGGGCGTTTCAAGCATACGAGGGTCGAGTTCGCTGTGCTAATCACCAGCGGTTATTTGGCGGGGCCGTTTGGCATAAGGTTGGGTATAGAAAAGCCCTTGAGCAGCCAGACAATTACAGGATGTAAATGCCTGAGGCTACTCGCGGGCAGGTCTGGAGAAGATCAGGTTTCAGCGACGACCGATGTGCGACGACACACTCCACAGGTCGACACCACCGTCTGTGGCATGACGGTCGATGGCGGCCAACTCGTCAGGGGTGAACTGCAGATTGCCCACCGCATCGAGGGAGTCGTCGAGCTGCGCCAGCGTACGTGCGCCGATCAGCGTAGAGGACACCCGCGAATCACGCAGCACCCAGGCGATCGCCATCTGCGCCAGGGTCTGGCCGCGGGCCTGGGCGATGTCGTTGAGGCCGCGGATTCGCGCCAGATTGTCATCGCCGAGCATGCGCGACGGCAGCGAACCACCCCGGGTGGCGCGCGATTCGCTTGGCACGCCCTGCAAATACTTGTCGGTGAGCATGCCCTGGGCCAACGGCGAGAAGGCAATGCAGCCGACTCCCAGATCGTCGAGCGTGCCGAGCAAGCCCTGCTCGATATCGCGGTTGAGCATCGAGTAGTTGGGCTGGTGGATCAGCAGCGGCACGCCTTCAGAAGCCAGGATTGCTGAAGCTTCGCGGGTCAACTCCGGCGAATAGGAGGAGATGCCCACGTACAGGGCCTTGCCCTGGCGGTGCAACTGCGCCAGCGCGCCCATGGTCTCTTCCAGCGGTGTGTCGGCATCGACCCGGTGCGAATAGAAAATGTCGACATAATCCAGGCCCATGCGTCGCAGGCTCTGCTCGCAACTGGCGATCAGGTGCTTGCGCGAGCCGGTCGGGCCGCCGTAAGGGCCCGGCCACATGTGCCAGCCGGCCTTGGTGGAGATCACCAGCTCATCGCGGTAGGCGGCAAAATCCTGGGCGATCCAGCGCCCGAAGTGTTCTTCGGCGGAGCCGGCAGGCGGGCCGTAGTTGTTGGCCAGGTCGAAGTGCGTGACACCGCGGTCGAAGGCACGGCGCAGCAGGCTGCGGCCGGTCTCGAACTGATCCACGCCGCCGAAGTTCTGCCACAGGCCCAGGGAAATGGCCGGCAGGACCAGGCCGCTGCGCCCAACACGACGATAGGGCATGGCGCCCTCATAGCGACCGGGATCGGCAAAATAAGTCATCAAGTCCACCTCTTGGTCTGGTTACATGCTAGGCAGTGCGCAGCCTGTCGGCGCGACCACCGCTGAGTCCATTCAATCAGCAAACGCGCGAACTTCAGACAGAAAAGAACTCAGCGCCATGCTGAACCATTTTCATCATTTAGTCAGACTAGGCTCATGAAAGGCCCTGATCGGCTCGAATCAACTCGATCAGCTGACGCAGGGCGGGTGGCGTCTGGCGGCGACTGGGGTAGTACATCACCAGCGGCTCGTCGCTGGAGGCCCATTGCGGCATCACCACCTCCAGCGCACCACTGCGCAGCTCTTCGCGCACGCGCATTTCCAGGCAATACGCCAGGCCCAACCCCGCAACTGCGGTGCCAATGGCCATGTCGCTGGCGTTCAAGCGCAGCGGCCCTGGCCCTTCGATGCGCACCTGCCGTTCTCCGTCACCCAGCTCCCAGGGGTAGACCGAATCGTCGCCGATACGCATCTGGATGCAGCGATGCTGCATGAGCTCGGCGGGCGATGTCGGCCGGCCGTGCTTGTCCAGGTATGCCGGCGCGCCAACCACGACCCAACGCAACGCGCCGGTCAGCGGGATGGCGATCATGTCCTGGGGCACGGTTGCACCGAAGCGGATGCCGGCATCGAAGCCTTCGGCAACGATGTCGAGCATGCGGTCGTCCATCACCAGGTCGAGGTGTACCTGGGGAAAGCGCGACAGGAACCGATCAAGCACCGGCAGGATCAGCAGGCGCCCCGCGTCATGGGGAATGTTCAGGCGCAGGCGACCGACGGGCGCCTTGCGGTGGTCTTCGAGGGCATTGAGGCCGTGACCGATGGCTTCGAAGCCCTGGGCCAAGGACTGCATGAGGTCGCTGCCGGCGGCCGTCAGCGCGACCGAGCGGTTGGTGCGATTGAGCAGGCGGACTTCGAGGCGATCTTCGAGCTTCTTCATCGTATGACTCAACGCCGAGGCGGTCAGCCCGAGCTCGTTGGCGGCATCGACGAAACTGCCGCGACGTGCAATGGTGAAAAATACGTTCAGGTCCGCCAGATCGGAGCGCTTGAATGCCGCCATGGGGCCAGCCACCCTTGAGAATGAGAACGACGGCCATTGTGCCGTCAATCAGGAAGAAGCTGAACGCACAGGTGCATCACCTTCACACTGCGCCAAAACGAAGAAGGCGACCCTTGCGGTCGCCTTCTTCTGCTTGCCTGACTCAGAAGTCGTCTTCGACTTCCCCGTCCTTGACCTTGAACTCGCGGTTCTGCAGGTAGGCGTTGCGGATGAAGATGTACTTGTCGCCCTGCATCAGCTTCTCTGCCGACAGCAGGCTGGCGCGGGTGTCGATCACGTCCAGGGCGAAGATCGAGTTGCGGGTTGGTACATGATCGATATAGCGGTAGGGTTCGGTGAAGGAGTCCGGGTACTTGGACAGGCCGTCACGCACAGTGCTCGGCCCCAGCAGCGGGATGACCACGTATGGCCCGCTGGGCACGCCCCAGTAACCGAGCGTCTGGCCGAAATCTTCGTCGTTGCGCTGCAGCCCCATGCGGGTCCCGACGTCGATGAAGCCGCCCAGGCCGAACGTGGTATTGACGATCAGCCGCGCCGTGTCGATGCCTGCGGCGCGAGGCTTGAGCTGCAGGACATTGTTGGCCAGGTTGCCGACGTCGCCCAGGTTCCGGAAGACATTGTGAATGCCGTCCTCGAGGAACTGCGGGGTGATCGCCTGATAGCCCTGGGCCAACGGCTTGAGGGCGTAGGTATCAATGGTGTCGTTGAACCTGAAGATCGGTCGATTGACCACTTCCCAGGGATCTTCCTCGGTGGCCGCCTGGGTGGCGGCCACAGGCGCCAGCAACAGAGTGGCACAGACACAGGCCTGGGTGATTCGCTCGATCACACCGGCACCGATCCTCTGCATAGATGTTTCTCCATCGGATTTCACGGTGGCAGCCGCCTGAAGGCGCTGCTGGATAGTGCGCCAGTATAAAGGCAATCTGGCAGGCAGCCAGCATTACACACCTTTGTTCAACATTTTGTGAACAAGAGTTTCATCTTCCAACTGTCATCCGACCGTCATGAAGGGCGTTTAGCCTGCGGTGTATTTCAGGGATGTTGCCATGCACGAAGCGCCCGCCCTCACTGCTGTGCTGTTCGGCCTGCGCGGTTGCCTGGTCCAGGCCGCGAACGGCAGCCCCCTGCCCGCCCCCGGTGCTCTGGATACCCTCGAACAACTGCGGCGTCAGCAAGTACCTTGCATCTGGCTGGACGACCTGAGCGACCATCAGGGCGAGCACCTGGCCAGCGTGCTCCCCGACTGGCTGCCCGGCCAGGTTGCCAACGGTTCGCCATGGCCCTCACCGAATGCTTGCTGGCATGCCTTGATGTCATTGAACAGCGATCGCCTCGATGGCTGCGTGCTGGTCAGTGGCGAGCCGCGCCTGTTGCAGTCGGGCCTGAACGCCGGATTGTGGACGGTCGGCCTTGCCGCCTGTAGCCCAACCTGCGACCTGGCATCGAGTCTGTGGCAAGCCATGAGCACGCAGGAGCAGGAGTTGGCCCGCGGCAAGGCTACCCTCGAGCTGTTCGGCCTGGGCGTGCATTCGGTGATTGACCACCTGGAGTCACTGGACACCTGCCTTGCGGACATCGCTCAGCGCCGACGCAAGGGTGAAAAACCCTGACACAGCGTCGTTGATGCCGGTCATGCAAAGCGCCAGCAAGTGGATTACGCTTGAAGTCAGGCCAGAACCTTTGCCGCTTCGCCGAGGTCCATGGCTTGCCAAGTCATTGATGGAGAACAGCCAATGCCCGCCCGCGAATTGCAAGAGCGCCTGAACAGCCTGCGCGAGCAACTGGATCGAAACGTACCGCTGTCGGAAGAAGAACTCGCCAGCCTGCATGAGGAAGCGCGACAGATCGAAGCGCAACTGAAGCTCGAAGAGGCCACGCCAGACAACAACCTGGTCGATGGCGTGAATCTGGCCATCGAGCGTTTCGAAGCCGATCACCCGGACCTCACGGCGACGCTGCGCAGCATTGCCAACTCGCTGCACAGCATGGGGATCTGATTTCATCACCAGGAGCCGCCCCTGCAGTTATCACCTGCCGGAGCGGCCTCGCGCTACGCTGGGGGTATAACGCCCCCAAGCATTGCGCTTACTGGCGCACCAACCGCCCGTTGCTCGGACTGATCGGCCGATTGCTGCGGTAGGGGTTGATGTCCAGCCCGCCCCGACGCACATAACGCGCATACACCGTCAGATGCTCAGGCTGCAGCAGGCGCAGCAGGTCCAGGTAGATCCGCTCGACGCACTGCTCGTGGAAGTCGGCATGCTGGCGGAAGCTCACCAGATAGGTCAGCAGGCTGGCATGATCCAGCGCGCGCCCCTTGTACTCGACCACCACACTCCCCCAGTCAGGCTGGCCGGTGACCGGGCAGTTGGACTTGAGCAGGTGGCTGTGCAGGGTTTCCTCGACGATACGCTGCGAGTCGCAGCGCAGCAGTTCAGGCTGCGGTTGCTCGTAGTTGCTGATGCTCACGTCCAGCCCATCGATGCACTGGCCCGGCAAGGCCACCACACCCTGCTGCTCGACCTCACCCAGCGTTCGAACCTGAACCTTCACAGGCTTGCCTGCAGCAGCGGACAAGTCCTTCTCCAGGCACGCCTGCAGCTCGCCGGTCGATGCGAACACCGTCTGGTTCAACGAGTTGAGGTAGAGCTTGAACGACTTGGACTCGATGATGTTAGGCGAGTCGGCCGGGATGGCGAACTCGCCGATGGCCACCACCGGTTTGCCGGAGGGCAGCAACCACGACAGCTCGAAGCAGTTCCAGTAGTCCACGCCCTGCCACGGCAGGGTCTGCGCGGTCACGCCCAGCTCGGCCCATTTGGCCGTGCGTGGGATCGGAAACAGCAGCGACGGGGTGTAAGTGGCGATGTATTCGCTGGACTTGCCCAGCGGGGAGTGTTCGGCGGCGGGATGCATGTATCTGACCTGAAAGCGCGGGAATGGCGCCATTCTACCGGTTTTGCAGCCCGCCTTGGGGATGATGTCACTCGATGGTCAACTGACCAACCATGCCTGCCTGATAGTGGCCCGGTACATTGCAGGCGAACTCGATGGGCGCCGACTTGCGGAAGGTCCAGGTCAGCTCGGCGCGCTGCCCGGGCTGGACCAGCACAGTGTTGCCCTGATTATGCCCGTTACCGCCATGGCCCATCTGGCTGTGGTCCATCCCGGCCATGTTGCCATGGTCCATGCCCGCCATGGCCGCCATCTCCTTCTGGTGCTCGACGTGCATCGCCTTGTCACCCAGGTTGAACTCATGAGCCAGCTTGCCTTCGTTGATCACCACGAAGCGCACCGTCTCGCCGGCCTTGACCTGCAGGCTCTTGGGCTCGAAGGCGATATCCTTGAGCACCACATCGACGGTACGGGTGGCCTTGGAGGCCGGCGCCGGTTCGCCGAAGCCAAAGGTCTTGGCGCCATCGGCGAAGACCGGCAGGCTGGCCACGGCGAGGGTGGCGGCGAGGATCAGGTGTTTCATGGCAACTCCGGTTTGTGCGCTAGAGATGGAGCCACTCTAGGGTCATGGGACTGGCGGCTAGCTGACAGGCAGATTACAAGTTTGTCAGCTTGGGCGCGCTTGCCGATCGTCACGTATCATTTGAGCCAATGCTGCGGCACGACACTCCGGCCTGTTCTATGAAAACTGGAGTGCTTGTGCGCTTACCTTTTTGACAATGGACAGTACATGAAACTGCTGATCGTCGAGGACCAGGCCAGGACCGGCCAATACCTGCGCCAGGGCCTGAGCGAGGCCGGTTTTGCCACGGAACTGGCCGGTGACGGTGAAACGGGGCAATTCCTCGCGCTCACCGGCGACCACGACCTGCTGATCCTGGATGTCATGCTGCCGGGCCGGGATGGCTGGCAGATCCTTCAGGCGGTGCGCCAGGCGGGGCTGGACACGCCGGTACTGTTCCTTACCGCGCGTGACGCTGTCGAAGACCGCGTCCATGGCCTGGAGCTGGGGGCCGACGATTATCTGGTCAAACCCTTTGCCTTCTCCGAGCTGCTGGCCCGGGTACGTAGCCTGCTGCGCCGCGGTGCCAGCCCTTCTCAGGACACCACCCTGGCCCTGGCCGACCTGCGCCTGGACCTGATCCGTCGCCGCGCCGAGCGCGCCGGCAGCCGCATCGACCTGACCGCCAAGGAATTCGCCCTGCTCGAGCTGCTGCTGCGGCGCCAGGGCGAGGTGCTGCCCAAATCGCTGATCGCTTCGCAGGTGTGGGACATGAATTTCGACAGCGATACCAATGTGATCGAGGTCGCGATCCGTCGCCTGCGCCTGAAGATCGACGACAACCACCCCAACAAGCTGATCCATACCGTGCGCGGCATGGGCTACGTGCTCGAGGAGCGCCACGACTGATGCCCCGACTCTCCCTCAGCGGGCGCCTGGCCCTGCTGTTCGCGGCCTGCACCGCCGCCGTGTCGCTGAGCGCCGGGTTGCTGTTCAGCCATGCCAGTGAACGTCACTTCGTCGAGCTCGACCAGCAGTTGCTCAGCGCCCGCCTCTCGCAATTGCGTGCGCACCTGGCCGATGTCGACTCCCGCACCGCGTTGGACGTCCACCTGCCGACGCTGCGCAGCGAGCTCAGCCACCAGTCGGACCTGGCCCTGCGTATCCGCGGCAACGACGGTACGCTGTGGTTCGACAGCCGCGCAGGCTTGCCGCAGGAGCCCCGTCAGCCGGGCCTGGCCACCCTGCACAGTGACGGCATGGACTACCGCAGCCTGTGCCAGGCGTTGCCAAACGCCCAGGTCACCTTGTTTCTCGACATCACCCACCACCAGCACTTTCTGCAACGCATGCAGCAGTTGATCTGGCTGACCGTCGGGCTCTGCGCGTTGGCTACAGCCCTCCTCGGCGCCTGGGCTGCGCGCCGCGGATTGCAACCGTTGCGCCAGATGGGCGCGGTGGCCGCCAGCGTCAATGCGCGCTCGCTGACCACGCGCCTGCCAGTGGCGCAACTGCCTGAAGAACTCGCCGAGCTCGGCCACACCGTCAACGCCATGCTGCAACGCCTGGACGATGCTTTTCAGCGCCTCTCGGCCTTTTCCGCCGACATCGCCCATGAACTGCGCACGCCGCTGTCAAATCTGCTCACCCACACCCAGGTCACCCTCACCCGCCCCCGCAGCCTGGAGGAGTACCGCGAAGCCCTTCACGGCAACCTTGAGGAACTGCAACACATGGCGCAGATGGTCAATGACATGCTGTTCCTGGCCAAGGCCGACCATGGTCTGCTGATGCCCAGCCGACAGGCTTTGGACCTGGCGACCGAGACCGATGCTCTGCTGGAGTACTACGCGCCGCTGGCCGAAGATGCCGGCATCATCCTGCGACGCCGCGGTGAAGCACAGACAGAGGGCGACCGGCACATGCTGCGCCGGGCCATGTCCAACCTGCTGGACAACGCACTGCGCTTCACTCCACCTGGCGGGACCATCGAAGTGACGCTGTCACCGGGGCTGCACATAGAGATCGCCAATACCGGCCCCGCGATTGCAGCGCAGGCCCTGCCACGCCTGTTCGACCGGTTCTACCGAGAGGATCCGACACGCCATGAAGGCAGCAGCGAACATGCGGGGCTGGGGCTTGCGATCACCCGGTCCATCGTGCAGGCCCATGGCGGGGGGATTCACGCTCACTGTGAAGGAGGATGGACACGTTTTGTGATCGACCTGCCCCCGAAGCGCTGAGGCAGTGCAACGGCTGGCGCGGGCTTCGTTTACGCTCGCGCCAGCGCAGGGATCGCGCCCACCTTCATGCGCAGACCACGACGTCACTCGTAACGCAATGCCATCGCAGGCTCGATCTGCGATGCGCGATACGCCGGGTACAACGTGGCCAGGAAACTCATCACCAGGCCGGCGATACAGATGATCGCGACATCACCCCACTGCAACTGCGATGGCAGGCTGCTGATGAAGTACATGTCGGAGGTGAAGATATGCTGGCCGCTGGTGCGTTCCAGCCAACCGACGATGGCGCTGACATTGAGCGCACCGATCACGCCCAACACCCCGCCAATCAGGGTGCCGACGATACCGATCAGGCTGCCCTGGACCATGAAGGTCCCCATGATCTGCGCCGGCGTCGCGCCGATGGTGCGTAGAATCGCGATGTCGGCACCCTTGTCGTTCACCACCATCACCAGGGTGGCGATGATGTTGAACGCCGCCACGGCAATGATCATCAGCAACAGCAGACCGATCATGGTCTTTTCCATCTTCATCGCGCTGAACAAGCTGCCCTGGGTGTGCGACCAGTCATCGGCGCGGTAGGCATCACCCAGGCCCGAAGCGATCGCCTTGGACACCTGCGGCGCAGCGTACAGGTCGTGCAGCTTAAGGCGTACGCCCTGCACCTGGCCCGGTGCCCAGCGTTGCATCTCGCCGGCGTCGGCCATGTGGATGTAGGCCTGCGAACCGTCCAGCTCGGCACCGACCTTGAAGATGCCGACCACGGTCAGGCGCTGCATGCGTGGGGTAATACCACCGGGCGCACTGCTCACTTCCGGCACGATCAGGGTGACCTTGTCGCCGGTGTTCAGGCGAAAACGGCGCGCCGTCAGCTCCCCGAGCACCACGCCATACTCAC
Organism: Pseudomonas putida; assembly: GCF_001636055.1. Taxonomy (NCBI): domain Bacteria; kingdom Pseudomonadati; phylum Pseudomonadota; class Gammaproteobacteria; order Pseudomonadales; family Pseudomonadaceae; genus Pseudomonas; species Pseudomonas putida. The sequence goes on from NZ_CP011789.1 coordinate 4,402,635, forward strand.
CGGGCTGCAGCGCTTGCAGGGCACCCTGAACGATATGCTGGCCGACAATGGAGACCTTGCCCTCCTGCGCCGGATCGATACCGCTGACCTGGATCGGCTGCATCGCCCCCTTGTAGGAGAGCATGCCTTCCATTTCCGTCAGGGGCGCCGCGGCGATCACCGCCGGATTCTTCAGCGCGGCCTCGGCAACACGCTGCCAGTTATCCAGCGGCTGTACGCCAAGGATGCTGGCATGCGGCACCAGCCCCAGCACGCGCGAGCTCATTTCACGCTGGAAACCGTTCATCACCGACAACACCACGATCATCGCCAGCACGCCCAAAGAGAGGCCGATCATCGAGGTCATGGAGATGAACGAGATGAAGTGATTGCGGCGCTTGGCACGGGTGTAACGGGCACCGATGAACAAGGGCAAGGGTCTGAACATGTACGCGAACACCCAGTTGAACAGTAGATTGGGGCCGCGCAGGCGGCCCCATGCAATCAGATCGAGATCAGACGACCGTCTTCCAGGCTCAGCACACGGTCCATCTTGCGTGCCAGGCTCAGGTCGTGGGTCACCACCAGGAACGCCGTGCGCGACGCCGTCGACAGCTCCTGCATCAGCTCCTGGATACCCAGCGCGGTATGGTGGTCAAGGTTGCCGGTGGGCTCGTCGAGCATCACCAGGCCCGGCTGGTTGACCAGCGCACGGGCAATCGCCACGCGCTGGCGCTCACCGCCAGACAGTTCGGCAGGCTTGTGATTCAGGCGATGGCTGAGGCCTACACGCTTGAGCAGCGCCTCTGCGCGCTGGCGCGCCTCCGGGATGGGTGTACGACCGATCAGCAGCGGCATGCAGACGTTTTCCAGGGCCGTGAATTCTGCCAGCAGGTGGTGGAACTGGTAGACGAAGCCCAAGGCGCGGTTGCGCAGCAAGCCGCGATCACGTTCGCCGAGCGCCGAAAGCTCTTCCCCGGCCAGCCAGACGCTGCCCTGGGTTGGCGTGTCGAGGCCGCCAAGCAGGTTGAGCAGCGTGCTCTTGCCCGAGCCGGAGCTACCGACGATGGCCACCCGCTCCCCCGGGTGCAGCTCCAGGCTCAGGCCCGACAGCACCTGCACCGACTCCGGCCCCTCGTCATAGGACTTGCCCAGGTTGCGGCAACTCAGTACGGCTTTATCACTCATGCGCGACTCACTCATAACGTAGCGCCTCTGCAGGCTGGGTGCGGGCGGCACGCCAGGCCGGATACAGGGTGGCGAGGAAACTCAGGACCAGTGCCGCACCGCAGACCATCCACACGTCCTGGGCGATGATCTGCGACGGCAGGTAATCGATGAAGTACACATCGGCATTGAGGAACTTGTGCCCGATCAAGGTCTCGACACCCGCGATCGCCGCACTGACGTTGAGCGCAGCGATGATCCCGACCACTGCGCCGATCAGCGTGCCGACCACGCCGATCACCGTGCCCTGGACCATGAAGATCGCCATGATCTGCCGGGGCGTGGCGCCAAGCGTACGCAGGATGGCGATGTCGCCGCGCTTGTCGTTGACCACCATCACCAGGGTGGAAATGATGTTGAACGCGGCCACCGCGACGATCAGCAGCAGGAGCAGGCCGATGATCGACTTCTCCATGCGAATCGCCTGGTACAGGTTGCCCTGGGTGCGGGTCCAGTCGCGGGCGTAGTACTGGTGATCGCCCAACTGCTGGACGATGCTCCAGGCCTCGCGCGGAGCCTTGAACAGGTCGTCGAACTTCAGGCGCAGGCCTTGCACCTGGTCAGCCTTCCAGCGGTGCAGCCGCGAAAGGTCAGAGAGGTTGGTCAGGCCCAGGAAGCCATCGATCTCGCCAGCGCCGACGTGAAAGGTGCCGACCACGGTAAAGCGCTTCATGCGCGGGAACATCCCGGCCGGGGTGATGCTTACCTCGGGGGCGACGAAGGTGACCTTGTCACCGACCTTGACGCCCAGCTTGGTGGCGGCCTTGTCACCGATGAGGATGCCCCACTCGCCGGGCGCCAGCTGGTCGAGGCTGCCCTGCTGCAGGAAGTTGTCGATGATCGACACCTCGCGCTCGCGGTCCGGCTGGATGCCGTTGAGCAGCATCTTCTGCACCTTGCCGTCATGGGTAAGCAGCCCCTGCATCTGCGTGAAGGGCGCGACCGCCTGCACGTGCGGATTCTGCTTTACTTGTTGAGCAAGGGCCTGCCAGTCGCCGATGGGCTGGTCGCCCTCGATGGTGGCGTGGGGGACCATGCCAAGGACGCGGGTGCGCATCTCGTGATCGAAGCCATTCATCACCGACAGCACCACGATCATCACCACCACGCCCAGGGCGAGGCCGATCATCGAGGTCAGGGAAATGAACGAGACGAAATGGTTGCGTCGCTTGGCACGGGTGTAACGCGTACCGATGAATACGAAGAGAGGTCTGAACATGTCGGGGCTTGTTCGGATGAAAGGGAACGTCCTGGTGGCGAGGCGCCTACGGCGGCTTTACACTCGGACCACCGCCGCAACCATGGGTTCGCCATGACGACATTAGACGAAGAAGATCGCCGGGAATACTACCGCATCGAAGACAGGATCGCACTGGAAATCAGCCCCCTGAGCGCGGCTGAAGCCCTTGAGCCAGAACTGTTGCAGGATGATTCACCACTGTTCAACCTGCTCAGCGAGCTGCACCTGTCGGACTTCGAATCCCAGCACCTGTTGCGCCAGCTCAGCGACAAGGACCGCACCCTGGCCGCCTTCCTGCGCGCCCAGAACAAACGCCTCGACCTGCTCAGCGCGGTGGTAGCACAAACGCTGATCGGCGAGATCGGCCAGCCGCAGCGGGTGATCATCTCCGAAGGCGGTGTCGAATTCGCCCAGGCGCAGCAGATCGCGCCCGGCACCCGGGTCAAGGTGAAGATGGTGCTGATGCCACGCGCCCACGGCCTGCTGCTGCGTGGCCGCGTCACCCACTGCGACCCACGTGCCGACGGCGGCTTCGAGGTTGGCACCGAATTCATCGACATGACCGATGCCCAGCGCCAGCTCCTGGCCCGCTATATCCTGCAGCGCCAGCAACAACAGCGGCGCCAGCAACTCGAACACGACGACCCGGCATCCTGAGCCTTTTCCCTTTAGACCTGAAGGAACGAACGTGACCCTGATCTACGGCCATCGCGGCGCCAAGGGCGAAGCGCCCGAGAACACCCTGACCAGCTTCCGCCAGTGCCTGTCGCACGGCGTCGACCGTTGCGAGCTGGACCTGCACCTGTCGGCCGACAACGAGCTGATGGTGATCCATGACCCTACCCTCAAGCGCACCACCGGTCGACGCGGCAAGGTCGTCGAACACCCGGCAGCGGACCTGGTTACCTACGACGCGCGCAAGGGCGGCCCCGGACATGTGCAGCCCTGCCCTATCCCGCGCCTTGAAGAACTGTTCGAGAAATGCGCCTTTGCCCACTGGCAGCTGGAGGTCAAGAGTGCTTCGCGCACCCGCGCAGCAAGCACGGTGCTGGCCATCCGCGAACTGGCCCAACAGTACGGTCTGCTCGACAAGGTGACCATCACCTCGAGCTCGCGGGAAGTGCTGGGGGCAGCACAGGAACTGGTGCCCGACATCACGCGTGGGCTGGTTGCCGAATACGCCTGGCTCGACCCACTGAAAGTGGCACAGAACTACGGCTGCGAGATGCTCGCGCTGAACTGGACACTGTGCACCCCCGAACGCCTGCTCAAGGCGCAGAAGCAGGGTTTGCATGTGTCGGTGTGGACGGTCAACGAGCCGGCGCTGATGCGCCGACTCGCCGATTTTGGCGTGGACAGCCTGATTACAGACTTTCCCGGTTTGGCCAAGACCACCCTCGGGTAGGGCTGAAATCGGTCTCCCCGACCGGCTCAGGCCACCGGCCGGAGCCGCTCAAAAAAGCCGGTTCAGACCGTCGTAGGCGGCTACCCGATAGGCTTCGGCCATGGTCGGGTAGTTGAAGGTGGTGTTGACGAAGTACTTGAGATTGTTCAGCTCACCCGGCTGGTTCATGATCGCCTGGCCGATGTGGACAATCTCCGAAGCCTGGTAGCCGAAGCAGTGCACGCCAAGGATTTCCAGGGTTTCGCGGTGGAACAGGATCTTCAGCATGCCCTGAGGCTCGCCGGCGATCTGCGCACGGGCCATGCTCTTGAAGAACGCCTTGCCCACTTCGTACGGCACCTTGGCCTGGGTCAGCTCCTGCTCGTTCTTGCCGATCGAGCTGATCTCCGGAATGGTGTAGATGCCGGTCGGCACGTCGTTGACGAAGCGCCAGCTGCCGTTGTCGACGATGCTGCCGGCCGCCGAACGGCCCTGGTCGTGGGCGGCGCTGGCCAGGCTTGGCCAACCGATCACGTCACCGGCACCGTAGATGTTCGGCACACTGGTGCTGTAGTTCTCGTCGACCTCGATCTGGCCGCGGCTGTTGACCTTGATACCGATGTTCTCAAGGCCCAGCTTGTCGGTGTTGCCGGTACGGCCGTTGCACCACAGCAAGGCGTCGGCCTTGATCTTCTTGCCCGACTTCAGGTGCAGGATCACCCCGTTGTCCAGGCCCTCGACACGCTCGTACTCCTCGTTATGGCGTACGGTGATGTTGTTGTTGCTGAAGTGGTAGCTCAGCGCCTGGGAGATTTCCGAATCCAGGAAGCTCAGCAATTGGCCTCGGTTGTCGACCAATTCGACCAGCACGCCCAGGCCACTGAAGATCGAGGCGTATTCGCAACCGATCACCCCGGCACCATAGACGATCAGCTTGCGAGGCGTGTGGCTCAGGCTGAGGATGGTGTCGCTGTCGTAGACGCGCGGGTGGTGGAAGTCGATGTCGGCCGGGCGATAAGGGCGCGAGCCGGTGGCGATGATGATGTGCTTGGCGTTGAGCTTCTCGACCACGCCGTTGGGGCAGACCACTTCGACGGTCTGCTCATCGGCGAAGCTGCCGGTGCCGACGAACACGTCTACGCGGTTGCGCGCGTAGTAGCCGGTGCGCGAGGCAACCTGCTTGGAAATCACCTTCTCAGCGCTCTTGAGCACGTCGGGGAAGGAGAACCAGCGCGGCTCACCAATGGCACGGAACATCGGGTTGGTGTTGAACTGCATGATCTGCCGCACCGAGTGACGCAGTGCCTTGGACGGGATGGTGCCCAAGTGGGTGCAGTTGCCGCCGACCTGGCGACGGCTGTCGACCATCGCGACCTTGCGCCCCGCTTTGGCGGCGTTCATTGCCGCGCCTTCTCCGGCCGGGCCGGAACCCAGCACCACTACGTCGTAGTTGTAGACAGCCATGCGTACTCCTTCAGAACTGGCCCGCCGGCCGGCTGGCCGCGGGGCTCATCATGTCGCCGGGGCGCCATGAAAAAATTCGGGTGCAGTCTAATCAAGCGTGAACGCCGCGCACATTAACCCTTGGTCGCGTCGTAGGCCATCTTTGCCTGCACTACATGTCATTTCGCCGCTTCCCTGGCCGCGATCATCCGTGCCCTGCCTTTCACCCGCCTTTCAACGCCCGCTGGAAACCTGGCGTGGACCGGGAGACGAAACCACCCTCGACCCGGGTCACCAGTACGGCAGCGATGCCGTGGGCCACGGCAAAATCCCAGCCGCGCTCGGGCCCGAGAATCAGCAGCAACGTCGAGTAACCGTCAGCGATCAGTGCCGAGCGGTCAAGCACGGTGACTGCAGCCAGACCGTGGGCGACCGGACGCCCCAGACGGGCATCGAAGGTGTGCGAATAGCGCCGGCCATTGTCCTCGAAATAGTTGCGGTAGTCACCCGAGGTCGACACCGACAGGCCATCGATGGCAATCACCTGGCGGGCGATCTGGCGATCCTCGCGCGGCAGCTCCAGTGCAATGCGCCAGGGGCTGCCATCAGGCTTGCGGCCTGCGGCCTGCAATTCCCCGGTGGCTTCGGCGACAAAGCTGTCGATACCCATCGCCCGCAGGCGCTCGGCGATCAGGTCGACTGCGTGACCGGCAGCAATACTGTTGAAGTCCAGCTCCAGCGCGACATCCTTGCACAGGCGCTCGCCATCGATGTGCAGGTGACGATAACCTACGCGCTGACGGGCCAAGGCCAGGGCCTGAGGATCGGGCACCTGCTCCTGACGCGCCTGCGGGCCGAAACCCCACAGGTTGAGCAGCGGCTCGACACTGAGGTCGAAAGCGCCCTCGCTCACATCCGCCAGGTGCTGGCCGAAGGTGACCAGCTCGAACATGTCCTGCGGGATGGCCAGGCATTGATTGGCCGGCAACTGGTTGAAGCGACTGACGACAGAGTCGTCACGGTAGGTGGAATACGACGCGTCAATTTCATGCAGGATGGTTTCGACAGCTTCGCGCACCTGGTCCGGTGCCGGGCCGCCGGGGTTGCGAACATACTGGATGCTGTAGCTGCTGCCCATGGTCGGGCCGCCAAGGCGCTCCAGCGTGGGTTGCTGGTCACAGGCCGATAGCAGCATCAGGATAAGCAGTAAGGCTTTGCGCAAGATTCAGACTCTCGGTTGCCTGTGCCGCGTCTACCCTGGGACCAGCGTTTACCGTGGCAGTGCCGGCACAGACACGACATAAAAAAACGGGAACCCGAAGGTTCCCGTTTTTTCATGGCCTTACAAGCCTATCAGCGTGGAAACGCTGGCGGGTTCACACCGGCCATCTCTTCCATCACGCGAACGACCTGGCAGCTGTAACCGAATTCGTTGTCGTACCAGACGTACAGGACAACACGATTATCATTGCAGATGGTCGCTTCGGCATCGACCACACCGGCGTGGCGCGAGCCGACGAAGTCGGTCGAAACCACTTCCTGGGAGCTGACGTAGTCGATCTGCTTGTGCAGTTCCGAGTGCATGGCGGTCTGGCGCAGGTACTCGTTGAGCTCCTCGCGGTTGGTGGCCTTTTCCAGGTTCAGGTTCAGGATGGCCATCGACACGTTCGGCGTCGGTACGCGAATGGCGTTGCCGGTCAGCTTGCCCTTGAGCACTGGCAGTGCCTTGGCAGCGGCAGTGGCGGCGCCGGTTTCGGTGATGACCATGTTCAGCGGCGCGGCACGACCGCGACGGCTGCCCTTGTGGAAGTTGTCGATCAGGTTCTGGTCGTTGGTGAACGAGTGAACGGTTTCGACGTGGCCGTTGACGATGCCGTACTGATCGTTGATGGCCTTGAGCACCGGCACGATGGCGTTGGTGGTGCAGGATGCCGCGGAGATGATCTTGTCATCGGCAGCGATATCGCCATGGTTGATGCCGTGCACGATGTTCTTCAGCGCGCCCTTGCCAGGTGCGGTGAGGATTACACGGGCAGCGCCCGGGCAGGCCAGGTGCTGGCCCAGGCCGTCGGCATCGCGCCAGACGCCGGTGTTGTCGACGATCAGTGCGTTGTCGATGCCGTACTGGGTGTAGTCGACTTCGCTCGGGCTCTTGGCGTAGATGACCTGGATCAGGTTGCCGTTGGCAGTGATGGTGTTGTTGGCTTCATCGATGGTGATGGTGCCATCGAACGGGCCGTGAACCGAGTCGCGGCGCAGCAGGCTGGCGCGCTTGACCAGGTCGTTTTCGGCGCCCTTGCGCACGACGATGGCGCGCAGGCGCAGGCCGTCGCCACCACCGGTCTTCTCGATCAGGATGCGCGCCAGCAGGCGGCCGATGCGGCCGAAGCCGTACAGGACGACGTCGGTGCCCTTGCGCGCCGAAGCGTTCTGCTGGCCAACCACCTCAGCCAGTTCTTCACGGACGAACTGCTCGGCAGTGCGACCGTTGCCTTCCTGCTTGAACTTGTTGGCCAGCTTGCCCAGGTCGACCGAAGCGGCGCCCAGTTTCAGCTCGCTCATGGCTTTGAGCAGGGGGAATGTCTCGTGTACGGACAGTTCGGTCTCGTCGGTCTGACGGTGACGTGCAAAGCGATGGGCTTTGAGGATCGAGATAACCGAACGGTTGATCAGGCTGCGGCCATAGATCGAGCTCACCACGTTGTTGTTGCGGTAGAGCTGACCGATAAGCGGGATCATCGCTTCAGCCAGGGCTTCACGATCGATCCACTCACCAAGACACTGGTCGGGCTTCTGAGTCACGGGAACCTTCCACATGTAGGGACAGAAAAAAGGGGCTACATTATGACGCCCCGATGCGTATCGGGCAATGAGCGCCTGTCGCTACCCGCAAAGCCAGCCGTCATGCCCTTTCGAGCCTGACAGCGAGCAGCGTCGCCGGTACACTTGACCTCTTTGCCGCAACGCTTGGAGTCGGATTTTCCGTGTCAGTTCTGCGCCTTCCGCAACTGTCGGCCACGGCCGGCAAACAAACCTGGGGCAACCTGCCAGGTGCCGCCCTCAGTCTCGCAATCGCCGAGGCCGCCAGCAGCGCCGGGCGTTTCACCCTGCTGCTGACTGCCGATAGCCAGGCCGCCGATCGCCTGGAACAGGAGCTGCGTTTCTTCGCCCCGCAGCTTCCGGTGCTGCCGTTCCCCGACTGGGAAACCCTGCCCTACGACCTGTTCTCGCCGCACCAGGACATCATCTCCCAGCGCATTGCCAGCCTCTACCGACTGCCAGAGCTGGACCACGGCATTCTCGTGGTGCCGATCACCACCGCCCTGCACCGCCTGGCCCCGACCCGCTTCCTGCTGGGCAGCAGCCTGGTGCTGGACGTGGGCCAGAAGATCGACGTCGAGCAGATGCGCACCCGCCTGGAAGCCAGCGGCTACCGCTGTGTCGACACGGTCTACGAGCATGGTGAATTCGCCGTGCGCGGCGCGCTGATCGACCTGTTCCCCATGGGCAGCAAGGTGCCGTATCGCATCGACCTGTTCGACGACGAGATCGAAACCCTGCGCACCTTCGACCCGGAGACCCAGCGCTCGATCGACAAGGTCGACTCGATCCGCCTGCTGCCGGCCCGCGAATTCCCCATGCACAAGGATGAGGTGACACGCTTCAAGGCCCGCTTCCGAGAGCGCTTCGACGTCGACTTCCGGCGCAGCGCGATCTTCCAGGACCTGACCAGCGGCATCATTCCGGCCGGCATCGAATACTACCTGCCGCTGTTCTTCGAAGAGACCGCGACACTCTTCGACTACCTGCCGGCAGACACCCAGGTATTCTCCCTGCCGGGCGTCGAGCAGGCCGCCGAACACTTCTGGAACGACGTACGCGGGCGCTACGAAGAGCGCCGCGGCGACCTCAGCCGCCCCCTGCTGCCACCGGCCGAGTTGTTCATGCCGGTCGAGGACTGCTTCGCCCGCCTCAAGCAATGGCCGCGCGTGGTGGTCAGCGCCGACGAACTCGAGCCAGGCGCAGGCCGCGAGCGCTTCCCGGCCCGCGCCTTGCCCAACCTGGCCATCGAGGCCAAGGCCAACCAGCCTCTGGCAGAGCTGTCGAACTTCCTCGACCAGTTCCCCGGCCGGGTGCTGTTCACCGCCGAATCGGCAGGCCGACGCGAGGTGCTGCTGGAGCTGCTCGAACGCCTGAAGTTGCGCCCGCATACCGTCGAGGGCTGGGCTGACTTCATCACCGGCAGCGAGCGCCTGGCGATCACCATCGCCCCACTCGATGACGGCTTGCTGCTGGATGACCCGAGCCTGGCCCTTGTGGCTGAAAGCCCACTGTTCGGCCAGCGTGTGATGCAGCGCCGACGTCGCGACAAGCGCGGCGAAGCGGCCAACGACGCAGTCATCAAGAACCTCACCGAACTGCGCGAAGGCGCCCCTGTGGTGCACATCGATCACGGCGTGGGCCGCTACCTGGGCCTGGCCACCCTGGAGATCGACGGCCAGGCCGCCGAGTTCCTCACCCTTGAATACGCCGAGGGCGCCAAGCTCTATGTGCCGGTGGCCAACCTGCACCTGATCGCCCGCTACACCGGCAGCGACGACGCCCTGGCGCCGCTGCACCGACTCGGCTCCGAAGCCTGGCAGAAAGCCAAGCGCAAGGCCGCCGAACAGGTGCGCGACGTGGCCGCCGAGCTGCTCGACATCTATGCCCGCCGTGCTGCGCGCAAGGGCTACGCCTTCGCCGACCCGGCCGCCGACTACGCCACCTTCAGCGCCGGTTTCCCCTTCGAAGAGACGCCCGACCAGCAGGCAGCCATCGAGGCCGTGCGCCTCGACATGCTCGCCGCCAAGCCCATGGATCGGCTGGTGTGTGGCGATGTCGGCTTCGGCAAGACCGAAGTGGCCATGCGCGCAGCCTTCATCGCCGTGCACAGCGGTCGCCAGGTCGCGGTCCTGGTACCCACCACCCTGCTCGCCCAGCAGCACTACAACAGCTTCCGCGATCGCTTTGCCGACTGGCCCGTGACGGTCGAGGTGATGAGCCGCTTCAAGTCCGCCAAGGAAGTGGCCGCCGCCGCCGCAGACCTTGCCGAAGGCAAGATCGACATCCTCATCGGCACCCACAAGCTGCTGCAGGACGATGTGCGCTTCAAGGACCTGGGCCTGGCGATCATCGACGAAGAGCACCGTTTCGGCGTACGCCAGAAAGAACAGCTCAAGGCGCTACGCAGCGAGGTGGACATCCTCACCCTCACCGCCACGCCAATCCCGCGCACCCTGAACATGGCCGTGGCCGGCATGCGCGACCTGTCGATCATCGCCACCCCGCCGGCTCGACGCCTGTCGGTGCGCACCTTCGTCATGGAGCAGAACAAGAGCACGGTCAAGGAGGCGCTGCTGCGCGAGCTGCTGCGTGGCGGCCAGGTCTATTACCTGCACAACGACGTGAAGACCATCGAGAAATGCGCCGCCGACCTCGCCGAGCTGGTGCCCGAAGCGCGCATCGGCATTGGCCACGGGCAGATGCGCGAGCGCGAGCTCGAACAGGTGATGAGCGACTTCTACCACAAGCGCTTCAACGTGCTGATTGCCTCGACCATCATCGAGACCGGCATCGACGTGCCCAGCGCCAACACCATCGTCATCGAACGTGCCGACAAGTTCGGCCTGGCCCAGTTGCACCAGTTGCGCGGCCGGGTCGGACGCAGTCACCACCAGGCCTACGCCTACCTGCTCACCCCGCCACGCCAACAGATCAGCGGCGATGCCGAGAAACGCCTGGAGGCGATCGCCAACACCCAGGACCTGGGCGCAGGCTTCGTGCTGGCCACCAACGACCTGGAGATCCGCGGCGCCGGCGAGTTGCTCGGCGAAGGCCAGAGCGGGCAGATCCAGGCAGTGGGTTTCACCCTCTACATGGAGATGCTCGAACGCGCGGTCAAGGCGATCCGCAAGGGCACCCAACCCAATCTCGAGCAACCACTGGGCGGCGGCCCCGAGATCAACCTGCGCCTGCCGGCGCTGATCCCCGAGGACTACCTGCCCGATGTGCACGCCCGCCTGATCCTGTACAAACGCATCGCTTCGGCGGCCGACGAGGAAGGCCTCAAGGACCTGCAGGTGGAGATGATCGACCGCTTCGGCCTGCTGCCCGAGCCGACCAAGAACCTCATGCGCCTGACGCTGCTCAAACTGCAGGCCGAGAAGCTTGGCATCAAGAAGGTCGATGCCGGCCCCAATGGCGGCAAGCTCGAGTTCGAGGCCGAAACGCCGGTCGATCCACTGACCCTGATCAAGCTGATCCAGGGCCAGCCCAAGCGCTACAAGTTCGAAGGCGCGACCCAGTTCCGCTTCCTGGTGCCGATGGAACGCCCGGAAGAACGCTTCAACACTCTCGAGGCGCTGTTCGAGCGCCTGGCCCCACAGTCAAATTAAGGAAGCTCCATGCGTGCCATTCGTTGCCTGACCTTGTTGCTGTCGCTCATCGCGCCAGTGACGGCCTTCGCCGAAGGCCCTTATCAGGTGGAAATCCTCCTCCTGCGGCAGAATGCCGTGCCTGCCGTGACCAGCCCGTTCGCCCCCGAGAACTGGAGCGCCGGCGCCCCACGCCTGGCCAAGGACGCCGAACGCCCACTGGCACTGGTCGACGAAGCCACCCGCCTGCAAGCCACTGCCGACTACACTGTGCTGCTGCACAAGGCTTGGCAGCAGCAGGTGGGCAGCGAGCCCAGCCGCATCGCCGTGGGCGCCGGTGACGAGCAGTTCGGGCACTTCCCCATCGAGGGCAACCTGAGCATCGCCGAGGGCCGCTTCACCCGCATCGAGGCCAACTTCTGGGTCAACGACCTGGACGGCAACGGCAGCGTGCTGCGCAGCGAGCAATTCAAGCAAAGCAACAGCAATGTGAAAAACGGCCAGCTGACCTTCCTCGACGGGGGCCACCTGGCGCTGCTGATCAGGGTCGCACCGGCTGGCATGCGCAAGCTGCCAACGATGGACCCGGAGATGATGGAGCAGTGACACGTGAGTGACGTGCAGAAGCAGGTTGCGGAAAACCCGAGCTGGAAGCGCGAATTCGACGCCGGCGCTCTGCAGCGCGGTGAGCGCTATGCCGAGCAAGGCAGGGTAGAGATTCTCTCCCACGGCGACGCACGCATCGAGGCAACCTGCAGCGGCAACGGCGACAACCGTTATCGCCAGCGGATCACCATCACCTTCAACTCCGCCGGACACTGTCATGTTCGCGGCCAGTGCACCTGCCCGGTCGGCGAGAACTGCAAGCACTGCGCCGCCGTGCTCTACACGCTAGCCCACCGCCATACGGCACAACCGGCGGCCAGCGACCACCTGCCGCACCACCTGCAACACTGGCTGCAGGGCCTTGAGCAACGCGCCACCCCCCACCGGCCTGAAGAAGACAAGCGCGGACGCATGGTCTGCTACCAGCTCATGCTGCTGGGCGATCAAGGCTGCGCCCTGCGCGTGCGCAAGGGCACTCGCAACGATGGCGACATACGCTACAGCCGGGTGCAATCGCTGTATGAACTGCTCTACGAGCCGCCCAAGTTCGTCAAGGAAGAAGACCTGCGCATCCTGCGCCAGTTGTCCGCACAGAACGCACCCTACGGCCAGGAGCGCGGCTACGTGCTAAAAGGCCAGGAAGGCGGCGAGCTACTGCAACGGGTGCTGGAAACCGGACGCCTGATGTTCATGGAAGAATTGCCGCTGCTGCGCCGCGGCCAGGAGCGCCAGGCGGAATTTCGCTGGGTGCGCCTGGACAGCGGCGAATACCGCGGCATGTGGTACAACGCCGACAAACCGCTGCTTTGCGTCCTGCCGCTGGTGCCGTTGTTTTACTTCGACGTCATGACCAGTGAAGTCGGTACCGTCGCCCACAGTCTCGACCCGCACACCGCCATCCAGCTCTCGCTCGCACCCGATGTACCGGAACACCTGATCGTGCCACTCAGCCACAAGCTCAACGCCCTGAACCACCAACTGCCGACCCCGACAACGGTCAAGCAGGAACTGCTCGACGACATCGAACCCACACCACACCTCACCCTTGGCAGCCTGGAATTCAGCGCCTACACGCCCAAGACCGGACGCATGCAGCGCCAGATGCAGCATCGCGCGGCGCTGTCGTTCGACTACGACGGGCTGCGCGCCAGCGGCCCCGACGACAAGCCGCTGAGCCGCCTGGTGGACAGTACCAGCCAGCATATTCGCCGCCAGCCGCAGCATGAAAAACGCCTGCGCGACACCCTGCACAAACTCGGTTTCAAGCCTGCCACACGTCAGAGCAAGGCCCTGCCCGACAGCGCCGGCGAAATGTTCCAACTGCCCGACGACGAGACCTGGCTGCGCTTCGCCCGCGAAGACCTGCTGCGACTGCGCGAGGCAGGTTGGAAGGTGGACATCCACCGTGACTTCGCCTTCAACCTCCACGACGTGGAAGACTGGTACGCCAACATTCAGGAAGCCCCCGGCCACGAATGGTTCGATCTGGAACTGGGCATCGTCGTCGACGGCCAGCGCCACAGCCTGCTGCCGATCGTCCTGCAGTTGCTGCGCAGCAGCCCCGAACTGCTGCGCCCCAGCGAACTTGCGCGGCGCGGCGACGATGAACACCTGTTGATCGACCTCAACCGCGGTCGCCTGGACAGCCCGGCCATGCGGGTCGCCCTGCCCTACGGCCGGATCAAGGCAGTGATGGGCACCCTCGGCGAGCTGTATCTGCACGAGGATGCCAGCGGACCGACGCTGCGCATGGAGCGCGCCGATGCGGCACGCCTGAACGATATCGAGCACCTGCCCCTGCAATGGGAAGGTGGCGAACAACTGCGCGATCTCGGCCGGCGCCTGCGCGATGCGCGTGACCTGGAGGTCGAGCCACCCAAGGGGCTGGCCGCGACCTTGCGCCCCTACCAGCAGCAGGGCCTGAACTGGTTGCAAGCCCTGCGCGAGATGGGCACCGGCGGCATCCTCGGCGACGACATGGGTCTGGGCAAGACCCTGCAGACCCTTGCCCATCTGCTGCTGGAAAAAGAAGCCGGGCGCCTGAACCATCCAGCCCTGGCAGTGATGCCCACCAGCCTTGTGCCCAACTGGCTGGACGAAGCACAGCGCTTCGCACCCAATCTGCGCGTTCTGGCCCTGCACGGCCCCGGACGCACCCGGTTCTTTGGTGCACTGCACGAATACGACCTGATCCTGACCACATACGCCCTGCTGCCACGCGACCTCGAGCCATTGCAGGCCCAACCCTGGCACGTGCTGGTGCTGGACGAAGCACAGAACATCAAGAGCAGTACCAGCAAGGCCGCCCAGGCCGCCCGGGAGCTGCAGGCCAACCAGCGCCTTTGCCTGACCGGCACACCCATGGAGAACAACCTGGGTGAGCTATGGTCGATCTTCCACTTCCTGATGCCCGGCTGGCTGGGCGATCAGAAACGCTTCAACCAGGATTACCGCACTCCCATCGAACGTCATGGCGACCGCGAGCGGCTGGCCCACCTGGCCAGCCGCGTACGCCCTTTCCTGCTGCGCCGCAGCAAGGAGCAGGTGGCCCGAGAGCTGCCGGCCAAGAGCGAGATGGTTCACTGGGTGGACCTCAGCGATGCACAGCGCGACACCTACGAAACGGTGCGCGTGGCCATGGACAAGAAGGTGCGCGATGAAATCGCCCGCAATGGCGCCTCACGCAGCCAGATCGTCATCCTCGATGCCTTGCTCAAGCTGCGCCAGGTGTGCTGCGACCTGCGTCTGGTCAAGGGTGTGGAAGCCAAGGGCAATCAAGCCGACAAGGGCAAGCTGGGCAGCTTGATGGAAATGCTCGAGGAACTGCTCAGCGAAGGTCGCCGAGTGCTGCTGTTCTCCCAGTTCACTTCGATGCTCGCACTGATCGAGCAGGAACTGGAAAAGCGCGACATTCGCTACAGCCTGCTGACCGGTGACACCCGCGATCGCCGCGCGCCGGTTCAACAGTTCCAGAACGGCGATAGCGAAGTATTCCTGATCAGCCTCAAGGCCGGTGGCACAGGCCTGAACCTGACCGCTGCCGATACGGTGATTCACTACGACCCCTGGTGGAACCCGGCCAGCGAGAACCAGGCAACCGACCGCGCGTACCGTATCGGCCAGGACAAGCCGGTGTTCGTCTACAAGCTGATCACCCGCGGCACGGTGGAAGAAAAGATCCAGCAGTTGCAGCAAGAGAAAGCCGCCTTGGCGGCCGGTCTGCTCGATGGCGGGCAGGCCGGTCAGTGGCGGCTGGGGGATGAAGAAATCGAGGCACTGTTCGCCCCGCTGCCGGGCAAGCGAGGGCGCTGAATCCGGGGCGTCCCCTTCGCGTCCCGACTTGCCCGCGAAGGGAACACCACGGTCAATCCACCAGCTGCGCGTCCTTCAACGCCCCCAGCGCCTCAAGCCAGCGCGGCTGCTGGCGGTAGTCGGTGCGCGCGAAGCCTTGCCCACGCATGCCGGCGATGCGCGGCGACGGCCGCACCTTCAAGCGCTGCGCCGCACTCAGCGCGAGCTCCGCCGCAGCTCGGTCATTGCACACCAGCCCCATGTCGCAACCGGCACTCAGCGCTGCCTCGATGCGACTGGCGGCATCGCCCACCACATGCGCGCCAGCCATGGACAAGTCGTCACTGAAGATCACCCCCTCAAAGCCCAGCTCGCCGCGCAGGATGTCCTGCAGCCAGCGCCGCGAGAAGCCCGCCGGCTGGTTGTCGACCTGCGGATAGATCACATGCGCCGGCATCACTGCTGCCAGTTGGCCGCTGAGGCGAGTGAACGGTACCAGATCAGCCTGGCGTAGCTGCTCCAGGCTGCGCTCATCGGTGGGGATCGCCACGTGCGAATCGGCTTCCGCCCAGCCATGCCCGGGGAAGTGCTTGCCGCAAGCCGCCATGCCAGCCGCGTTCATGCCACGAATGAAGGCACCGGCCAGTTGCGTGGCACGCTGCGGATCCCCTTCGAAGGCACGGCTGCCCACGACCGCGCTGCGCTGGTGATCAAGATCCAGTACCGGTGCGAAACTCAGGTCCAGGCCGACCGCCAGAACTTCGGTGGCCATCAGCCAACCGCATTGTTCGGCCAGGTAATCGGCGTTGGCATTGTCGGCAATGGCACGCATGGCCGGCAAACGCACGAAGCTCTGACGCAGACGCTGGACCCGACCACCTTCCTGATCGACCGCCAGGATCAGGTCAGGACGAATAGCACGGATCGAGGCGCACAGCTCGCGCACCTGGCGTGGGCTGTCGATGTTACGGGCAAAGATGATCAGACCGGCCACTTCGGGCTGGCGCAGGAGGTGACGATCCTCGGCGGTCAACCATTGACCGGCGATATCCACCATCAGGGAGCCTTGCAGGCTGGCAGTCATAGGGTGTCCTTCATTGAATATCCAGAGAGGCCCATTGCGGGCAGGCAGCCTCGCTTATGCGCACCGGGCAATGGACCGGCACGCGCTCGAACAGGTCCAGAAGCTCGCGGTTGCGCAGGCGCACGCAGCCATGGGACAACGGCACGCCCAGCGGTTCGCTGTCCGGCGTGCCGTGCAGATAAATGTAGCGACGAAAGGTATCGACCCGTCCCAGGCGGTTGACGCCTGGCTCACAGCCACTGAGCCAGAGGATGCGGGTGAGGATCCAGTCACGGCCTGGAGATTGCGCGTGCAAGGCGGGCGACCAGACTTCACCGGTCCAGCGTCGGCTGCTGAGTACAGCCCCTTGCGGCAATCCGGCGCCGATCTTCGCCCTGACCTGATGCAGGCCACGCGGCGTGCAGCCAGAACCCTTGAGTTCACCCGCCCCCAGACGTGCAGTGGAAACATCCAGGCGCACGCACAACGTCCCCCGGGAAAATCCGTAAAGGCGTTGGTCAGCGAGGGAGATGTGCAGGAAATCAAGGTCGGACATGGGCGCTAGCTTAGCCGAAGCGCCCTGCCTCGCCCAGTGTTCAGGCCTTGGCTGGCGCGCCGGTGACTGTGCTCTTGCTGCGTGGTCGCAGTTGCGCGGCCGCCATGGCCTCGTCGGTTACCCCGCTATCGGCACGCATGCCGGCGGCGAGGAACGGCACCATCAGACGCATGACCTGCTCGATCGAAGTGTTGATGCCGAAATCGGTTTCAGCGATGGCGCGCAGCGCTTTGATACCGGACATGCTGAACGCCGC
Source organism: Pseudomonas putida (assembly GCF_001636055.1). Classification (NCBI taxonomy): domain Bacteria; kingdom Pseudomonadati; phylum Pseudomonadota; class Gammaproteobacteria; order Pseudomonadales; family Pseudomonadaceae; genus Pseudomonas; species Pseudomonas putida. The sequence continues at coordinate 4,420,093 of NZ_CP011789.1, forward strand.
GGCACCCAGCATGAAATGCACGCGCCAGAACAGCTCGATGGGGGGAATACGCGGTGCCGCTTCGTTGACCAACAGCATGTAGCGCCGGAACACCTTGCCATACATGTCTTCAAGATAACGGCGCAGGTGGCCCTGACTCTGACTGAAGGCCAGGCCCAGCAGGCGCATGAAGATCGACAGGTCGTTGTTGCTGCGCGGCTGCACGGCCAAGGCCTGCTCCACCAGCATCTCCAGCAGTTCTTCGAGCGTCGGCTTCTGCTCAGGGCGTGCCTGACGGCGCTCGAGTTCACGCTCCAGGCTGGCACAGAACGGACCGAGGAAGCGCGAGAAGACCGCCTGGATAAGCGCCTTTTTGGAGCCGAAATGGTAGTTCACCGCCGCCAGGTTGACCCCGGCCTTGCTAGTGATCAAACGCAACGAAGTTTCCGCGAAACCTCTTTCCGCGAACAGCTGCTCGGCAGCATCGAGAATGCGTTCAACGGTTTCCGATTGGGCCATGACTTATCCGCCTGACAAACAGTTGTTTGAAACATACGTTTCAAGCACGCGCATGTCAAGGTTCGGTGACCCGACGGTCGCCCTTTTTAAAGCGCCGGAGCTCAAGCTGCAAGCCACAAATATCAAGGGCTGGGCACGACGCTCGGAAGACCGCGGCGATTTTCTTCAAAGGCGGTGCTTGCAGCAGGCCTTGTACTGTATATAATCCCAGTCACTGTATAAAAAGACAGAGCCACTCGCCATGCTGAAACTGACGCCACGCCAAGCCGAGATCCTGGCCTTCATCAAACGTTGCCTTGAAGACAACGGCTTCCCGCCTACCCGCGCAGAAATCGCACAAGAGCTAGGGTTCAAATCGCCCAATGCCGCCGAAGAGCACCTCAAGGCCTTGGCGCGCAAGGGCGCCATCGAGATGACGCCAGGCGCCTCCCGCGGCATTCGCATCCCGGGTCTCGAAGCCAAGCCTGACGACAGCGGCCTGCCGATCATCGGCCGTGTTGCAGCAGGTGCCCCGATCCTCGCCGAGCAGCACATCGAGGAATCCTGCAACATCAATGCAGCCTTCTTCCATCCTCGCGCCGACTACCTGTTGCGCGTTCACGGCATGAGCATGAAGGATATCGGCATCGTCGACGGCGACCTGCTCGCCGTGCACACCTGCCGCGAAGCCCGCAATGGCCAGATCGTGGTCGCCCGCATCGGTGACGAAGTGACCGTCAAGCGCTTCAAGCGCGAGGGCAGCAAAGTCTGGCTGATTGCCGAAAACCCCGAATTCGCCCCCATCGAAGTCGACCTGAAAGATCAGGAACTGGTGATCGAGGGCTTGAGCGTCGGCGTCATTCGCCGCTGATCCAGGAGGCGTCATGCAGCAGTCCGCCCATTTATCGCAGCCCGCACAATTGCCATTGTTCGAAGCCTTTCTCGCACAGCCGGTACTGCCAGGCCTGAAAAGTCGCGAGCAGTCGCGCAAGCCCGGCCAACCAGAACTGTTCAGTGAACTGTCCCTGCGCGGCGCGCCAGGGCACTGCCAGAGCCTGTTGGCCCCTATCCTGCGCGAGCTGAGCGAAGAAGATGACGCACGCTGGCTGACACTGATCGCACCGCCGGCGAGTCTCACACAAACCTGGCTGCGTGACGCCGGCCTGAATCGCGAACGCATCCTGCTGCTGCAACCCGGAAGCAACCAGAGCGCCCTGCAACTGGCCTGCGAAGCGCTACGCCTGGGTCATAGCCACACGGTGGTCAGCTGGTTCGGCAACGTCAATGCCAGCATCCGCCAGCAGCTCGTTCGTGCCGCCACCTGCGGAAACGCACAAAGCCTGAACATCCGCCTCGGCTGATGTCCAGGCTTTGCCTGTGACGCACTGCAGTGATGGCCCAACTGGCGTGTTCAGTGCAGAACCCGCGGCCCTTCATCACGCTCGAAGTCACCTTCGACCAGCTTACCTGCCATCTGCACACCAACGCTGAGCATGGCTTTGGCCACTTCTACATGCTGCCCCTGAAGAAATGCCTTGGCATCTTCGGAGAAATCCAGGGTAACCAGCGAACCCTCGTCCTCGGCACGGCGCAGTTCGATCCGGCCATCAGGCAATTCGACAATTTCTAGAAAGGACGTTGACATAAAGGGCCTGCTGTTCACGAAAGGCGAGTAGTGTACCAGCCGCGCCGACTGTCAGCACTCACTCAACGCTTCTCGGAAACGTCTTACAAGCCCTTTTAGGTCCTGCCGCCAGCGCTCCAACTCCGTCCGAGACAGCACGACATCCTCGACTTCATCGAGATTGACAGCCTGGATCAACGGCTGCGTGACATCTGTCTTGGCGACTTTCTTCGCGACCGGTGGTTGGAACAAATCGGCATAAGCCTTGATCAACTGCGCCAGCCAGGTCTGCGGTTGGCGTGCCAGCTCAACCATCTCGGCCATTTCCGGAATGGCGACGGTCTTCAGCGTGTCATCGTTAAGCAACAGCTCTGCACGCGCGGCGTTCGCCTGGGGCAGACGATAGAAGCCGGCAATCTCATGGCACAGCCCGAGCAACGCCCCATACAAATGAAACACCGCCGCCTCGCGCTCAGCCTGGATCAGGCCCTGGGCATTCATGGCCTGGCTCTGCTCGGCCTTGGCCATGGACTCAAGAGCCAGGCCTGCAAAGAACAGTTTCTGGTTGGTGCGGGTGTAGAGTTCCTGGGCCATTTCGGATGACCTCCCATGGGCAGCAAGGCGAATAGCTGCATCATAAATGATTGGGGCCGCAAAGCGGCCCCAATTACAACACCGACGAATCAGCGCTTGTCTTCGACCTTCCACGCCTTGCCGTCGTAGAACGCCTTCCAGCCTGTCGGCTTGCCATCGACCTCGGATTGCACGTACTGCTCCTTGGTCTTGCGGCTGTAGCGAATCACCGCAGGACGACCGTCCGGATCCTTCTGCGGTGCGTCGCAGAGGAAGTGATACTTCGGATCGATCTCATGCTTGTGCGGGATGATTTCCAGCACCAGCGGCGCACGGGTCTCGCGATTTTTCGGGAACTGGCTGGCCGCCAGGAACAACCCCGAAGCGCCGTCACGCAGCACGTAGGTGTCGTCGACCTTCTCGCACTTGAGCTCCGGCATGTCCACCTTGTCCATCTTCGGTGGCGCAGCCTCGCCGCTCTTGAGCAACTTGCGGGTGTTCTTGCACGCCGGGTTGGTGCAACCGAAGAACTTGCCGAAACGGCCAGTCTTGAGCTGCATCTCGCTGCCGCACTTGTCGCACTCCAGGCTCGGCCCTTCGTAGCCCTTGATGCGGTAGCTACCCTCTTCGATCTCGTAGCCAGGGCAATCCGGGTTGTTACCACAGATATGCAGCTTGTGCTTTTCGTCGAGCAGGTAGGCGTCCATCGCCGTCGAGCAGATCGGGCAGCGGTGCTTGCCACGCAGCACCAGCGACTCGGATTCACCCTCGTCGTCAGCTGCGATCTCGTCACCCGGCACCAGATTGACGGTGGCCTTGCAGCGCTCCTTGGGCGGCAGGCTGTAACCCGAGCAGCCCAGGAATACACCGGTCGAGGCGGTACGGATCATCATCGGCCGACCGCATTCCTTGCAGGCAATGTTGGTCAGGGTCGGCTGATTGGCTCGCATGCCGTTTTCGCTGGACTCTGCTGTCTGCAGCTTCTTGCTGAAATCACCGTAGAACTCGTCGAGCACGTTTTTCCAGTCACGCTCGCCCTGGGCCACGTCATCGAGATTCTCTTCCATGCCGGCGGTGAAGCCGTAGTCCATCAGGTTGGAGAAGCTTTCGGACAAGCGCTCGGTCACGATGTCGCCCATCTTCTCGGAATAGAAGCGGCGGTTGTGCAGGGTCACATAGCCGCGATCCTGGATGGTGGAAATGATCGCTGCATAGGTCGACGGACGACCGATACCACGTTTTTCCATTTCCTTGACCAGGCTCGCCTCGGTGAAACGCGCCGGCGGCTTGGTGAAGTGCTGGCTTGGGTCGAGCTGGATCAACTTGAGCGTCTCGCCCTGCCCCATTTCCGGCAGCACGTCGTCCTCGCCCGGCTTGGCCTGTTGTGGCAGCACACGGGTGTAGCCGTCGAACTTGAGAATACGGCCCTTGGCACGCAACTCGAAATCGCCAGCCGCCACGGTGACGCTCGTGGACAGGTACTGCGCCGGTGGCATCTGGCAGGCCAGGAACTGGCGCCAGATCAGCTCGTACAGGCGCTCGGCATCACGCTCCATGCCACTGAGCTTGCTCGGGTGGGTGTTGACGTCGGAGGGACGAATCGCTTCGTGCGCCTCCTGTGCGCCTTCCTTGCTGCCGTAGACGACCGGAGCGGCCGGCAGGTACTGCTTGCCGAACTCGCTTTCGATGTAGCTGCGCGCCATTTCAACGGCATCGGTCGACAGGTTGGTCGAGTCGGTACGCATGTAAGTGATGTAGCCGGCTTCATACAGACGCTGGGCCATCATCATCGTCTTCTTCACCCCGAAGCCCAGGCGGTTGCTCGCCGCCTGCTGCAAGGTCGAGGTGATGAAAGGCGCCGATGGCTTGCTGCTGGTCGGGCGATCTTCACGTTTGACCACGCTGTAGCTGGAAGCCTTGAGCTTCTCCAGCGCCGCCATGGCCTGCGCTTCGTTCAACGGCTTGAAGGCTTCGCCGTTCTCGCGCGCCACTTCGAAGCGCACCTTGGCGTTCTTCGCCGTGCCCAGGTCAGCATGGACCTCCCAGTACTCTTCGGGATTGAACGCACGGATCTCGCGCTCCCGCTCGACCACCAGCTTCACAGCCACCGATTGCACACGGCCGGCGGACAGGCCACGGGCGATCTTGGACCACAGCAGCGGCGAAACCATGTAGCCCACCACGCGATCGAGGAAGCGCCGCGCCTGCTGGGCATTGACCCGGGCGATATCCAGGTCACCAGGCTGCGAAAACGCCTCCTGAATGGCCTTCTTGGTGATTTCGTTGAACACCACGCGCTTGTAGCGGCTGTCGTCCCCCCCGATGGCTTCGCGCAGGTGCCAGGCAATGGCTTCCCCCTCGCGATCCAAGTCGGTTGCGAGATAGATGGTGTCGGCATCCTTGGCCAAACGACGCAACTCGTCGATCACCTTCTCCTTGCCGGGAAGGATCTCGTACTTGGCCTTCCAGCCGGCCTCTGGGTCGACACCCATGCGCGCCACCAGTTGGCGCCGGGCTTTCTCCTTCGGCGTCAGCGCCGGAGCCTCACTCGCGGTCTTGCCGCGCTTGGCCGCCGGTTCCTTGGCCGTACTGGCCGAACCGCTGGTGGGGAGGTCTCGGATGTGGCCGATACTCGACTTCACCACGTACTGGCTGCCCAGGTACTTGTTGATGGTCTTGGCCTTGGCCGGGGATTCCACAATGACCAGCGATTTGCCCATGGATCGGAGTATTCCTGAATCTGAAGATGAAAAACGCGTCAGGTGCCGGACGCGGCACCGCTATATATAGTGGCAAAAGAGTGAGGTCAAGCGCGGTCGTTCACTCGCGAGGCTTCCCGGCCAGTGCCGCAAGCCCCTCTTCTGCCTTGACCAAAGCAAAGCGTGGCACCTGCTCGCCGTCAACCTCGACCGACTCCTGGAACATCGAAAGTGGCCGCACCCAAAACCCATAGTCACCATACAGGCATTGGTAGAACACCATCCACTCTTCGCTCTCCGAGTGCCGCGCAACGCTGAAGACACGGTACTCAGGCCCTTTGTAATGCCGGTATACGCCTGGTTGTATCTGCATGCTGCTCACCCTCTTGAACAAATCCTGTAAAAAACAAAAACCGGGGCACAAGGCCCCGGCTGCTGTCCTGCGAAGCGATCAGACGCGTTCGAAGACAGTGGTGATACCCTGACCCAGGCCGACACACATGGTCGCAACACCCAGCGTACCGCCATTCTGCTTCATGACGTTGAGCAGAGTGCCGGAAATCCGCGCACCGGAGCAACCGAACGGGTGACCCAGGGCGATGGCGCCGCCGTGCAGGTTAACCTTCTGATCCATCTTGTCGAGCACTTTCAGATCCTTCAGCACTGGCAGGGCCTGTGCGGCGAAGGCTTCGTTGAGCTCGAAGAAATCGATGTCGGCGATGGTCAGACCCGCGCGCTTGAGGGCTTTCTGAGTCGAAGGCACCGGCCCATAACCCATGATCGCCGGATCCACACCGGCTACTGCCATCGAACGAATCACGGCCAATGGCTGGATGCCGAGGTCCATGGCACGCTGGCCGGACATGACGATCATGCACGAGGCACCGTCGGTGATCTGCGACGAGGTGCCAGCGGTGACAGTGCCACCCTTGGGGTTGAACGCCGGCTTGAGCGCAGCGAGGCCCTCGAGGGTGGTCTCGGGGCGAATGGTTTCGTCGTAGTCAAAGACCTTGAGGAAGCCGTTCTCGTCGTAGCCCTGCATCGGGATGATCTCATCCTTGAACTTGCCCTCGACCGTGGCCTTGTGGGCCAACTGGTGCGAACGCAGGCCGAACAGGTCCTGCTGCTCACGGGTGATGCCATGCATCTTGCCGAGCATCTCCGCAGTCAGGCCCATCATCCCGGAAGCCTTGGCAGCGTGCAAGGACAGGTGTGGGTTCGGGTCGACGCCGTGCATCATGCTGACGTGCCCCATGTGCTCGACACCACCGATCACGAATACATCGCCGTTGCCGGTCATGATCGCCTGGGCAGCGGTGTGCAGCGCGCTCATCGACGAGCCGCACAGGCGGCTGACGGTCTGCGCAGCGGAAGTGTGCGGGATCGGGGTCATCAGCGACGCCATGCGCGCGATGTTCCACCCCTGCTCCAGGGTCTGGTTGACGCAGCCCCAGATCACATCCTCGACCTCTTTCGGATCGACCTTGTCGTTGCGCTCCAGCAGCTTGCTGATCAAGTGCGCCGACATGTCCTCGGCACGGGTGTTGCGGTGCATGCCACCCTTGGAACGGCCCATCGGCGTGCGACCGAAGTCGACAATCACCACGTCTCTTGGATTCAGGCTCATATCAATAATCTCGCTCTAGCTCGTGGCCGTTCAGTTGAAGAAGCGCTGGCCGTTCTTGGCCATTTCACGCAGCTTCGCAGTCGGGTGGTACAGCGGACCCAGATCGGCGTACTTGTCGGCCAGGGCAACGAACTCGGCGACACCGATCGAATCGATGTAGCGCAGCGCACCACCGCGGAAAGGAGGGAAACCGATGCCGTAGACCAGGCCCATGTCCGCCTCGGCTGCAGTTTCGACGATGCCATCTTCCAGGCAACGCACGGTCTCCAGGCACAGCGGCACCATCATCCAGTTGATGATGTCCTCGTCACTGACTTCACGCTGCTCGAAGATCACCGGCTTGAGCACGTCCAGCACGGACGCATCGGCGACTTTCTTCGGCTTGCCGCGCTTGTCGGTCTCGTAGGCATAGAAGCCCTTGCCGTTCTTCTGACCCAGGCGATTGGCTTCGTACAGGGCGTCGACGGCGGAGCGGCGGTCGTCCTTCATGCGGTCCGGGAAGCCTTCTGCCATCACGTCACGGCCATGGTGGCCGGTGTCGATGCCGACCACGTCCATCAAGTAGGCCGGGCCCATCGGCCAGCCGAACTTTTCCATGACCTTGTCGATACGCACGAAATCGACGCCTGCGCTGACCAGCTTGGCGAAGCCACCGAAATACGGGAACAGTACGCGGTTGACCAGGAAGCCCGGGCAGTCGTTGACCACGATCGGATTCTTGCCCATTTTCTTGGCGTAGGCCACGGTGGTGGCGACAGCCACTTCACTGGACTTCTCGCCACGAATGACTTCGACCAGCGGCATCATGTGCACCGGGTTGAAGAAGTGCATGCCAACGAAGTTTTCCGGACGCTTGAGCGCCTTGGCCAGCAAGTTGATCGAAATGGTCGAGGTGTTCGACGCCAGAATCGCATCTTCCTTGACCTGCCCTTCCACCTCGGCCAGCACCGCCTGCTTGACCTTCGGGTTCTCGACCACAGCCTCGACGACGATGTCGACGTTGGCGAAATCGCCATACGACAAGGTCGGGCGAATGGCGTTGAGAGCTTCGGCCATCTTCGCCGGGGTCAGGCGGCCTTTCTCGACGCGCTTGCCCAGCAGCTTGGACGCTTCGTTAAGGCCCAGCTGGATAGCTTCCTCGCGGATATCCTTCATCAGGATCGGCGTGCCCTTGACCGCCGACTGGTAGGCGATACCGCCGCCCATGATGCCGGCGCCGAGTACGGCGGCCTGCTTCACGTCACGAGCGATCTCGTCGTGGGCCTTGGCTTTGCGCTTGAGTTCCTGATCGTTCAGGAACAGGCCGATCAGGCTCTCGGCGACCGAGGTTTTGGCCAACTTGGCAAAACCGGCAGCTTCGACTTCCAATGCCTTGTCACGGCCAAAGTTGGCGGCCTTCTGGATGGTCTTGATGGCTTCGACCGGGGCCGGGTAGTTCGGGCCGGCTTGACCGGCGACAAAACCCTTGGCGGTTTCGAAGGCCATCATCTGCTCGATGGCATTGAGTTTGAGTTTCTCGAGCTTGGGCTGACGCTTGGCCTTGTAGTCCAGCTCACCGGCGATGGCGCGCTTGATCAGGTCCAGAGCACCGGCCTGCAGCAGTTCAGGCGCGACCACGGCATCGACGGCACCCACTTTCAGGGCGTCTTCGGCGCGGTTTTCCTTGCCCGAGGCGATCCACTCGATGGCATTGTCCGAGCCGATCAGACGCGGCAGGCGAACGGTGCCGCCAAAGCCTGGGTAGATGCCCAGCTTGACTTCCGGCAGGCCGATCTTGGCGCTGCTGGACATGACGCGGTAATCCGCCGCCAGGCACATTTCCAGGCCGCCGCCCAGGGCGATGCCGTTGATGGCCACGACGGTCGGCACCGCGAGGTCTTCGAAGTCGCTGAAGATACGGTTGGCTTCCAGGTTGCCGGCCACCAGCTCGGCCTCGGGCAGCTTGAAATTGTCGACGAATTCGGTGATGTCGGCACCGACGATGAACACGTCCTTGCCGCTGCTGACGATCACACCCTTGATGGAAGCGTCGGCCTTGATGGTATCCACGGCCTGACGCAGCTCGTTCAGGGTAAGGCGGTTGAATTTGTTGACGGACTCACCCTTGAGGTCGAACTTCAGTTCGACGATGCCGCTTTCAAGAGCCTTAACCGTGATGGCTTTACCTTCGTAAATCATCAACTGATCTCCACGATATGGAAGCTGAACTGTACACGCCGATCACTGGCAGGAAGGCAATCTTCAAGCCCTCCCCCAGGCACACCCGTCAGCGCGATAGTCGGGATTCTGTACGAGCGATGTGAACATACAAACGCTCAATTCATACGCCCGTTTGATTTGGGTACGCACACATTCTCCGAAAAGGTCGGCGTTGTCAAATGCTCGAAAGCACCCGGAAAACGCGACTTTCCAGTCATTTTGTAACACCAGGGGATAAAGCATGATGACAGTGATTGTCGATCATTCATGTCGACGATCGGCCAATGGCTGGTGGGGTTAACTGCGCTGCCAGCCTGCTGATTTTTCATGCACACATTCGAGACAAGGGTCTACACTGCCCTCGAATCGAATGTTTTCCCGGCCTGCCTGGCCAGCTTCACCACTGTGGGATCAGGGTTGCCCTGCTCCCACTTTTTTTTGCGCCTGCCTCAGGCGAGGGTTTCGAGGGTGTGGGCAATATCCTGCAATACAGATTTTTCCCCGCGCTCGCTCCAGTACAAGGCGATCATGCGGGTATCGGCCTCCACCTTGTAGACGTTGGCCGGCAACCGCGCAAAACACTCCGCCAGACGCGGCTCCTCGCACGGCTCACGCCATTTGTTCCACCACACTCCCGGGCTGACCTGCCAATAGCACCAGCTATCCTCACGCCCCTTGCGCCGGCCTCGGTGATACTGCGGACACGGGCTTGGGGGCTCGCTTTGCAGCCAGTGCGGCCACTGCTGGGGCGCCAGTTGCATGGCCAGGCCCATGCGTCGCCCCTCCAGGCGCAAACTCATCTGTTCGCTCTGCTTGCGCGACGGTCGCAACCAGGCCAACGGGCTGAGAATCAGCGCAAGGATTGACACCACCAGCCATACCGTCATATCTGTAGTTCCCATAAAGCGTTGCAAATGAGCGGGTTAGTCTTTTTCACGCAAGACCTGCCAGAAAGCGACCATACTTTCACTATTGCGATTGTCAGGAGTGCCGCTCATGTCCTACGAACATCTTCTGGTTGCCGTCGACCTGACCGAGGAATGCGACCCGGTGATCAAGCGTGCCATGAAGCTCGCCGAACCCAACGGAGCCAAGGTTTCCCTGGTGCATATCGTCGAGCCGATGGCCATGGCATTTGGTGGCGACGTGCCGATGGACCTGTCGCAACTGCAGCAACAGCAGTTCGACCAGGCCAAGGAACGCATGGATCGCCTGTTCAACAAATATCCAGACATCAATCGCGGCGATTCGCACCTGATCTACGGCCAGCCGCGCCAGGAAATCCACCAACTGGCCAAGGATCAGAAGTGCGACCTGATCGTGGTCGGCAGCCATGGCCGCCATGGTCTGGCGCTGCTATTGGGTTCTACGGCCAATGACGTGCTGCATGGGGCACCGTGCGATGTACTGGCGGTGCGCTTGCAGAAGAAAGAATGATATAGCCCGAGCCGGCCCTATCGCTGCGACTTGTCCCGCGATAGGGCCGGCTCGATCGACTCAACCTTCCAGCTCGGCCCAGCGCTCGACCAGCACATCCAGCTCAGCCTGCAACTTCTCGAGCTTGGCCAGTACGTCCGACGTTTCGCCAATCGGCCGCTGATAGAAGCCAGGCGCGTTCACCTCTTCCTGCAGCACCGCCATCTTCTGCTCCAGCGCATCGATCTGCCCAGGCAGCATCTCCAGCTCACGCTGCAGTTTGTAGCTCAGCTTTTTCTTGCTGCTGTCGGCCACCACAGGCGCCACGGGCTCCGGGGCGACCTCGACCGCAACCTTCTCGACCACGGCACTGTTGAGCTCGGACTTGCCGCCCTTGCTCTCGGTCACGCCCAGCAGTTTCGGCGAGCCCCCCTGGCGGATCCAGTCTTCATAGCCACCCACGTACTCACGCACCTTGCCCTCACCCTCGAACACCAGGGTGCTGGTGACCACGTTGTCGAGGAAGGCCCGGTCGTGGCTGACCATCAGTACCGTGCCCTTGAAGTTGGACAGCACTTCCTCGAGCAGCTCGAGCGTCTCGACGTCCAGGTCGTTGGTCGGCTCGTCCAGCACCAGCAAGTTGGCCGGTTTGCTGAACAGCTTGGCCAGCAACAGACGCGCACGTTCACCACCAGACAGCGCCTTGACCGGCGTGCGTGCACGCTGGGGGCTGAACAGGAAGTCGCCGAGGTAGCTCAGCACGTGGCGATTCTGACCATCGATCTCGATGAAGTCGCGACCTTCGGCGAGGTTGTCGATCACCGTCTTCTCAAGGTCGAGCTGGTGACGCATCTGGTCGAAGTAGGCCACCTCCAGCTTGGTGCCGCGATCGACCTTGCCGGCGGTCGGCTCCAGGTCACCCAGCATGAGCTTGAGCAAGGTGGTCTTGCCGGTGCCGTTGGCGCCGAGCAGGCCGATACGGTCCTGGCGCTGCAGGACCATGGAGAAATCCTTGACCAGCTTCGGCCCCTGAGGGTGCGCGAAGCTGACGTTTTCCAGCACCATCACCTGCTTGCCGGACTTGTCGGCGACCTCGATCTGGATGTTCGCCCTGCCCTGGCGCTCGCGACGCTCGCTGCGCTCCACGCGCAGGGCCTTGAGGGCACGCACACGACCTTCATTACGGGTACGCCGGGCCTTGATGCCCTGGCGGATCCAGACCTCTTCCTGGGCCAGGCGCTTGTCGAACAGCGCGTTGGCAGTTTCCTCGGCGGCCAACGCGGCCTCCTTGTGCACCAGGAAGCTGGCGTAGTCGCCGTTCCAGTCAATCAGCCCGCCGCGGTCCAGCTCGAGGATCCGCGTGGCCAGGTTCTGCAGGAACGAGCGGTCGTGAGTGATGAACAACACGGCGCCGTTGAAGCCGCTCAGGGCCTCTTCGAGCCAGGCGATGGCACCGATGTCCAGGTGGTTGGTCGGTTCGTCGAGCAGCAGCAGGTCAGGCTCGGACACCAGCGCCTGGGCCAGCAGCACGCGACGGCGCCAGCCGCCGGACAGCTCGGCGAGGGTCTTGTCGGCCGGCAGTTGCAGGCGGCTCAGGGTGCTCTCCACGACCTGCTGCAGACGCCAGCCGTCGCGGGCCTCCAGCTCATGCTGGACATGCATCAGCTTGTCCAGGTCGGCATCATTCTGGATGTTCTGGCTCAGGTGGTGATATTCGGCGAGCAGCGCACCGACGCCGTCGAGGCCCTCGGCGACCACATCGAACACGCTGCGATCGTCGGCCACCGGCAATTCCTGCGGAAGCTCACCTATCTTCAGTGCCGGCGCACGCCAGATTTCCCCTTCGTCGGGTTTCTGTTCACCCTTGACCAGGCGCAACATGCTCGACTTGCCGGTGCCGTTACGGCCGATAATGCACACCCGCTCGCCACGGGCGATCTGCCAGGACACTTTGTCCAGCAGCGGCATGGCGCCGAACGCGAGGGACACATCGCTGAATTTGAGCAGGGTCATGATCATCTCCAAAAACCGGGCGCGCATTCTACCTGACTTTCACGCCTACTTCGCCCCTGCGTGACATTCCGGGTGCGATGGCAGCGAGCGCTTGGCGACGCGTGGTCGGTGTTAACGATTCGATACAAGCACAGTGCTTTCATCCATCGCCGGCAAACGGCTAAGCTAAGGAAACTAGATTTCAACAGTGCTGGCTTCGCCGTCACTTTTCATGGTTCAACTGCCCGGACGTATCATGCGCAGCCGCCTGTTCCAATTCGTTTCCTGCCTGGTGCTCACCGCCACGACCGCGAGTGCTGCACAGGCAATCGACATCACCCAGCAGCGCCAGTACTACGACGAGGCCAAGCGTGCCCTCGCCAAAGGCGACAAGGGTCCCTACCTGCGGTATGCCCAAGCGCTCAGCGACTATCCGCTCACACCCTACCTGGCCTACGACGAACTCACCGCGCGGCTGAAGACTGCCAGCAACGAGGAAGTCGAAGGCTTCCTCGCCAAACACGGTGACCTGCCCCAGGCCAACTGGATGAAACTGCGCTGGTTGCGCTGGCAGGCCGAACGCGGCGACTGGAAGACCTTCGCCAAATACTACGACCCGAAGCTGAACTTCACCGAACTGGATTGCCTCAACGGCCAGTACCAGTTGACCAACGGCCTGCGCGCCGAAGGTTTCGCCACTGCCGAAAAACTGTGGAACGTCGGCAAGTCGCAACCTGCGGCCTGCGACACCTTGTTCGGCCTGTGGGCCGCAGAAGGCCAGCTCACCGAGGCCCGCCGCTGGCAGCGTGCGAAACTGGCGGCCGAGGCGCGCAACTACAGCCTGGCCAACAACCTGGTGCAAACGCTCACCACACTCGGCCCGCAAGGCAAGCTGCTGATCGATGTGGCGCAGAAACCCGAGCTGCTCAAGCAGCCTTCGCGCTTCATGCCGGTCAACGAAGCGATGTCCGATGTGGTCAGCCTCGGCCTGCGCCGCCTGGCGCGGCAGGATCCCGAGCAAGCCATGGCACTGCTCGACGACTACGCCCAGCGCATGCATTTTTCCCGCGACGAGAAGGTCGCCATCGCCCGCGAGATCGGCCTCACGCTCGCACGGCGCTACGATCCGCGCGCCCTCGACCTGATGACCCGCTACGACCCGGAACTGCGCGACAACACCGTCAGCGAATGGCGCATGCGCCTGCTGCTGCGTCTCGGGCGCTGGGAAGAAGCCTACGAACTGAGCCGCCGCCTGCCCCAGGACCTGGCCGACAGCAGCCGCTGGCGCTACTGGCAGGCACGCAGCCTGGAGCTGGCACAACCCAACAACCCGCAGATCCCGCTGCTCTACAAGAACGTCTCGCGTGAGCGCGACTTCTATGGTTTTCTTGCTGCCGATCGCGCGCAAACACCGTACCAGCTCAACAACAAGCCCCTGGTACTGAGCCAGCAGTTGATCAACAAGGTGCGTAACACCCCCGGCGTGCGCCGCGCCCTGGAGTTCCACGCCCGTGGCCAGATTGTCGAGGGGCGCCGCGAGTGGTACCACGTCAGCCGCCACTTCAACCGTGACGAAATGGTCGCCCAGGCCCGCCTGGCCTACGACCTGCGCTGGTACTTCCCGGCTATCCGCACCATCAGCCAGGCTAAGTACTGGGACGACCTGGACATCCGCTTCCCGATGGCCCACCGCGACACCCTGGTGCGCGAAGCCAAAGTCCGCGGCCTGCACTCGAGCTGGGTATTCGCCATCACCCGTCAGGAAAGTGCCTTCATGGACGATGCCCGCTCGCCAGTAGGCGCCAGCGGCCTGATGCAACTGATGCCAGGAACCGCCAAGGAAACCGCGCGCAAGTTCAGCATCCCGCTGGCCTCGCCTGCGCAGGTACTCGATCCGGACAAGAACATCCAGCTCGGCGCCGCCTACCTGAGCCAGGTGCACGGCCAGTTCAACGGCAACCGCGTGCTGGCGTCGGCCGCCTACAACGCAGGCCCCGGTCGCGTACGTCAGTGGCTCAAGGGCGCCAAGCACCTGAGCTTCGATGTCTGGGTCGAGTCGATCCCGTTCGATGAGACACGTCAGTATGTGCAGAACGTGCTGTCGTACTCGGTGATCTATGGCCAGAAACTGAACGCACCACAACCGTTGGTGGACTGGCACGAACGCTACTTCGACGACATGTGATCCGGCCCAGGCCCTGTCGGAGCACCGACAGGGCCTCATGTCGGACCGGGTTAACTTTCGGTTAATCAGTCTGCTCCAGCATGGTGCACTCAATGCACTGCCAAGGCGTCGACATGCGTGTTCTCCTGCTCTTCCTGACATTCCTGCTCGCCGGCCCGCTCCAGGCCAATCCCTTCGCTCCCAAGTCGGATTTCCTGCCGGTGAGTCAGGCTTTCGTCCTGAGCCAGGACCGCTTGCCTTCCGGGCAGATGCGCCTGTATTTCCAGATCAAGGATGGCTACTACCTCTACCAGAAGCGCCTGAAGTTCGACGGCATTCCCGTCGATCAGCAACCGCAACTGCCTGCGGCTCTCAACCATCATGACGAGTTCTTCGGCGACAGCGCCGTCTATCGCACCGAACTCGAGTTGCTGCTGCCCGCCAATGCCACTGGCGAACTGCGACTGGGCTGGCAGGGCTGCGCCGATGCCGGGCTGTGCTATCCACCGCAAACCACCGTGATCGACCTGGGCGGCCAGCCGGCTTCTGCTGCGCCAGCGGCACCGGATGGCGGACAAGCCAGCGACCAGGCCCTGGCCAGCGGCCTTCAGCACAGCAGCCTGGCCTGGAGCCTGCTGGCGTTCTTCGGCCTGGGTCTGCTGCTGGCCTTCACCCCCTGCTCGCTACCGATGCTGCCCATCCTCGCCGGGTTGGTCATGGGCAATGGTGCCAGTGCACGACGTGGCTGGATTCTGGCCGGCGTCTACGTTCTGAGCATGGCCTTGGTGTACGCCGCACTGGGTGTGGTCGCCGCGCTGCTCGGCGCCAGCCTGCAGGCCTGGCTACAGCAACCTTGGCTGCTGGGCAGCCTGGCCGGCCTGTTCGTGATCCTCGCCCTGCCGATGTTCGGGGCCTTCGAACTGCAACTGCCCGCCGCCGTGCGTGACCGCCTCGATCGTGCAGGCCAGGGAACGCGTGGCGGCAACCTGTATGGCGCAGCGTTGCTTGGCGCGCTCTCGGGCCTGCTGATGGGGCCGTGCATGACCGCGCCACTGGCCGGTGCGCTGCTCTATATCGCCCAGAGCGGCGATGTGGTTCAGGGTGCGCTGGTGCTGTTCAGCCTGGGGCTGGGCATGGGCGTACCACTGCTGTTGCTGGTCACCCTGGGCAACCGCTACCTGCCACGCCCTGGAGCTTGGATGAACCTGGTCAAGGGCGTGTTCGGCTTCGTCTTCCTGGCAATGGCGCTGTACACCCTGCGCAGCCTGCTGCCAGAACCACTGCTGCTGGCACTGGTCGGCGCCTGGCTGATTGCCCTGGCCTGGGCTGCATGGCCTGCCCTGCAGCGTCTGCCGGCGCTACGAGCCCTGCCGTTGCTGGGTGCGCTCTGGGGTGGCCTGTTGCTGGTCGGCGCTGCCGCGGGTGGCAGCGATCTGTGGCAACCGCTGCAGCCATTCACCGGTGGTGGCGCCGCGCCGATGAGCAGCGCCCATGACCAGCGGGTCATCACCATCGACAACCCGCAGGACCTGCAGCGCGAACTGGATGCCGCCAAAGCGCGCAACCAATGGGTGTTAGTCGACTACTACGCCGACTGGTGCGTATCGTGCAAAGTGATGGAGAAACAGGTATTTGCCCGCAGCGACGTGCAGGCCAGCCTCGACGGCGTGCAATTGCTGCGCCTGGATGTCACTGCCGACACCCCCGCCAGCCGCGCATTGCTGCAGCGCTACCAGGTTCCAGGCCCGCCCAGCCTGATCTGGATCGGCCCGGAAGGTGACGAGCGCCGTGCCCGACGCATCACCGGCGAAATCGACGCGGCAGCGTTCCTGCAACACTGGGCCCAGACCAGGAGTCAAGGTTGATGCTGACGGTAACCCTGGGGCCATTGACGATGGCCCTGAACCACCTGCTGCTGCTCAGTGCATTGGGCATCGCTTGCCTGGTCGGCTGGTGGGTGGCCCGCCGTGGCGGCGAAAGCCCCGAGTCGGCACTGTTCAATCTGTTTCTGGTCGGAGTCCTCAGCGCCCGTGCAGGCTTCGTCCTGGAGTACTGGGCGATGTACCGCGACGAGCCACTGCAGATCATCGACATTCGCGATGGCGGCTTCCAACTCTGGAGCGGCCTGGCGGGCATCGTCGCTGCTGCCTTGTGGCAAGGTCGACGCCGTCCGGGCCTGCGCCGGCCACTGGGCTGGGCACTGTTCAGCGGCGCCCTGTTCTGGGGGCTGGCAAGCCTGGGCAGCCACCTGTACAGCAAAGGCACCGAACTGCCCGATCTGAGCCTGCGCAACGCCAGCGGCGAGTCGGTGGCCCTGCACAGCTACCGCGGCACACCCCTGGTCATCAACATCTGGGCCACCTGGTGCCCACCGTGCCGACGGGAGATGCCCGTGCTGCAGCAGGCCCAGAGCGACTACCCCGACGTGACCTTCCTGTTCGTCAACCAAGGCGAAACACCCGAAAGCGTCAGTACCTTCCTTGCCACGACCGGCCTGAGCCTGAACCACGTGCTGTTCGACGGCAGTGGGCAACTGGCGCAACGGGTCGGCTCCATGGCCCTGCCCACCACTTTGTTTTACAACGCCGAGGGCCGCCTGGTCGGCAGCCATCTCGGCGAGCTGTCCCGCGCCAGCCTGCACAACGCCCTGGAACCTTTGAAGCGGGCCGTGGCGCCCGCCCCCGCCGTACAAGGAAAATGACATGCGACTGACTGCTCTCCTGCCCCTCTCCCTGGCCCTGCTCGTCGCGCCCCTGGCCCAAGCAGAGCCCTGGCCCAAGCCGATCCAGCAGATGGAGGCCAAGGGCGCGGTGATCAAGGGCACGTTCGACGCGCCCAATGGCCTGCGCGGCTATGCCGCCGAGTACCATAGCAACGGCATCGCCCTGTATCTGACCCCCGACGGCAAGCACGTGCTGGTTGGCAGCCTGTTCGATGAACAAGGCCAGGACCTGAGCGCCGAGCCATTGGACAAGCTGGTCTACACACCGATGAGCAAGGAAATCTGGGCGAAGATGGAAAAGACCGCCTGGATCCAGGACGGCAAGGCTGATGCGCCACGCATCGTCTACCTGTTCAGCGACCCCAACTGCCCGTACTGCAACATGTTCTGGCAACAGGCGCGGCCTTGGGTCGACTCGGGCAAGGTGCAATTGCGCCATATCATGGTCGGCATCATCCGTCCGGACAGCCCGGGCAAGTCCGCCGCGCTGTTGTCGGCAAAAGACCCTGCCAAGGCACTGCAAGATCACGAAAGCGCTGGCAAGGCCAGCACGCTCAAGGCACTGGACACCATTCCCGAACCCACACAGAAGCAACTCGCAGCCAACCAGGCGTTGATGGAAGAAATGGGGCTGGGCGCAACGCCTGCGATCTTCTACCAGGATGAACAGGGACAACTGCAAAGCCAACAAGGCGCGCCACGCCCGGAAATGCTCGGCAAGATTCTGGGCAAGCGCTGACCTGATAAATCTGTCAGGTGCGAGACCGACGCAGTCTCCCTAGACTCCTCTTATCGCACCCTCGCGGCCACGCGATCGGTGCGCAGGATGCGATGAGAAGAGGGATCGCCGATGCCTGCCATCAAGGCTGCACGCTACCATGCCGAAACACCGGACGTGACGGTGCTGTCCGGTGCAGCAGGCGCTACGGTGACGCTGCGCCTGCTGCGCTCCCCACAGGATGGAGCAGACATACCCGCAGCAAAACTGCTGCGTAACCGCACCCATGCAGAAGCACTGACCCGCACCGTCCGCCAGTTCGGTGCACGAGCATTGCAAGTATCGGCAGGCGCAACGACGCTGGCCGATGCCACGACGGTCGCCAGCCTCGGCGGCCGACAGTTGAAGCTGCACACCACCGACGGCGATACCTCACTGTCGCTTGATGATGCCACTGGTCGACCGCTGTGGACCTGCAACGCCCAGGGCACCCACCACACGCACACCTATGAAACCCCAGAACAAGGCGGGCGCAAGAGCGCGATCTTCGAGCACCCAGCCGCCGGCATCGCACGTATGCGCGAGCGCCTGGTGTATGCCCCAGCCACTGCTGCCGACCGCCAGCGCAACCTGGCAGGTGCCACGCTCAAGCATTTCGACAACGCAGGCCTGACCCACACAGCCTTGCTATCGCTCACCAGCAAACCTCTCGAAACCCGGCAACAGTTGTTGCAGCCTCACGCCGAACAACCCGATTGGGCTGGCAGCAGTGAGGGTGATCTGGAAGAGAACATACTGATCACCGTTAACCGATACAACGCAGTGGGCGATGTGCTGGTACGCACCAACGCAGCCGGGGTCACGAGTTCGAAGACACTGGACGTCAGTGGCGCAGTACGCCAGATACATTTGCGCCAGGGTGCCAAGGAGGCCATGGCGCTCGCGGCAGTCACGCGCAGGGCCGATGGCATGGTCATGGCGCAGACGTCTGGCAATGGCGTGGTCGACCTCTATGGCTACTCGCCCACCAGTCAGCGCCTGATTCAACATCGTACGCAGCGCCCAAGTGACCATGCGCTGGGCTATCTGCTGATCAGCGACCTGCACTATGGCTACGATCCCGCAGGCAACATCCTCACCCTCGATGACCAAGGTGCCGACCCTCAGTGGCATGACAACCACGAGTCCGACGGCCTGCGCGAATACGCCTACGACACCCTCTACCGCCTGGTCGAGGCCAGCGGGCGCGAGCGCAGCCCGGTCGGTGCCTACTGGTCGCCCTCGTTCGGAACGTCCGACCGCCAGGGCGGCATGGTCTGGACACCTTACAGCGAACGCTACGAATACGACGACGGTGACAACCTGATCACCTTGAGTCACAACGGTGGTGCCGGTCAGCGCACCCAGCACCTTCGTGTGTCGACCCAGAGCAACCGCGCAATGCCCGAGGGCCACGGGCTGGCACCAGACAACGACTTTCTGCCTGGCGGCCTGCAGAAACAACTGATCGATGGCCGGGCACTGGCTTGGTTGGCCGATCACCAGTTGGGCCAGGTGTCGCTGGTCAAACGCGCCAACGGAGCGGCGGATGATATCGAGCAATACCGCTACGCCAATGGCGGCACCCGCCGTCGCAAAATCAGTACGGTGCGCATGGCCAACGCAATCCAGACCACTCTGACGACCTACCTCGATGACTGCGAAGTACGCCTGCGCACGCTCGAAGGCCAGCCCCAGGCGCTCAAGCACGTCGTGATCAGCGAAGTCGAGGAGACGCGTTGGATTGAAAATCGCCTGAGTACCGAGGTTCACCTGCGCTATGGGTTTAGCGACCATCTGGGCAGCAGTGCGGGAGAAACGGACGAGGTGGGAAACATCGTCTCGCGTGAGGAATACGCCCCCTATGGCGAAACAGTTGGCCTGGATGAGCAAGCAGCGGAAGTCGGCGGATTAACCCAACGTACGTCGCGTCATGCCGGCAAGGAGCTCGATGCCAGCGGTCTTTACTACTACGGCTGGCGATACTATCAGACGGGGTTGGGCCGATGGCTGAGTGCCGATCCCGGTAGGCTTATTGATGGCCCGAATCTGTATCGGACGAATAGAAATAATCCTCTGCGCTTTCGTGACGCTACGGGGATGTCTCCAGCAGAGACCGTTATGACTATAGCCATAGAAATATTTGCCATCTGGCTGCTTCTGCTGAACATAGCGACGCTTATTACGAACAACCAACCCCTCTACTACCAGGTGAAAGATGCAGAGAGAAACGGAACATCACTGACAGCTCCCTTATGGAAGCACTGGAGAGAACCGGGTGGCCGCCTCCATGCTGCATCCAGCGGACTCAGGGTGCTTAACATCCTTAATGCGATTACTTTAATGTTCTTGGGCTGGATCTCCCCCGATGATTCCTCCGCGCGATATTTAACCATGTTTGGCGCCATCACATCGGTCGGAACCCAAAATCTTGCACAATATCGGGTGTTTATGAAACAACGTACAGCTGAACAAATTCGCCGTGCTCAGTTGGAATCTGAAGAGGCTCCCCCGTTCAGAAATGATGCTCAATCACCCGATAATCAAAACTCCGCGGGCGGCGAAAACTGTGTTCACCAATACGCCCCTAGCAGACCACACTCTCCCAGACTTGGGGAACAGCGCCCGGATACGCACGACGCTATAGAGAGGGTCGCCTTGCCCGCTCCATCGGCACATACCAACGCAGGAGAGGACTTCTCTGCACCGCAGCACCTCGCCATCAATATTGACGACCCAGATACAAATGATACTCAACAAGTACCGACGCTAGCTCGCACGCACAGCACATCGAGCGAAGAGAATACTCTCAACCTGGAGACACTGTTTCCTGACACCTCCGACGATGATTCAAACTCCAGCCGGCGCTCAAGCCTATCAAGTAACTCTTCGACGCTGTCAAGTAACTCTTCGACGGTAAGAAAAAACATGGGCGAACCCAAACGTAGAAAGAGCATCAACAAAGTACCGCGTTAAATACAGCACGACACCAGCGCGGCTTGCCCGCGCTGGTGTCGTGCCTGTTACAACCCTTCCAACTCCGCCATCAGATCACTCAACCGATCCACCTTATCCTCATCCAACGCACTGCCCTGCAACCCTTCGACATACGCCGCCAGCTCTTCCACGGTGCTGCACTCGAACATCGCCCGCAGCGGCACATTCAGTTGCAGGCGCTTCTGCACGCGTGAGGCAATCTGCGTGGCCAGCAACGAGTGCCCGCCCAGTTCGAAGAAGTTGTCGCGCACCCCGACCCGCTCAGCCTTGAGCACCTCGCCCCAGATAGCGGCCAGGGTCTCTTCCAGCTCGCTGCGCGGCGCCAGGTAGTCCTGGCTGTGCTGGGCACCGATCTCGATGACCGGCAGCGCCTTGCGATCGAGCTTGCCATTGGTATTGTGCGGCAGGTTATCGAACCAGGCCCAGTGCAGCGGCACCATGTACTCCGGCAACTCGGCACGCAGACGCTGCTTGATCTGCTCGAGCAGACCGGCATCGGCCACCACGCCCTGGTGGGCTACCAGGTAGCCAACCAGATGCTTGCCATTGGCGCCCTCCTGGACACCGACTGCCGCATCGCGAATCTGCGGCTGCTCGTGCAGGCGCGCTTCGATTTCGCCAAGCTCGATACGGTAGCCGCGGATCTTCACTTGGTGGTCAATGCGCCCGACATATTCGAGTACACCATCGGCACGGCGGCGCGCCAGGTCGCCGGTGCGATACAGGCGCTCGCCCGGCGCGCCATGCGGATGCGGGATGAAGGCCAGGGCCGTACGCACCGGGTCGCCAACATAACCACGACCGACACCCGTGCCGGCCACGCACAGCTCGCCCACCGCGCCCAACGGTACCAGCGTCTGCTCTTCGCCGTAGAGGTACAGGCGGTTGTTGTCGGTCGGGGTGCCGATGGGCAGGTAGCTGCCGCGGGTCGAGTCGGCATCGACACGGAAGAACGCCACATCGTCCGAACATTCGGCCGGACCATAGGCGTTGACCAGGCCGATCTGCGGATAGCGCTCCAGCCACTGGGCGGCCAGCTCCGGAGGCATCGCCTCGCCGGTCGGCAGCATCCAGCGCAGGCCATCCAATGCCTGATGATCGTTGGCCAACATGCCCTGGATCAACGAAGGCACGCTTTCCAGCACGGTGATACCGCTGGCCTGGACATGCGCCAGCAAGCCCTGGGGATCGTGGGCAATGGCATTTGGCACGATCTCGACACGGGCCCCGAACAGTGGTGCTGCCAGGAACTGCCACACCGAGATGTCAAAGCTCTGCGAAGCGGTCTGGGCGATAACATCGTGTTCGTCCAGCGCCAGGTACGGCACCTTGCTCAGCTGGTTGTTGAGCATGCCGCGCTGCTCG
Source organism: Pseudomonas putida (assembly GCF_001636055.1). Lineage (NCBI taxonomy): Bacteria > Pseudomonadati > Pseudomonadota > Gammaproteobacteria > Pseudomonadales > Pseudomonadaceae > Pseudomonas > Pseudomonas putida. The sequence goes on from NZ_CP011789.1 coordinate 4,442,705, forward strand.
ACCATCACGCCTTTGGGCAGCCCGGTGGAGCCCGAGGTGTAGATCACGTAGGCCAGGTTGTCCGGCCCGCTGTGGATACCCGGGTTGTGGCCAGCGACCTGGCTGGCCTGGATATCCTCCCACACCAGCAGCTTCGGCCGTACCGCCCCGCTCAACTCGTCGAGCAACTGACCCGCCTGCTCGGCACAGGCGGCGCTGCACACCAGCACTGGTGTGCGGCTGAGCTCGACGATACGCTGCAGGCGCGCCGAGGGCAGGCCCGGATCCAGCGGCAGGTAACCCGCACCGGCCTTGAAGCTGCCAACGATCATCCCCAGCAGCGGCAGACCACGCTCGGCCAGCAGGGCAACGGGCTGATCGATGCTCACTCCGGCTGCGACCAGCGCATGTCCCAGGCGGTTGGCGGCCAGGTTGAGCCCGGCATAGTCGTAGGACGCCTCCAGGCAACGGGCGGCGATACGCTCGGGGTGCGCCGCAACGCGTGCCTCGAACAGCTCGACATAGCTCTGCTCCAAGGTATAGGCGTGCTCGGTGCGGTTGCAGTCCTCGAGCAGGAAGCGCTGCTCGTCGGCACCCAGCAGTGGCAGTGCCTGGACCTCACCCTCGAAGCCTTCGACCAGCGCCAGCAGCAGGCGCTTGAATTCAGCCAGCAGCCGCTCGACGGTCGGGTAGTCGAAGTAGCGCTGGTCGAACGACAGGTGCAGGCCCAGGTCGTCGCCCGGATAGCACACCGCCGTCAGCGGGAAGTTGGTGTGGGTACGGCCCGAGTCGGAGCTGGCGTTCAAGTGCTGGGCGTGGTCAAGCACATTGCTCTCGACCGGCGCGTTTTCGAACACGAACAGGCTATCGAACAGCGCCTGCCCCTTGGGCAGCTCGCTGCACTCCTGGATCGCCACCAGCGGCAGGTACTCGTACTCACGCAACTGCATGTTGCGATCGAGCAGGCCTTGCAGCCACTGACGCACGCTCTGGCGCTCGCCGGCCGCCGGCAGCTGCACGCGCAAGGCGATGCTGTTGATGAACAGCCCGACCGTGCGCTGCATCTGCGGCAAGCTCACCGGGCGCCCGGCAACGGTCACCCCGAACACTACGTCGCGCTCGCCGCTGTAGCGGGCCAGTACCAGTGCCCAGGCCGCCTGGGCGAAGGTGTTGACGGTCAGTTGATGAGCCTGCGCCAGTTCACGCAGACGCGCCCCCTCGCTCACCTCGAGGCGGGTGTAGCAATCGCCGACGATCATGCCGTCCCCGGCGTGGTCATGGCGCAGCGGGCGGTCGCTGGGGATCGCCGTGGCGCGTTCGAAGCCGGCCAGGTTGGCCTGCCACCACTGGCGTGCTTCGTCCAGGTCCTGGCGCTGCAGCCAGCCGATGTAGTCGCGATAGCGCGGCGGCACCGGCAAGTGCGCGGCACGGCCTTCGCCCAGTGCCTGGTAGATTTCGAAGAAGTCGTTCATCAGCAACGAGCGACACCAGGCATCGATGAGGATGTGATGGTTGCTCATCATGAACCAGTAGCGCTCATCGGCCACGCGCACCAGACGCAGGTGGAACGGCGCCTCGCGCAGCAACTCGAATCCGGCTTCACGCTCCTGTTTGTGCAGCGCTTGCAGGCGGGCTTCCTGGCTGGCCTCGTCAAGGTCGCGCCAGTCCTGGTAGTCGACGGCGGTCTTGCCTGGCTTGTGGATGATCTGCAGCATCGCTTCGCCCGCATTCCAGCTGAACGATGCACGCAGCGCCTCGTGGCGCGCCACCACCGCCTGCCAGGCCTGAGCGAAGCGCTCCGGCTCCAGCGCACTGTTGATGCGGTAGCGGTCCTGCATGTAGTAGATGCCGGTGCCGGGTTCCAGCAGGGTGTGCAGCAGCAGCCCTTCCTGCATTGGCGTCAGCGGGTAGACATCCTCGATCTCGCCAGCCGGCACCGGCAGCGTGTCGATCTGCTCCTGGGTCAGTTGGGCCAGCGGGAAGTCCGACGGCGTGAAGCTGCCGTTGCCCTCGACCAGGCAGTGGGCGACCAGCGCCAGCAGTTCCTGGCGATAGGCTTCGGCCAGTTCGGCGATGGTCGCCTCGTCGTAGCGCTCTGTACTGAAAGTCCAACGCAGTTGCAAGGCACCGCCATAGACCTGGCCATCCACGCTCAGCCAGTTGGGCAGTGGCGCGTCCGGGTCATGGGCCAGCCCCGCAGGGGCATCCAGCGGCTGGAACACGGCATTGGCGTCGAACTGCTGGTCGAACTGCCCGAGGTAGTTGAAGGTGATGCGCGCCTGTGGCAACGCCGCCATGCGCTCACGCCCCGCAGAATCGGCCAGGTAGCGCAGCACACCATAACCCAGCCCCTTGTGCGGCACCTGGCGCAGTTGTTCCTTGATGCCCTTGATCGACGCACTGCGCGCGGCATCGTCGTCGCCGGTTACCGGGTTCAAGCTCAGCGGATAGGCGTTGGTGAACCAGCCGACGCTGCGGGTCAGGTCGATATCTTCGAACAGCCCTTCGCGTCCATGCCCCTCGAGCTGTACCAGCACCTGCTCATCGCCGCTCCAGTGGCTCAGGGTGCGCGCCAGAGCGGTCAGCAGCAGGTCGTTGACCTGGGTGTGATAGGCCGCTGGCGCCTGCTGCAACAGTTGGCGGGTCTGCTCGGTGTCGAGCTCGATGGCCAAGGTGCGCGCATGGCGGTGCAGGTTGCCGCCCTGCGGGTGATCGCACGGCAGCTCGCGGCGTACACGACCCAGCTGTCCCTCCCACCAGCCCAGCTCGTCACGCAGCGAGTCGCTGCCGGCATAGCTGGCCAGACGCGCCGACCAGTCGCCCATGGCATGGGTCTTGGCCGTCAGGGTTTCACCGCGGTACAGCGCCTGCAGGTCCTCCAGCACTACACGCCAGGACACGCCGTCGACCACCAGGTGATGGATGGCCAGCAGCAAGCGTTGCGCGCCTGCGCCATCGGTCAGCAGCAGGCCGCGCAACAGGGGCCCTTGCTGCAGGTCGAGGCTGCGCTGCACGTCGGTATAGAGCGCCTGGCAATCGTCGAAGTCAGCGACGGTCGCCGTCCACAGCAGCGGCTGGGCGCCGGCCTGGTCGTATTCACCCTGCCAGCGGCCAGCCACCTGGGTGAAGCGCAGGCGCAGGCTGTCGTGATGCTGCACCAGCGCCGCCAGCGCGGCCTCAAGCCGGTCAGCGAGCAGCGGTTTGCGTGCTTCGAGCAGCACAGCCTGGTTCCAGTGCTGCGGCTGCGGCACTTCGCTGTCGAAGAACCAATGCTGGATCGGCGTCAGGCCGATACGGCCCTGACGCGCCCCCTGCTCCACATGCGTTGGCCCCGCGCCGTGGGTGACCACGGTTGCCAGGGTCTGGATGGTCTGGTGCTGGAACAGGTCGCGCGGGGTGAACTGCAGGCCCAACTGACGGGCGCGACTGACCACCTGGATCGACAGGATCGAGTCACCGCCCAGTTCGAAGAAATTGTCCTGCACACCCACGCGCGAGACATTGAGCACCTCGCGCCAGATTTGCGCCAACTGCGCCTCCAACTCATTGGCCGGCGCCTGGTACAGCTGGTGTGCCTGCTCGAGATCCGGCGCTGGCAGCGCACGACGGTCGAGCTTGCCATTGCCCATCAGCGGCAGGCGATCGAGCAGTACCAGGTGCGCAGGCACCATGTAGTCGGGCAGGTGTTGCCGTGCATGGGCTTTGACCGCCTCGCGCAGGTGCGCCTGGGCATCACTGCTCGCCTTGGCCTGAGCGCAGACCAGGTAGCCCACCAGTTGCTTGCCGCCCGGCAGATCGAGGGCCAGAACCACGGCCTCCTCGACATCGGCGTGCTCCTGAAGGCGGCTTTCGATCTCGCCCAGCTCGATGCGGAAACCACGGATCTTCACCTGCTGGTCAGCGCGGCCGATGTACTCGACCAACCCGTCGGCGCGCAGGCGCACCAGATCGCCGGTGCGATACAGCCGGCCACCGTCATGGCTGAAGGGGTCGGCGACGAAACGTTCGGCCGACAGCCCCGGGCGATCGTGATAGCCCTGGGCGAGGCCCGCGCCACCGACATACAGCTCACCGATGCCGCCCTGGGGCAACAGCGCCAGGTCCTCGTCGAGGATGTAGCCGGTGCGCGCCCCGATCATGCGGCCAATCGGCACGCTGCCCGCATCGGCCGACAAGGTTTCGGGGGCCAGGCACGCCAGCGGCATGACCACTGTTTCGGTCGGGCCGTAGGCATTGAAGAATTGCTGCGGGGCGAAGGCCTGGCGGATGCGCTGCAAGTGCTCGCCGGTCAGCGCTTCGCCGCCGGTGATCACCAGGCGCACAGGCAGTTGCTCGCCACGCCCGGCCAGGAACTGCGCCAGCTGGCTGCCATAGCTCGGGGTGAAACCGAGAATGCTCACCTGCTGCTCGCGCACCAGGTCGCAGATCTCTTCGGCGCCCCATTGCCCCTGGGCGCGCAGCACCACACGTGCCCCGCACAGCAGCGGCGTGAGCAGGCGTTCGCTGGCCGCATCGAAGTTGATCGAATAGAAATGCAGCTCGCAATCGTCGCTGCGCATGCCGAAGTCGGCGATCACCGCCTGGCAATGCATGGCGATCTCGCCATGGCTGACCACCACGCCCTTGGGCTTGCCGGTGGAGCCGGAGGTGTAGATCAGGTAGGCCTGGTGCTGCGGCAGGTTGAGGTTGTCCAGTGGCGCATCGCTGTAGGCGGACAGCGACGCTGCGTCGTCCTCCAGGCTCCAGGTGACGACACCGGCCGGCAGTTCGCCAAGGGTCGCGAGCAGCTCGCGCTGGCCGATCAGCAGGTCCAGGCGGCTGTCCTCGATCATGTAGTGCAGGCGCTCGAGCGGGTATTCCGGATCGAGCGGCACATAGGCGCCACCGGCCTTGAGGATCGCCAGCAGGCCGACCACCATCTGCGACGAGCGCTCCAGCGCCAGGCCCACCCGCACTTGCGGGCCAACTCCGCGCTCACGCAGGGCTCGGGCCAGACGGTTGGCCTGCTGATCGAGCTCGGCGTAGCTCAGGTGCTGGCCGGCGAAGGTCAAGGCCCGCGCCTGCGGCGTGCGCTCCACCTGGGCGGCGAACAGCCCGTGCAGGGTCTGGTCAAGATCGAAATCCTGTTCGCCCTGAAGCTGCCCGACCAGCTCCTGCTGCTCGGCACCCGACAGCATCGGCAGCTCGCACAGGCGTTGCTGCGGATCTTCGAGCATCGCCGCCAGCAACTGCTGCAGGTGTTCGGCCATGCGCGCGATGCGCGGCTCATCGAACAGGTCGCGGCTGTAGGTCAGGCAGCAGCCGAGCCGGCCGTCCAGGTCGGTGACTTCCAGGTACAGGTCGAACTTGGTGGCGCTGGCGTCGTTGACCAGGTAGTCCACCTGCATGCCTGCCAGGGTTCGGCTTTGCTGGAAGGCCCAGCGCTGCACGTTGCACATTACCTGGAACAGCGGGTTGTAGGCACTGCTGCGCGGCGGCTGCAGGGCTTCGACCAGTTGTTCGAACGGCAGGTCCTGGTGCGACTGGCCGTCGATGATGGTCTGACGCATCTGCTCGAGCAGTGCGGCGGCGCTCATCTGCCCATCCAGTTCGCAGCGCAGCACCTGGGTGTTGAGGAAGGCACCGATCAGCCCCTCGCTTTCCGGGCGGATGCGGTTGGCCACCGGCGCGCCGATACGCAGGTCGCGCTGGCCGCTGTAGCGGTGCAGCAGTGCGGCCAGCGTGGCGGTCATGGTCATGAACAGGGTCAGCCCGCGCTGGCTGTTGAACGCATGCACACGCTCGACCAGCGCCGGATCGAGGTCGAAGCGATACAACTCGCCGCGATGGCTCTGCACCGCTGGGCGCGGGCGGTCCGTCGGCAGTGCCAGGACCGGATGCTCGTCGCCCAGGCGCGCTTTCCAGTAGTCGAGCTGGCGCGCGCCCTCCCCGCCTTCGAGCCACTGGCGCTGCCAGACGCTGTAGTCCAGATACTGCACTGGCAGCGGCTGCAGCGGCGATTCGCGCTCGTCGACGAAGGCTTCGTAAAGCTCGCCCAGCTCACGGGCGAAGATGTCCATCGCCCAGCCTTCGGTGACGATATGGTGCAGGGTCAGGACGAAATAGTGCTCACGCTCCTGCACCTTGACCAGGCAGGCACGCAGCAACGGACCACGCTCCAGGTCGAACGGCTGGTGCGCCTGCTCGTCGGCCAGTTGCTGCAGGCGCTGCTGGCGATTGTCGGCCGGCAGCGCGCTGAAGTCCTGCCAGTCCAGGTGCAGGCCGCTGTCGTCGGCCACGCACTGGTAGGGCTTGCCATCGATGCTGGGGAAGGTGGTGCGCAGGGTCTCGTGGCGGACGATCAACGCCTGCAGGGCACGTTCGAAAGCGTCCACATGCAGCGCGCCGCATAGACGCGCCATGCCGCCGACGTTGTACGCAGGGCTGTCCGGTTCCATCTGCCAGAGGAACCACATGCGCTGCTGCGAGTAGGACAGCGGCACGGCCTGACGGCGATCGACACGGGTGATCGCCCCCTGCAGGTTGCAACCACCGCTGGCGCGGATCCGCGCGATCTCGGCACAGAAGGCACCCAGCTCACTGGCCTCGAACAGCGCCTTGAGCGGCAGCTCGACGTCACAGGCCTGGCGGCAGCGCGAAACGATCTGGGTGGCCAGCAGCGAGTGGCCACCGAGGGCGAAGAAGTCGTCCTGCAGGCCTACCTGGGGCAGGTTCAGCACCTCGCGCCAGATCGCCGCCACTTGCCGCTCCAGCGCGGACTGCGGCTCGACGTGTTGGCGTTGCTGCCAGACCGGCGCCGGCAGCGCCTTGCGATCGACCTTGCCGCTCGGGCCCAAGGGCATCTGCGCGAGGTGAACCAACTGCGCTGGCACCATGTAGGCGGGCAGTTGCGCGCCGAGGGTCGCCAGCAAGGCGGCGCTCTGCTCGACGCCGCTGTAGTAACCGACCAACTGCGCGCCGACAGCGTCGCGGTGGATCAGCACCAACGCCTGCTCGACACCTTGCTGGGCCAGCAGCACGGCCTGGACTTCTTCAGGCTCGACGCGGAAGCCGCGCACCTTGACCTGCTGGTCGAGGCGCCCGAGGTATTCCAGCGCACCGTCGTGCACCAGCCAGCGCGCGCGGTCGCCGCTGCGGTACAGGCGCTGACCGTCGCCATCGGGTTGCGGCACGAAACGCTCGGCGGTGAGTCCCGGACGTCCCAGATAGCCACGGGCCAGGCCCGCGCCGCCCAGGCACAGTTCGCCCGGCACGCCCGGTGCGGTCAGTTCGAATTCATCATCCAGCACACGGCACAGCACATTGGCCAGTGGACGGCCGATGGGCGAGCGCTCGCCATCCTCGCGCTGGCTGTGCCAGTGGGTGACGTTGATCGCGGTCTCGGTCGGGCCATAACGGTTGTGCAACTGCACCTGGGGGAGCAAGGCCAGGGCCCGGTCGCGCAGGCTGGCAGGCAGCGCCTCGCCGCCGGAGAACAGCCGACGCAGGCTGGTGCAACCTGCGGCCAGCGGCTCCTGGACAAACACCTGCAACAGCGGCGGCACGAAGTGCAGCGTGGTCACGCCATGCTGCTGCACCAGTGCGGCGATGCGCTGCGGATCGCGGTGCTCACCAGGGCCTGCCAGTACCAGGCGGCAGCCGGTGACCAGCGGCCAGAAGCATTCCCACACCGACACGTCGAAGCTGATCGGTGCCTTCTGCATCAGCACGTCGCGGTCGTCCAGCGCATAGGTGGCCTGCATCCATTGCAGGCGTTCGGCCAGGGCAGCATGGGTGTTGCCCACGCCCTTGGGCTGGCCGGTGGAGCCGGAGGTATAGATCACATAGGCCAGGTGCTCGCCTTCCAGGCGCAGGCCCGGGGCCTGGCTGGGCCAGGTGTCCAGGTGCAACTGGTCCAGCGCGATGGTACTGACGCCCTCGACCTGGGGCAGGCGCTCGAGCAGGGTGCTCTGGCTCAGCAGCAGGCCCGCACCACAGTCGGCGAGCATGTAGGCCAGGCGTTCGGCCGGGTAGTCGACATCCAGCGGTACATAGGCGCCGCCCGCCTTGAGGATCGCCAGCAGGCCGACCAGCAGTTGCGGCGAGCGCTCGACCGCGATGGCCACGCATGTGTCCGGGCCGACGCCCTTGTCGCGCAGGTAGTGAGCCAGGCGGTTGGCCTGCTGGTGCAGGCTGGCGTAGTCGAGCTGACCGCCCTCCCACACCAGGGCGACGCGCTCCGGTGTCAGGCGTGCCTGCTCGTTGAGCTGCTCGACCAGCAAGGCTCTGGCGGGCTCGGCAGGGGCCTGCCCCCAGGCGAGCAGTTGCGCGCGGCCTGGCTCATCCAGCAGTTGCACTTCGCCCACGGCCAGCTGCGGTTGCGCGCAGACCTGTTCGAGCAGCGCCAGCAGGTGCTGGGCCAGGCGCTTGACGGTGCTGGCGTCGAACAGCTCGGCGGCGTAGTCGAAGGCCAGTGTCAGCCGGCCCTGGTGGTCTTCCTCACTGTGCAGTTGCAGGTCGAACTTGGCCTCGCGGCTGTGCCACGGCAGCTCTTCGGCAAGCAGTCCGGGCAGGCGGCGCAGCGCGGACAGGTCGCGCTGCTGGTGGTTGAACATGACCTGGAACAGGCCCTGCTCACGGGCCTGGGGCAGCGCTTCGAGCAGTTGCTCGAACGGCAGGTCCTGGTGCGCCTGGGCACCAAGGGTGCGCTCACGCACCTGGGCCAGCAACTGGTCGAACGGCGTACGGCCGTCGAACTCGGCACGCATGACCTGGGTGTTGATGAAGAAGCCGACCATGGCCTGGGTTTCCAGGCGCGGGCGGTTGGCGTTGGGGACGCCGACGCGGATGTCGGACTGGCCGCTGTAGCGCTGCAGCAAGGCTTGCCAGCCCGCCAGCAGGACCATGAACAGGCTGGCCTGCTGGTCACGGGCCAGGCCCTTGAGAGCTTCGCCGAGTTTGGCGGGCACCTTCATGTTCAGGCGCGCAGCGCGCTGCTCGCCCAGCGCCGAGCGTGGATGGTCGGTGCACAGGTCGAGTACCGGCAATTCGTCGCCCAGTTGCGCCTTCCAGTATTCCAGCTGACGTGCAGCCTCACCTTCTGCCAGCCACTGGCGCTGCCAGGTGCCGTAGTCGGCGTAGCCCAGCGCGAGGGGCGCGAGATTGGGTTGCTGGCCCTGGCAGTGGGCGGTGTAGAGTCGGGCGAACTCCTCGAGCAGGATATTCAGCGACCAGCCGTCGGCGACGATGTGATGCAGGGTTACCCACAACTGGTGTTCTTCATCGTCCAGGCGCGCCAAGGTCACGCGCAGCAGCGGCCCTTGGAGCAAGTCGAAGGGTTGGCGGGCCTCATGCTCGCGACGATTGGCGACCTCGCTGGCGTCCACCCCTTCGAGATCGACACGCTGCAAGGCAAAGTCGGCATGCGCCAGCACATGCTGCAGGGCCTCGCCATCCACTTCGCTGAAGCGCGTGCGCAGGGATTCGTGACGCTCGACCAGCGCCTGGAAGCTCGCCTGCAGCGCTGCCTCGTCCAGTTCGCCACGCAGGTGCAGGCCGGCAGGGATGTTGTAGGCAGCGGACTGCGGCTCCAGTTGCCACAGCAACCACAGTCGGTTCTGCGCCAGCGACTGCGGCAATGCCTTGGCGCGATCGAGGGCGGCGATGGCGCCGGTGCCCTGCCCGCCTAGCTCCAGCACGCAGGCCACTGCCGCGCTGTAGTCGGCCAGTACAGGCGCTTCGAACAGGGTACGCAGGCTGAGCGTGACACCCAGCTCGTCGGACAGCCGCGCGGTGACCTGGGTGGCGGCGATGGAGTTGCCGCCCAGCAGCAGGAAATGATCGTCCGCCGTCACCGCCTCGACCTTGAGCAGGTCGCGCCATACCGCCGCAATGCGCATCTGCAGGGCATCGCCGCTGGCACCCCGCTCGGAGGACGCGGCATCTGCCGGGAAGCGAGCATAGCAATCGAGGCTGCCGTCGCTCATGCGCAGACGGCGGGCCGAACGCTGCAGCTTGCCACTGGAGGTCTTGGGCAGCGCCCCCGGGTTGAGCAGCAAGACCACGGCCGGCGCCTGGCGGCAGGCGTCGGCGATGACCTGGCGCAGGGTCTTGATCAGCGCTTGCGCAGGCATCGCCTTCTGCACATTGCGGCTGACTTCCACCGCCACGCCGATGCCCTCTTCGCCTCGATCGTCCACGGCGAACACCGCCACGCGCCCTTTGCGCAACACATCGACCTCACGCTCGAGGGTCTTCTCCAGATCCTGCGGATAGAGGTTCTGGCCGCGCACGATCAGCATGTCCTTCAACCGCCCGGTGACGAACACCTCGCCATCGCGCATGAAGCCCAGGTCGCCGGTACGCAGCCAGATCTGGCCGTCCATCTCGACAAAGGTACGCGCCGTGGCCTCGGGGTTGCGCCAATAGCCCCGCGCAATGCTCGGGCCGCCGGCCCAGATTTCGCCCACCCGGTTATCGCCCAGCACCGCCAGTTGCTGCGGTTCGACGATACGCACCGCATGGCCCGGCTGCGGATAGCCGCAGCTCATCAGCACGCTGCCCTTGCCAGGCTCGGCGCGGTTGGCGGCGAAGGCCTCGGCATCGAGCTCCAGCGCGCCAATGCCCTGGCCGCGTCGGCTGCCGCTGACGAACAGAGTGGCTTCGGCCAGCCCGTAGCTGGCGAAGAAGCTGCTCGCCTGGAAGCCGCAGGCGGCGAACTTGCCGGCAAACGTCTCGAGGCTGTCCTGGCGGATCGGCTCGGAACCGGAGTAGGCCACCCGCCAGCGGCTGAGGTCGAGCCCGGCCAAGGCCGCTTCGCTGACCCGTTCGCTGCACAGGCGGTAGGCGAAATCCGGGCCGCCACTGATGGTGCCACCGTATTCGCTGATCGCCTGCAGCCAGCGCAGGGGCCGGGCGAGGAAGTAGCCCGGCGACATCAGCACACAGGGCACACCGCTGAAGATCGGTTGCAGCAGGCCGCCAATCAGGCCCATGTCGTGGTACAGCGGTAGCCAGCTGACGATCACATCGTCAGGGTTGAGGTCGATGCCAAAACCCTGGCGGATCAGTTGCTCGTTAGCCACCAGGTTGCCATGGCTGACCTGCACACCCTTGGGCAGCGCGGTGGAGCCAGAGGTGTACTGCAGGAAGGCGATGTGCTCGCCGGCCAGCGCCGGTTCACGCCAGTCGTCGGCCAGCTCAGGGGCCAGGCGGTCCACCGCCAGCAGGCCCGGGGCGGCATCCGTCGCCAGAGCATCGAGGCCCTGCAAACTGTCATGAAGCGCTTCTACCGTCAGCAGCAGACGCGGCTGGGCATCGTCGATGATCGACAGCAGCCGCTCCTGATGGTGCTGGCGCGAAGACTCCGGCGGATAGGCCGGCACTGCGATCACTCCGGCATACAGGCAGCCGAAGAATGCCGCGACATAGTCCGGACCGCTGGGAAACAGCAGGATCGCCCGATCGCCGAACGTGGCACGGGCCTGCAGGGCGGCGGCGATGGTACGGGCGCGCAGGTCCAGCTCGCGGTAGCTGAGCACCGCCTGTTCGCGGGGATCGTCGGCCAGAAAGCGCAAGGCGATCCGGTCCGGGGTCGCCGCGGCGCGTTGCGCCAGGGCCTGGACCAGCGTGAGCGGGAGTTCGAAGGCGTCCATCATGGAGTGTTCCTGCCAGTGTCTGGGTAAGTCGGGCCGGAGCCGGGCCAGGTGCGCAAGGCACGTCGGGCGGGCGGCAGTCGGCGGCCGGATGTACACAGGGGAACGGATGGGCCGGAGAAATAATTAGAAACGTCGCGGGCCTGCGAACGACGTTCACACAGGGGCCATGGAGGGGGTGCAGCTTAGACCACAATCGAATAGAGACTCACTTACTTCTGTATTTGACAATCATTATCATTCTGAATAGTTTGTCGCACGTTGTAGGAAGCATGACTAATCGGTGTGCTCCCTTTCCTCACAGAGACAAGGTGATTTCCATGGCGGAACAACTATCCACAAGTAAGTGCGATTCACCATTACTCCAGGCGTTCGTCGACAATCGCAGCATCCTCGTCAAGATTGCCGCCCGTATCACGGGCTGTCGGTCGCGCGCCGAGGATGTGGTGCAGGATGCCTTCTTCCGGCTCGGTTCCGCGCCGCAGATCACGTCATCGTTCAAGGCCCAGCTCAGCTACCTGTTCCAGATCGTGCGCAACCTGGCCATCGACCACTACCGCAAGCAGGCGATGGAGCTGAAGTACTCGGGCAGCGAGGAAGAAGGCATGAACGTGGTGATCCAGAATGCCTCGCCAGAAGCCACCCACATCAACCTGGCGACCCTCGAGCACATCGCCGAAGCGCTCAACGAGCTGCCCCAGCGCACTCGCTACGCGTTCGAGATGTACCGCCTGCACGGCGTGCCGCAAAAAGACATCGCCAAGGAGCTCGGGGTCTCACCAACGCTGGTCAACTTCATGATCCGCGACGCGCTGATCCACTGCCGCAAGAACAGCCGCCAGGCCGAGGGCTGACCGCCTCACAGGTATCGCGCGCACCGCACGGCACCTGTCAGCGTGATCGGGCCGCACAGCGGCCCACGCCCTGCGCGCCGCTAGACCAGCGTGCAACGATCGAAGAAACGCTCACGCCCCAGGATCATCAGCGCCGCCCGCTTGTGCGGGAAATCGAACTCTTTGTCGCAGTGGAAGCACTGATCGTGCATGTAGCCGATCATCTTGCCGTTGTCGGCGCGCGGCTCGGCGACGACGCGCTGGGTGCGCGGGTCGTCGAGGAACAGGTAGTGCACCAGCGCCGACATCCAGCTCGCCACCTTGTGCGGGCCACGGTGCGCCTGTTCGCCCACGAGCATATGGATACCGCGGTCGTAGTCGTCGGCCGGATAGAACGGCGCGATGCGGTCTTCCTTGGCCCAGTAGGCTTCGAAGTAGGCGAACGGCTCATCGTCGAAACAGCCGATGAGTGTCAGGGTGTGCGGGTCTGCCTCGAGCTTGCTCAGGTATTCGCGGTGCTGCTCCAGGCTGCCCTGCTCCTGCCAGAAGTGCGCGACACGGGGCTCGTTCTGCCAACGGTTGAAACGCGCCAGGTCCTGCTCGACTTCCAGAGTGCGTAGCGACACCCACGCCCCCAGGCGCGCATCGAAACGGCGATACACCTCGCCCCGGGGTTTGGGGGCGCGGCGTGGATGGCGCTTGCCGTTGCTGATCTGCATCTGCTGCGGGTAGACACCGCTCTGTACCTCGCCAAGCCAGGGCTGCGGCAACTGCCAGAACAGCGCTCGCTCGCAGATCAACACGTGCGCTTGCTCGCTGGCTACCAGCAGGCCGCTCGCCAGCAACGTCGGCACCCACGCTGGCGCCTCCGGCAAATGCCAGGCCAGGCGCTGGCAGGCAGGATCGCGCGACAGCAGCCAGTAGCAGGCAGCCCACAGGGCCTGGACGCCGCGATCCGGGCAGACGGTTTCCAGGTGAACCTGCACAGGGTCGGCGGGAACCAGGCGTACCTGGATCAGCGGGCGCCCCTCCAGGGTCAGACTCAACCGGGAACCGGTCTCGTCGCCTTGCAGGCTGTGCCATCGAGGAAGGGAAAGCGGCGTCGAAGCAGCGTCGAAAGGCATGGTCATGGCTCACGGAAAAATGGAATCACACTCAAGTGTCTGAACGTGATCGCAGCCCGCGAATTTAATTGTTCGGCGTTTGCACGGTGATCCGATAAGGGGCGAAAAGCGCTGCCAGCTCACCGCTGTCGCGCAGGCGCTGCATCAACTGGGTGAAGACTTCAGCGCGGATCGGCGCACCAGGACGCAGCAGCGCGTAGTGATGGTAGACCTGATCGACCCGATCCGAGGCCAGCAGCTCGCTGCCCTTGGCCGGGTTGCGCTTGAGGTAGTCACTCAGGTACGAGCGGGTCACCAGGGCAATGTCCGCACGCTCGCGTTGCACCATCGACAGGTTGCTGTCGTGGGAATAGGAGAGGATGGCCCGGAAGGTCTTCTTCAGGTATTCAGGGTCGGGATTGAAATCGGCAAACGCGTAGTGATAGCCATTGAACAACGCCAGGCGCTTGCCTTTGAGGTCATCGAAATAATGCTGGTCACGCCCTGCCTGACGATGGGCGACGAAGATCTCGGCATCTTCCAGGCCCATGTCGACTACCGTGTGCGGGATCTGCTGCCAACCCCATTGCGGGTTCTCGAAGATCGCCATGTCGGTGCGACCCTGCTGGAAATCACCAAAACGACGCGGGATCGAGGTCGGCACCAGAACGAAACGGTAACCGGCCTGGAGCTGGTTCAGTGCCTCGGCGAGCTGCGGCAACAGCCCCGTATCGGCCCCCTGCTCCGGACGCACCGTATAAGGCGGGAAATGCGCGGCCCCGATCCGCACCTCCACCATTTCGGCGGCACGGGCCGAGCCCGCCAGCCACAGTGCAGCGAGCATCATCAGGGATGACAGGGCCTTGAGGGCGGGCAGTGGCGTCAAGTGAGGCACTCAAATCACGGGCGTGGACCTTGATGCGCCTAAGCTAGGCGTTTTCCTGTCAGGGCACAACCGCTGGTTATGCCAAAATAGCGGCATTCTGCCAGGGGATGCCGTAAGGGTTCTGGATTGGCTACGCTCTAGGGTCTGTCTGAAATGTGTCTGCGCGAAGGCCAGACAAGGCGAAACGGGGGGAGGAAGCGGAGTGTACTGGAGTACATGAGCATTCCGAGCCCCGTTTCAACGCAGTATGGGCGAGTGCAGATACATTTCAGACAGACCCTAGGGGCCCGCGGCCCTGGCCCATGCCTAACGCCGCGGACCACAGCGTCTTGCAAGGGAGCCTGGTATGGGCCATTGGCTGGTCATCGACCTGGAAGCTACGACCGACGACGGTGGCTGGCCGGTCACCGAGATGGAAATCATTGAAATCGGCGCAAGCCTGGTCACCCGCGAAGGCCGCGAGGTCGATCACTTCCAGCGCTTCGTCAAGCCGCGGCGGCGTCCGCAGTTGACACCGTTCTGCCGCGAGCTGACGCACATCGGCCAGGCCAGTATCGACAGCGCCGCACCGTTCGCCGAAATCTGGGCGCAGTTCGAGCGCTGGCTCGGTCATCACCAGGCGCAGTTGCAGGCCTGGGTCAGTTGGGGCGACTACGACCGCCAGCAGTTGTTGCAGGAATGGCAGCAGCATCAGGTCAGCAGCCTGCTGGCGCAGTTGCCGCACATCAACCTCAAGCAGCGCTTTGCCAAGGCCCGCCACCTGCAGCGCCCCACCGGCCTGAACGGTGCGCTGCAACTGGCGGGCATGCAGTTCGTCGGCCAGCAGCACCGGGCGCTGGAGGATGCACGCAATACCGCGCGGTTGCTGCCCTTGAGCCTCACCTGAAAGCAGATGACGACCGCGCAGGGCTTGGGCATACTGGCCAGCCTTTTTTCAGCCCTTCTGTTCAGGAGTCGCCCATGTTCCAGGTCAACGAGTACTTCAACGGCACCGTCAAGTCGATCGCCTTCGCAGGCGAAGAAGGTCCGGCCACCGTGGGCGTGATGGCCCCGGGCGAATACGAGTTCGGCACCGCCAAGCGCGAGATCATGCACGTGGTCTCCGGCGCCCTGATCGTCAAGCTGCCAGGCAGCGACAACTGGGAAACCTTCAACGCCGGCGACAAGTTCAATGTGCCTGCCGACAGCAAGTTCCAGCTGCAGGTCAAGGTCGATACCGCCTACCTGTGCGAGTATCGCGACTAAGCATCAGGCTCTTCGCGGGCTTGCCCGCGAAGAATCCAGCGCTAACCCTTCAGAAACCCCGCCACCTTCTCAGCCGCCGCCTGCAGATGCTGCTCATGGCTGAACCCTGAAGCTTTCAGCGGCTTCAGATCATGATCCCCCGCCACCAGCCAGTTCACCTCGATTGCCGGTGACAGCGCATATCGCTCAACCGCCTCCCGATTCCCCAGCGCATCCCGCTCGCCCTGCACGATGAGCGTCGGAGTCTTCAGCTCGGCCAGATGCTCGACCCGCGGCTTCTCCGGCTTGCCCACGGCATAGAACGGATACCCAAGGCACACCAGCGCATCCACCTGCAGCTCATCGGCCAGCAAACTGGCCATGCGCCCGCCCATCGACTTGCCGCCAATGGCCAAGGTGCCCGTGACCAATGGTCGCACCTGCCCATACACCTCGCGCCAGCACTCGAGCAGCACCTTCTGCGGATTGGGCGGACGCTTCCCGCCGTTTATCCGGCGCTCGGCCATGTAGGGAAATTCGAAGCGGATCACCCCGACCCCAAGCCCCGCCAGCCTTTGCGCGATCTCGTCCATGAACGCGCTGTCCATCGGCGCACCGGCGCCGTGGGCCAGGATCAGGCTGCAGGAACGCCCCTGATCGCCCCGGATTTGCGGAGGATCGACGCGCAAGCCTGGGACATTTCCCACTTGGGCCCATTGATCCCCGTCAATACCGGCACATTGCCCATCTTTCATGCTTGCCTCGCTGTTTAGCCTGCCTATAACCGTGGATGGGAACCCATACATGAACACAACCAGCAGTACCGCCTACAACTACAAGGTGGTCCGCCAATTCGCCCTCATGACGGTGGTGTGGGGCATCGTCGGCATGGGGCTCGGCGTCTTCATCGCCGCGCAACTCGTCTGGCCGAGCCTCAACTTCGACCTTCCGTGGACCAGCTTCGGTCGTCTGCGACCGCTGCACACCAACGCGGTGATCTTCGCCTTCGGTGGCTGTGCCCTGTTCGCCACCTCCTATTATTCGGTGCAGCGCACCTGCCAGACCATCCTCTTCGCGCCAAAACTGGCGGCCTTTACCTTCTGGGGCTGGCAACTGGTGATCCTGCTGGCAGCGATCAGCCTGCCACTGGGCTACACCAGCTCCAAGGAATACGCCGAACTGGAATGGCCGATCGACATCCTGATCACCATCGTCTGGGTCTGCTACGCCATCGTGTTCTTCGGCACGCTGATGAAACGCACCACCAAGCACATCTACGTGGGCAACTGGTTCTTCGGTGCCTTCATCCTCACCGTGGCGATCCTGCACATCGTCAACAACCTGGAGATGCCGGTCAGCCTGACCAAGTCGTACTCGGTCTACGCCGGGGCCACCGACGCCATGGTGCAGTGGTGGTACGGCCACAACGCCGTAGGCTTCTTCCTGACCGCAGGCTTCCTGGGGATGATGTACTACTACGTGCCCAAGCAGGCAGAGCGTCCGGTGTATTCCTATCGCCTGTCGATCGTGCACTTCTGGGCGCTGATCACCCTGTACATCTGGGCCGGCCCGCACCACCTGCACTACACCGCCCTGCCCGACTGGGCCCAGTCACTGGGCATGATCATGTCGCTGATCCTGCTCGCACCGAGCTGGGGCGGGATGATCAACGGCATGATGACCCTCTCCGGCGCCTGGCACAAACTGCGCAGCGACCCGATCCTGCGCTTCCTCGTGGTGTCGCTGGCGTTCTACGGCATGTCGACCTTCGAAGGCCCGATGATGGCGATCAAGACCGTCAACGCCCTCTCTCACTACACCGACTGGACCATCGGCCATGTCCACGCCGGCGCCCTGGGCTGGGTGGCTATGATCTCCATCGGCGCGCTGTACCACACCATTCCGAAGGTGTTCGGCAAGCAGCAGATGCACAGCATCGGCCTGATCAACGCGCACTTCTGGCTGGCAACCATCGGCACCGTGCTCTACATCGCCTCGATGTGGGTCAACGGCATCGCCCAGGGCCTGATGTGGCGTGCGGTCAACAGCGACGGCACGCTCACCTACTCGTTCGTCGAAACCCTGGTGGCCAGCCACCCCGGCTTCATCGTGCGCTTCGTCGGCGGGGCGATCTTCCTCAGCGGCATGTTCCTGATGGCCTGGAACACCTGGCGCACCGTGCGTTCGCCAGCGCTTGACGCCGCCCCTGCGAACGCCCAGCTGGCTTGAGGAGACACGCCTGATGAAACATGAAGTCATCGAGAAAAACGTCGGCCTGCTGGCCTTGCTGATGGTGTTCGCCGTCAGCATCGGCGGCATGACGCAGATCGTCCCGCTGTTCTTCCAGGACGTCACCAACAAGCCGGTCGAGGGCATGAAGCCCTACACCGCGCTGCAACTGGAAGGCCGCGACATCTACATCCGCGAAGGCTGCGTGGGCTGCCATTCGCAGATGATCCGCCCATTCCGCGCCGAGACCGAACGCTATGGTCACTACTCGGTGGCCGGTGAAAGCGTGTGGGACCACCCCTTCCTCTGGGGCTCCAAGCGCACCGGCCCGGACCTGGCCCGCGTCGGCGCACGCTACTCCGACGACTGGCACCGCGCACACCTGTACAACCCGCGCAACGTGGTACCGGAATCGAAGATGCCGGCCTACCCGTGGCTGGTCGCACAGCCGGTCGACAACAGCCACACCGACACCAAGCTGCGCGTATTGCGCACCCTCGGCGTGCCCTACACCGACGAAGACATCGCCGGTGCCCGCGACGCGGTCAAGGGCAAGACCGAGATGGATGCGCTGGTCGCCTACCTGCAGGTGCTGGGCACCTCGATCAAGAACAAGAGGTAAGCACGATGGAATTCGACATCGGCATGATCCGCGGCCTCGGCACCCTGGTGGTGATGATCGCCTTCATCGGCCTGTCGCTCTGGGTGTTCAACCGCCGCCGCGACCGTGATTTCGCCGAAGCGCGCCTGCTGCCCTTCGACGACGACCGCCTGCCCCCTGCCGGGCAGGAACCTGCCATGAGGAGTAACGGGCAATGACCACCTTCTGGAGTACGTACATCAGCGTACTGACCATCGGCAGCCTGATCGGCCTGACCTGGTTGCTGCTCGGCACCCGCAAGGGCCAGAGCAACAACACCACCGACCAGACCATGGGCCATAGCTTCGACGGCATCGAGGAGTACGACAACCCGCTGCCCAAATGGTGGTTCTGGCTGTTCGTCGGCACCCTGGTGTTCTCGGTCGGCTACCTGATCCTCTACCCGGGCCTGGGCAACTGGAAAGGCATCCTGCCCGGCTACGAGAATGGCTGGACCCAGGTCAACGAATGGCAGAAAGAAATGGACAAGGCCGACGCCCGCTTCGGGCCGATCTTCGCCAAGTTCGCCGCCATGCCGGTGGAGGAAGTGGCCAAGGATCCGCAGGCATTGAAGATGGGCGCACGCCTGTTCGCCTCCAACTGCTCGGTGTGCCATGGCTCGGACGCCAAAGGGGCCTACGGCTTCCCCAACCTGACTGACAAGGACTGGCGCTGGGGCGGTGAACCCGAGACCATCAAGGCCTCGATCATGAACGGCCGCCATGGCGTGATGCCAGGCTGGGCCGAGGTCATCGGCGAACAGGGCGTGGCGGATGTCGCAGGTTTCGTGCTCACCAACCTCGATGGCCGCAGCCTGCCTGAAGGGGCCAAGGCCGACGTGGCCAAGGGCAAGGAGATCTTCGCCAGCAACTGCGTGGCCTGCCATGGGCCGGAAGGCAAGGGCACCCCCGCCATGGGCGCACCCGACCTGACTCACCCGCAGGCGTTCATCTACGGTTCGAGCTTCGCCCAGTTGCAGCAGACCATCCGCTATGGTCGCCAGGGCCAGATGCCGGCTCAGGCCGAGATCCAGGGCAACGACAAGGTGCACCTGCTGGCGGCTTACGTGTACAGCCTGTCCCATGATGAAAACGCTGAAACGCTGACAACCAAGTAAGTACCCCTGCAAATCCCCCCTGTGGGAGCGGCGACTCGCCCTCCCACAGGGGTGCGCCGCTCCCCCTCCCTTGCACCCCCTCCGAACGGAACTAAGCTTGTTGCCACAGTGGCCTCGCGTTGCAGCGATGGCCTCGACGCGGCGCATTGCCTGACGCCGCGCGCGAAAAAGACATCGAAAAAAAGCTTGACCGATCGATCAGAAAAAGGTGAAAAACGGTACACATTACAGATATTTATTTGTGTACAATCGTTCGACCCGAAACGCCACGGGACGGTGGTGGGAAGGGTATGGACACGGGTCGGCGCAGGGTACCTTGCGTTGCCATAGCCATTGCGGCTATCGAGACTGGCGCCGATTTTTCCACCAACAAGAACACCTAAACCGTGGAACCTTAGCATGAGCACAGCAATCAGTCCGACTGCTTATAACTATAAGGTCGTCCGCCAGTTCGCCATCATGACGGTGGTCTGGGGGATCCTTGGCATGGGCCTCGGCGTCTTCATCGCATCGCAGCTGGTGTGGCCGCAGCTCAACTTCGACCTGCCCTGGACCAGCTTCGGACGCCTGCGACCGCTGCACACCAACCTGGTGATCTTCGCCTTCGGCGGCTGTGCCCTGTTCGGCACCAGCTACTACGTGGTGCAGCGCACCTGCCAGACCCGGCTGATCTCCGACGGCATGGCCGCCTTCACCTTCTGGGGCTGGCAGGCGGTGATCCTCGGCGCGCTGATCACCCTGCCGATGGGCTACACCACCACCAAGGAATACGCCGAGCTCGAATGGCCCATCGCAATCCTGCTGGCCATCGTCTGGGTCACCTATGCAGTGGTGTTCTTCGGCACCATCGTCAAGCGCAAGACCAAGCACATCTACGTGGGCAACTGGTTCTACGGCGCCTTCATCGTGGTCACCGCGATGCTGCACATCGTCAACCACATCTCGCTGCCGGTCAGCCTGTTCAAGTCGTACTCGGCCTACGCCGGTGCCACTGACGCGATGATCCAGTGGTGGTATGGCCACAACGCCGTGGGCTTCTTCCTCACCACCGGCTTCCTGGGGATGATGTACTACTTCGTGCCCAAGCAGGCCGAGCGTCCGATCTACTCCTACCGCTTGTCGATCGTGCACTTCTGGGCGCTGATCACCCTGTACATCTGGGCCGGCCCCCACCACCTGCACTACACCGCCCTGCCCGACTGGGCGCAGTCGCTGGGCATGGTGATGTCGATCATTCTCCTGGCCCCGAGCTGGGGCGGCATGATCAACGGCATGATGACCCTCTCCGGTGCCTGGCACAAACTGCGCACCGACCCGATCCTGCGCTTCCTGGTGGTGTCGCTGGCGTTCTACGGCATGTCGACCTTCGAAGGGCCGATGATGGCGATCAAGACGGTCAACTCGCTGTCGCACTACACCGACTGGACCATCGGCCACGTCCACGCCGGCGCCCTGGGCTGGGTGGCGATGATCTCCATCGGCGCGGTGTACCACATGATTCCGAAGCTGTACGGCCGCGAGCAGATGCACAGCGTCGGCCTGATCAATGCGCACTTCTGGCTGGCGACCATCGGCACCGTGCTGTACATCGCCTCGATGTGGGTCAACGGCATCACCCAAGGCCTGATGTGGCGCGCGATCAACGATGACGGCACCCTCACCTACTCCTTCGTCGAAGCGCTGCAGGCCAGCCATCCGGGCTATATCGTCCGCGCACTGGGCGGCGCCTTCTTCGCCTCGGGCATGCTGCTGATGGCCTACAACGTGCTGCGCACGGTACGCGCTGCCAATCCGGCGCAGGCCGATGAAGCCGCCAAGATCGTCGTCGTGGGAGCGCACTGATGAAGCATGAAGCAGTCGAGAAGAACATAGGCCTGCTGGCCTTCTTCATGGTCATCGCCGTGAGCATCGGCGGCCTGACGCAAATCGTCCCGCTGTTCTTCCAGGACGTCACCAACAAGCCGGTCGAGGGCATGAAGCCGCGCACCGCGCTGGAGGTCGAAGGGCGCGACATCTACATCCGCGAAGGCTGCGTAGGCTGCCATTCGCAGATGATCCGTCCGTTCCGTGCCGAGACCGAACGCTATGGCCACTACTCGGTGGCCGGTGAAAGCGTGTGGGACCACCCCTTCCTCTGGGGCTCCAAGCGCACCGGCCCGGACCTGGCCCGCGTCGGCGGACGCTACTCCGACGACTGGCACCGCGCGCACCTGTACAACCCGCGCAACGTGGTGCCGGAATCGAAGATGCCCGCTTACCCATGGCTGGTGGAAAACCACCTCGATGGCAAGGATACGGCCAAGAAGCTCGAAGTGCTGCGCACCCTCGGCACGCCCTACACCGACGAAGACATCGCCGGTGCCCGCGATGCGGTCAAGGGCAAGACCGAGATGGACGCCCTGGTGGCGTACCTGCAAGGCCTTGGCACCCTCATCAAGAGCAAACGGTGACGCTGATGGATATCGGGATGATTCGCGGCCTGGGCACCGTCGTCGTGCTGGTGGCCTTCGTGGGCCTGGCGCTGTGGGTGTTCAGCCCGCGGCGCAAGAAGGATTTCGACGAGGCCACGCAACTGCCCTTCGCGGATGATCCCGAGGCCAGCCGGCATGTCGAGCACGCGCAAAAGAATGCTTCTGGGAGCAAACAACAATGACAACCTTCTGGAGTCTGTACGTCACCGTCCTGACCCTGGGCACCATCTTCGCCTTGACCTGGCTGCTGCTGTCGACCCGCAAGGGCCAGCGCGAAGAGATCACCGATGAAACCGTCGGCCATGCGTTCGACGGTATCGAGGAGTACGACAACCCGCTGCCCAAATGGTGGTTCTGGCTGTTCGTCGGCACCATCGTCTTCGCCCTCGGCTACCTGGCGCTGTATCCGGGCCTGGGCAACTGGAAAGGCATCCTGCCAGGCTATACGTACCTGGATAACGACAAGCAGACCGAATTCAGCAATGGCCAGTCGGGCTGGACCGGCGTGCACGAATGGGAAAAGGAAATGGCCAAGGCCGATGCCCGCTTCGGGCCGATCTTCGCCAAGTTCGCGGCCATGCCGCTGGAAGACGTCGCCAAGGATCCGCAGGCCCTCAAGATGGGCGCACGCCTGTTCGCCTCCAACTGCTCGGTGTGCCATGGTTCGGACGCCAAGGGAGCGTACGGCTTCCCCAACCTGACCGACAGCGACTGGCGCTGGGGCGGCGAACCGGAAACCATCAAGACCACCATCATGAATGGCCGTCATGGTGTGATGCCGGCCTGGGCCGAGGTGATCGGCGAGCAGGGCGTGGCGGACGTTGCCGCCTTCGTGCTGACCAACCTGGACGGGCGCAGCCTGCCCGAGGGCATCAAGGCCGACGCGGCCAACGGGCAGAAACTCTTCGCCGCCAACTGCGTGGCCTGCCACGGCCCTGAAGGCAAGGGCACCCCCGCCATGGGCGCACCCAACCTGACTCACCCGCAGGCGTTCATCTACGGCTCGAGCTTCGCCCAGCTGCAGCAGACCATTCGTTACGGTCGCCAGGGACAGATGCCCGCCCAGGCTGAAATCCAGGGCAACGACAAGGTGCACCTGCTGGCGGCTTATGTGTACAGCCTGTCGCAGCAGGCGGAGCCGACTCAACCAGCTGAGTAAGCCTGGGCTGGCCTCATCGCGGGACAAGCCCGCCCCCACAAGGCTGGTGCAGTACTTGTAGGAGCGGGCTTGCCCGCGATGAGGCCGGCAAATGCACCACTGGCTGACCTGGATCAATTGACACTCGCCATAACACGATTCAAACGACCACCCAACGCGACTAAACGTCGCAGCCAAGCCCTACCCTGCCATCACAGGCGTATCATGGGCCGCAGAGCGCCAACACAGGCGCGCGACCACGGCCGGCATGCACTGGCCCTGGCATTTCTCCACTGCCGTGGGACTTGATGATGAGCAAGCAGATTCCGGTACATGACGTCACCCCGCCTGCCAACAAAGGAAAGGATTCCGTCGACCTCTACGCCTCTCGAGAGAAAATCTATACCCGCGCCTTCACCGGCGTGTTCCGCAGGTTGCGCATGGTCGGCGGCGCATTGCTGTTCCTGCTCTACTTCGGCACCGTATGGTTGAACTGGGGCGGGCACCAGGCCGTCTGGTGGAACCTGCCCGAACGCAAGTTCTACATCTTCGGCGCCACCATCTGGCCGCAGGACTTCATCCTGCTGTCGGGCATCCTCATCGTCGCCGCCTTCGGCCTGTTCTTCATCACCGTGTACGCAGGCCGTGTCTGGTGTGGCTACACCTGCCCGCAGAGCGTGTGGACCTGGATCTTCATGTGGTGCGAAAAAGTCACCGAGGGCGACCGCAACCAGCGCATGAAGCTCGACAAGGCGCCCATGAGCGGCAACAAGTTCCTGCGCAAGCTGGCCAAGCACAGCCTGTGGCTGCTGATCGGCTTCGTCACCGGCCTGACCTTCGTGGGTTACTTCTCGCCAATCCGCGAACTGGCCATCGAATTCTTCACCGGCCAGGCCGATGGCTGGGCCTATTTCTGGGTCGGCTTCTTCACCCTCGCCACCTATGGCAACGCCGGCTGGCTGCGCGAACAGGTGTGCGTGTACATGTGCCCCTACGCGCGCTTCCAGAGCGTGATGTTCGACAAGGACACGCTGATCGTCTCCTACGACCCACGCCGCGGCGAAGCCCGTGGCCCGCGCAAGAAAGGCGTCGACTATAAAGCCCAGGGCCTGGGCGACTGCATCGACTGCACGATGTGCGTGCAGGTCTGCCCCACCGGCATCGACATCCGCGACGGCCTGCAGATCGAATGCATCGGCTGCGCCGCATGCATCGACGCCTGCGACGGCATCATGGACAAGATGGACTACCCGCGCGGGCTGATCAGCTACACCACCGAGCACAATCTTTCCGGGCAGAAGACCCACATGCTGCGCCCGCGCCTGATTGGCTACGCCCTGGTGCTGCTGGTGATGATCGGTGCACTGGCCACCGCCTTCGCCACCCGCTCGCTGGTCGGCTTCGACGTCAGCAAGGACCGCGTGCTGTACCGCGAGAACGCCCAAGGCTGGATCGAGAACGTCTACAGCCTCAAGGTGATGAACAAGGACCAGCGCGACCACGTCTACGTGCTCGATGCCGCCGGCCTGCCTGGCCTGCAGCTGTCCGGGCAACGCGAGATCCGCGTGGCCGCAGGCGACATCGTAAGCCTGCCGGTGCAGCTGTCGGTCGCCCCCGAGAAACTGCCCTCGAGCACCAACGACATCACCTTCATCCTCAAGGATGCCGACGACAACGGCACCCAGGTTGAAGCCAAGAGCCGCTTCATCGGCCCACAGATCCGCTGAGAGAGACGTTCGACAATGACTGCCGCCACCGCCAACAGCCCCTGGTACAAGCACCTCTGGCCCTGGATCATCATCGGCATCCTCACCACCTCGGTGTGCCTGAGCCTGACCATGGTCAGCATCGCCGTGCGCAACCCGGACAACCTGGTCAACGACAACTACTACGAGGCAGGCAAAGGCATCAACCGCTCGCTGGACCGCGAGCTGTTGGCCCAGACGCTTGGTCTCAAGGCCAGCGTGCATCTGGACGACCTGACCGGCGAGGTGGAACTGCGCCTGACCGGCAACAGCGATCCGCAGACCCTGGAGCTGAACCTGATTTCGCCGACCCAGCCGGACAAGGACCGCAAGGTCCAGCTTGCCCGTAGCGAAACCGGGCGCTATGTCGGCCAGCTCGACGACAAGGTCGAAGGCCGACGCTTCGTCGAGTTGCTGGGTACCGAGAACGGCCAGGTATGGCGCCTGTTCGAGGAAGAGAAGGTCGAGCATGGCGTGACCTTGCAGTTGGGCGACGAAGCCCTGCAAGGCGCCGAGCATCAAGAATGAACCGCTGCAACAGCACCGACCCCGTGGGAGCGGGCTTGCCCCGCGATAGCGTCAGCCCAGGCAATGATGTTGTCCAGGTGATCGCCATCGCGGGGCAAGCCCGCTCCCACAGGTTTTGCGCTGTTGCCCACGGCCAGGCATGACCCCGATGACTCAACCCACTCCCTGCTACCACTGCGCCCTGCCCGTCCCCGCCGGCAACCGCTTCAGCACCGTGGTACTCGGCCAGCCCCGGCAGTTCTGCTGCCCTGGCTGCCAGGCAGTCGCCGAAGCCATCGTCGCAGGCGGGCTCGAGCACTATTACCAGCACCGCAGCGAGACCAGTGCCAACCCCGAGGCACTGCCGCGGCAGTTGCAGGACGAACTGGCGCTGTACGACCGTGCCGACGTCCAGCAGAACTTCGTGCAGCACCAGGGCGCCCTGGCCGAAACCACCTTGATGATCGAAGGCATCAGTTGCGCGGCCTGCGGCTGGCTGATCGAGAAGCACCTGCGTAATCTCGAAGGCGTTGGCGAGGCGCGCCTGAACCTGTCCAACCACCGCCTGCACGTCAGCTGGAACGACGGGCAACTGCCGCTCTCGCGGCTGATCGCCGAACTGCGCGGCATCGGCTACGCCGCCCACCCCTACCAGCCCGACCAGGCCGCCGAGCAACTGGCCCGGGAAAACCGCACGGCGCTGCGACGGCTCGGCGTAGCGGGCCTGCTGTGGTTCCAGGCGATGATGGCGACCATGGCGACCTGGCCGGAATTCAACATCGACCTGTCGCCCGAACTGCACACCATCCTGCGCTGGGTCGCGCTGTTCCTGACCACGCCGATCGTGTTCTACAGCTGCGCACCGTTCTTCAAAGGGGCTGCTCGTGACCTGCGCACCCGCCATCTGACAATGGATGTCTCGGTATCGCTGGCCATCGCCCTGGCCTATGGCGCCGGGATCTGGACCGCAATCACCGGCAGCGGCGAGCTGTACTTCGATACCGTGGGCATGTTCGCCCTGTTCCTGCTCACCGGCCGCTACCTGGAGCGGCGCGCCCGCGAACGCACGGCAGCGGCTACCGCGCAACTGGTCAACCTGCTGCCGGCCTCGTGCCTGCGCCTCGACGAGCAGGGGCGTGCCGAACGCATCCTGCTGGCCGAGCTGGTCCGCGGCGATCATGTGCAGGTCCTGCCGGGCGCGGTGATTCCCGCTGACGGTCGTATCCTCGAAGGCCGTTCGAGCATCGACGAATCGCTGCTCACCGGTGAATACCTGCCCCAGGCCCGACGGGCTGGCGACCGGGTCACCGGTGGCACGCTCAACGTCGAGAGCGCCTTGACCGTAGAGGTCGACGCCCTCGGCCAGGATTCGCGCCTGTCGGCCATCGTGCGCCTGCTCGAACGCGCACAGTCGGAAAAGCCACGCCTGGCGCAGATTGCCGACCGCGCCTCGCAGTGGTTCCTGTTGTTCAGCCTGGCTGCGGCGCTGGCCATCGGCCTGTGGTGGTGGCACCTCGATGCCGAGCGCGCGTTCTGGATCGTCCTGGCGATGCTGGTCGCGACTTGCCCCTGCGCGCTCTCGCTCGCCACCCCGACCGCCCTGACCACGGCCACCGGTACCCTGCACAAACTTGGCCTGCTGGTGACCCGCGGCCACGTGCTCGAAGGGCTGAACCAGATCGACACCGTGGTGTTCGACAAGACCGGCACCCTGACCGAAGGACGCCTGGCCCTGCGCAGCATCCGCCCGCTGGGCAGCCTTGCGCCTGACCGCTGCCTGGCCCTGGCAGCCGCCCTGGAGAACCGCTCGGAACATCCCATCGCCCGTGCCTTCGGCCACAGTGCCGAACCTGCCGACGATGTCCAGGCCGTACCTGGGCTGGGCCTTGAGGGCCAGGTCGACCAGCAGCGGCTGCGCATCGGGCAGGCCGCCTTCGTCTGCGCCCTGAGCGGCGCCGAAGTGCCGGCGGTACCCGAGCCCCGCGGGCAGTGGCTGCTCCTGGGTGACCGCATGGGCCCCCTGGCCTGGTTCGGCCTTGACGATCGCCTGCGTGACGATGCCAGCGAGTTGCTGGCCGCGTGCAGGACGCGCGGGTGGCAGACCTTGCTGCTGTCGGGCGACAGCTCGCCGATGGTCGGGGAAGTCGCCGCGCAACTGGGCATCGACCAGGCCATCGGCGGCCTGCGTCCGGACGACAAGCTGGCCCGGGTCAAGGCCCTGCAGAGCGAAGGACGCAAGGTGCTGATGCTCGGTGACGGCGTCAACGACGTGCCGGTGCTGGCCGCCGCCGACATCAGCATCGCCATGGGCTCGGCCACCGACCTGGCCAAGACCAGCGCTGACGCCGTGCTGCTGTCCAACCGCCTGCAGGCACTGGCACAGGCTTTCGACCTGGCGCGCCGCACGCGCCGTAACATCCTCGAGAACCTGCTCTGGGCAACGCTGTACAATGGCCTCATGCTGCCCTTCGCCGCGCTGGGCTGGATCACGCCGGTGTGGGCGGCGGTCGGCATGTCGGTGAGCTCGCTGATCGTGGTGCTCAATGCCCTGCGCTTGACGCGCATGCCAACCGTGCAGGCTGCTAATGCTGCCCCTCGTCCCGTCATGGCCTGAGCAGGAATCGCCGATGCCCGCCCTCTATGTGATGATCCCCGCCGCCCTGCTGCTCGTCGGCGTGGCGGTATACATCTTCTTCTGGGCCGTGGACAGCGGCCAGTACGATGACCTCGAGGGCCCTGCCCACAGCATCCTGTTCGACGATCAGGACCCGCGCCACCAGGCCGCGGTGAAACCCGAAGAAGCCAAGCCCGAACAGCCCGACGACAAGGATCCCACCCCGCGTGTCTGACCTGCTCCCGCTGCTCGGTTCCGCCCTGGTGCTCGGCCTGCTGGGCGGCGGCCACTGCCTGGGCATGTGCGGCGGCCTGATGGGCGCCCTGACCCTGGCCATCCCGCCCGAACAACGCGCCCGCCGCCTGCGCCTGCTGGTCGCCTACAACCTCGGCCGCGTGCTCAGCTACGCGGCCGCCGGGCTGCTGCTGGGCCTGGCCGGCTGGGCCCTGGCCAGCAGCCCTGCCGCCCAACTGCTGCGAGTGGTGGCAGCCTTGCTGCTGATCGCCATGGGCTTGTACCTGGCCGGCTGGTGGAGTGGGCTGACCCGGATCGAGGCCCTGGGCCGAGGCTTGTGGCGACAAATCCAGCCGTTGGCGTCGCGTCTGCTGCCGGTCTCGAGCCTGCCGCGGGCCCTGCTGCTCGGCGCACTGTGGGGCTGGCTGCCCTGCGGGCTGGTCTACAGTACCTTGCTGTGGGCGGCGAGCCAGGGCAACGCCGCGCACAGCGCCGCGCTGATGCTGGCATTCGGTATCGGCACCTGGCCAGTGTTGCTGGCCACGGGCCTGGCCGCAGAACGGGCCAACGCGCTGCTACGGCGGCGCAGCGTGCGCATGGCGGGCGGAGTGTTGGTGATGCTGTTCGGCCTGTGGACGCTACCTGGGCCGCACCAGCACTGGCTGATGGGGCATTGATCGCCTGAGAGTGTTGCACCAGGTGACTGCCGACTCGGCTTGATACAAGTCAAGACCCCTTCCTACAGACATATCTAGACTCCGGGCACTGCTGCTCTATCTGGGGACTGCCCACATGCTCGACGACCTACGTTGGGATGCCGACCTGATCCGTCGCTACGATCTGGCCGGACCACGCTACACCTCCTACCCGACCGCCGTGCAATTGCATGGCGAAGTGGGTTCGTTCGACTTGCTGCATGCCCTGCGCGAAAGCCGCCGTGCGGTGCGCCCGCTGTCGTTGTACGTGCACGTGCCGTTCTGCGCCAACATCTGCTACTACTGCGCCTGCAACAAAGTCATCACCAAAGACCGCGCCCGCGCCGCGCCCTACCTGCAGCGCCTGGAGCAGGAGATCCAGCTGATCGCCTGTCACCTCGACCCCAAGCAACGGGTCGAACAACTGCATTTCGGCGGTGGCACTCCCACCTTTCTCAGCCATGTGGAACTGCGCCAGCTGATGACCTGCCTGCGCCAGCATTTCAACCTGCTGGATGATGATTCGGGTGACTACGGCATCGAGCTCGACCCGCGCGAGGCCGACTGGTCGACCATGGGCCTGCTGCGCGAGCTGGGCTTCAACCGTGTCAGCCTCGGCGTGCAGGACCTGGACCCGGCCGTGCAGCGAGCGATCAACCGCCTGCAGAGCCTGGAGCAGACCCGCGCTCTGGTGGAAGCCGCACGCACCCTGCAATTCCGCTCGGTGAACCTCGACCTGATCTACGGCCTGCCACGCCAGAGCCCGGAAGGTTTCGCCCGCACCGTCGAGGAGGTGATTCGCCTGCAGCCAGACCGCCTGTCGGTGTTCAACTATGCGCACCTGCCCGAACGCTTCATGCCCCAGCGACGCATCGACGCCGCCGAGTTGCCAGCCCCGGCCGCCAAGCTGGAAATGCTGCACAACACCATCGAGCAACTCACTGCCGCCGGCTATCGCTATATCGGCATGGACCACTTCGCCCTGCCCGACGATGAACTGGCCATCGCCCAGGAGGAAGGTACCCTGCAACGCAACTTCCAGGGCTACACCACCCACGGTCATTGCGACCTCGTGGGGCTGGGGGTTTCGGCTATCAGTCAGATCGGCGATCTCTACTGCCAAAACAGCAGCGACCTGAACACCTACCAGGACACCCTCTCCAGCGCCCAACTGGCGACCCAGCGTGGCCTGCTGTGCAATCAGGATGACCGTGTGCGCAGGGCCGTGATCCAGCAACTGATCTGTCATTTCGAACTGGACTTCGAGCAGATCGAGCAGGCTTTCACCCTGGACTTTCGTGGTTACTTCAAAGGGCTCTGGCCGCAACTGCAGGCCATGCAGCGTGACGGTCTGATCACTCTCGACAGCCGCGGTATCAAGGTGCTGCCGGCAGGTCGGCTGCTGGTGCGCTCGGTCTGCATGGTGTTCGATGCCTACCTGGACCTGCACAATCGCCAACGTTTTTCCCGGGTCATCTAGTCGGTTTTTCCGAGACGTTACACCGCATGGACAGTCCGCCTTGTCAGGCACACCATGGATTGGTAGAAGGCGCCCGAACTCATCCGCGCAGGGTGCCGCCAAGCCGCACCAAAAAAGTGCAGGCTGGCCTCTAGTCCAGCTGTGGGTTACCCTTACAGCTTATGTGTGCTTTATCACAAGGATCGAAAGAAATGTCCGAGCCAGTCAAACTGCGCCCTCACAGCCAGGCCCATTGCAAGGATTGCAGCCTGGCCCCTCTGTGCCTGCCCCTGTCGCTCAATCTCGAGGACATGGACGCACTGGATGAAATCGTCAAGCGCGGCCGCCCACTGAAGAAGGGCGAGTTCCTGTTCCGCCAGGGTGACAATTTCGGCTCGGTCTACGCTGTACGCTCCGGCGCCCTCAAGACCTTCAGCCTCAGCGATGCCGGCGAAGAACAGATCACCGGCTTCCACCTGCCCAGCGAACTGGTCGGGCTATCGGGCATGGACACCGAAGCCTATCCGGTCTCGGCCCAGGCCCAGGAAACTACCTCGGTCTGCGAAATCCCCTTCGAACGCCTCGATGAGCTCTCGGTGCAACTGCCGCAACTGCGCCGCCAGCTGATGCGGGTGATGAGTCGCGAGATCCGCGACGACCAGCAGATGATGCTGCTGCTGTCGAAAAAGACCGCCGACGAGCGGATCGCCACCTTCCTGGTCAACCTCTCGGCACGCTTCCGCGCCCGCGGTTATTCGGCCAACCAGTTCCGCCTGAGCATGTCGCGCAACGAGATCGGCAACTACCTGGGCCTGGCGGTGGAAACCGTGTCGCGCGTGTTCACCCGCTTCCAGCAGAACGGCCTGCTCAAGGCCGAAGGCAAGGAAGTGCACATCCTCGACCCGATCCAGCTGTGCGCGCTGGCCGGTGGTGCGATGGAGGTCTGATCGCTGCCACGGCAGGGTATACTGACGCCACGTTTTTCCAGGATACCCGCCCCATGCACAGCGACACCTTCGACCTCAAAGCCCTGATCCGTCCGGTAGTGGACTTCCCCAAGCCGGGCGTGATCTTTCGTGACATCACTCCGCTGTTCCAGTCGCCACGCGGGCTGCGCTATGTCGCCGACCAGTTCATCGAGCGCTATGTCGAGGCCGAGTTCAGCCACATCGGTGCCATGGATGCACGGGGTTTTCTGATCGGCTCGATCATCGCCCACCAATTGAACAAGCCGCTGATCCTGTTCCGCAAGCAGGGCAAACTGCCGGCCGACGTACTGTCGGAGCCCTACCAGACCGAATACGGCGAAGCCTTCCTGGAAGTGCATGCCGACAGCCTGTGCGACGGCGATTCGGTGCTGATCTTCGATGACCTGATCGCAACTGGCGGCACCCTGCTCGCAGCCGCCAACCTGGTGCGCCGTACCGGGGCCAAGGTATTCGAGGCTGCAGCGATCATCGACCTGCCCGAGCTCGAAGGCTCGCGCCGCCTGCAAGCCGCCGGGGTGCCGACCTTCTGCCTGACCGAGTTTTCGCTGTCCGAATACTGATCAGCGACCGGGCCGAACCCGAGTCCTCGGGTTCAGCCCAGCCGTTGGAAGACCAGCGCCTTCAACCCGCCTTGTGGGTCGGCATCGGGAAACTCCGGTGGATTCTCGAGACGCTGGACAAAGGCCAGCTGCGGCGCCTGCTGCGCCATGCCGTCGATGAGAAATTCCGGGCCGATCGCCGGATCGTTCACGCAGGCCAGCACTGTCCCGCCCTCACTCAGCAGTTCAGGTAAACGACGCAGGATCTTGGCGTAGTCCTGGGTGAGCACGAAGCTGCCGCGCTGGAAGGTCGGCGGGTCGATGATGATCAGGTCGTACGGGCCGTACTTGCGCACCTTGCCCCACGACTTGAACAGCTCATGCCCGAGATAAGCGACGCATGACGCATCATGGCCATTGAGGCGGTGGTTCTCGCGCCCACGCGACAGCGCCGACTTGGCCATGTCCAGGTTCACCACCTGCTGTGCGCCACCGGCGATGGCCGCCACAGAGAACCCGCAGGTGTAGGCGAAGAGATTCAGCACCCGCTTGCCCGCCGCCTGCTCCCGCACCCAGCGGCGACCGTAGCGCATGTCCAGGAACAATCCATTGTTCTGCCGAACGCCCAGGTCCAGCAGGTACTTCAAGCCGTCCTCGATCACCTCGCGCTGCTGGCAGGGCTCGCCGAGCAGCCACTGACCAGGGCTGTCGGGCAGGTAGCGGTGCTGCAGCAGGATCGCCTGGCCGCTCCATTGCGGGCGCTCGGCGAGGGCACGCAGCATCGCCTCGAGTTCGGCCAACTGGCCATCGGGCGGCTCGCGGAACAGCGCGACCAACAGCACCCCGTCGAGCCAGTCGACGGTGATCTGCTCCAGGCCCGGCCAGCAACGGCCACGGCCATGGAACAGACGACGGGTTTCGACAGGCGCGGGGTCGAGGGCGGTGAGCAGGTGCTGCTCCAGAGTGTGAATCGGGGAGGTCATGGCGGGCCGTATAGCGAAAAACCGTCATTCTACCTGCTTTGTGAGGCCGAGGCCGCCCTGCGCGACCTGAACCACCACCCCTGCTGCATCCCTGCCGCCGCCAGCAGGATCAGCGCCACGCCCAGCCACTGCAGCGGTGCCAAGCGATGGCCGAACGCCACCCAATCTACCAGGATCGCGGCGATCGGATAGATGAACGACAGCGCGCCGGTCAGCGCCGTGGGCAGGCGTTGGATGGCGCTGTACAACAGCACGTACATCAACCCGGTATGCACCACCCCCAGTGTCACCAGGCTACCCAGCGCGGCAGGCGCTGCCGGTAGCCCGCCGAACCCGACCCAAGGGGCCAGCAGCAGTGCGCCGGTACTTACCTGGATCAAGGCAATCAGGTGCGGCGGGGTTCCGCTCAAGCGCTTGATGATCAATGCCGCCACGGCATAGAGCAGCGCCGCCCCCAATGCCAGGCCGATACCTAGCAGGTACTCATCGCCGCCCTGCCCTTGCCCGTGAGCGCTGACGATCGCCAACATGCCGAGGAAGGCCAGTGTCAGCCAGGTCAGCTTGGCTGCGGTAATCCGCTCGCCAAGAAACACCGCCGCCAGGCCCACCAGCAGGAAAGGCTGGACGTTGTAGACGGCCGTGCCGATGGCGATCGAAGCGCGCGAATAAGAGGCGAACAGCAACAACCAGTTGCCGACGATGGCGACCCCGCTGAGCACCGCCAACAGAAAGGTGGTGCGGCTCAGGATACCGGGCTTGAGAAAGCCCATGACCGCACAAATCAGCAGCAAGGTGCCAGCGCCCAGCACACAACGCCAGAACACCACGTCCAGCACCGGCTGCCCGGACACCAGCACGAACCAGCCAATGGTTCCGGAAATCAGCATGGCGGCGACCATTTCCAGCGAGCCGCGACGAATCGAACTGTCCATCTCATGCCTCCTGTCGAAGATGGCAACAGTATGCTGGCGCGGACATGGGCACTCCAGCGGATAAACAAGGCCAGAATCACCAATCGCCTTTACTATCAAGGCAGATTTCCATTTTTACCTGACGAGGCAAGCATGACCGACGATATCGACCAACTGCTGATCAATGCCCTGATGGAGGATTCGCGCCGCTCGCTCAAGGCCCTGGCGCAGATCAGCGGGCTCTCCGCCCCCAGCGTCAGCGAGCGGCTGCGCCGCCTGGAAGAACGCGGCGTGCTTCGCGGCTATACCGTGGAAATCGACCCACGCTGTTTCGGTTACCAGTTACAGGCCATCGTGCGAATCCGGCCGCTGCCGGGGCAATTGCAGGAAGTCGAGCGGCAGATCGTCGCCATTCCCGAGTTCACCGAATGCGACAAGGTTACCGGCGAGGACTGCTTCATCGCACGCCTGCATGTGCGCTCGATGGAACAGCTGGACACCCTGCTTGACCGGCTCAACACCTTGGCCGAGACCAACACCGCGATCATCAAGAAGACACCGGTCAAGCGGCGCCTGCCACCGATGGCATGACCCAAGATTTGTACACAAGAATGTCACCTAGAGTGCCATTTTTGTGTGCACTGGTTACGGAAACGCCCCAGCACGTTACACCGGAAAGCCGATAAAAATTGACTCTAAAATCAACTAATAAGTGAATGCAAAATAAATACTGATCAAATGGTCAATTTATAGTTCTTTATTTTCATAAAGTTAATAAACAAAAGGAGAAAGTCAAAGTAATAGCAACTCAGAAACTGTGCTCTCTCTGGCATGGAACTGGCTTAAGTGAACTTGTGTTTTGTATACAACTTAAACAAAACATAAATACACAAGAACACGCAGCGCCTCCCCGCAGGCCGCTAGCACCCTGAACCCAGTGATGCCAATGCTGCACAGACGAGAAGGCGAGCCCGTGCGCAAGCCCGCCTCATCGCAGTCCTAGCGCATCAGGAGCCGCCGGAATGAGTAGCAGTCTCGACCTTGCCCCTGAACTTTCCGTTGCCAGCACCAGCCCCACCGCCACCACGCTGGAAAACCCCGCCGGACCGTACGAGCTGAGTCCACGCCTGCACAACCGTGATCTTGCGCCAACCCGCATCGAGGGTCGGCGCTGGGGTGGCTACAGCATCTTCGCCTTGTGGACCAACGATGTGCACAACATCGCCAACTACTCTTTCGCCATGGGGCTGTTCGCCCTGGGCCTTGGCGGCTGGCAGATTCTGGTCTCTCTGGCGATCGGTGCCGCGCTTGTCTACTTTTTCATGAACCTCTCCGGCTACATGGGCCAGAAGACCGGCGTACCGTTCCCGGTCATGAGCCGCATCGCCTTCGGTATCCATGGCGCGCAGATTCCCGCGCTGATCCGCGCGGTGATCGCGATCGCCTGGTTCGGTATCCAGACCTACCTGGCCTCGGTGGTACTGCGCGTGCTGCTCACCGCCGTGTGGCCACAGGTAGCCGCCTATGACCACGACAGCATTCTCGGATTGTCGAGCCTGGGCTGGGTATGCTTCGTGGCGATCTGGATCGTGCAGTTGGTGATCCTCGCCTACGGCATGGAGATGGTGCGCCGTTACGAAGGTTTCGCCGGGCCGGTGATCCTGCTGACCGTGGCGAGCCTGGCCGCCTGGATGTTCTTCAAGAACGATGCGCGCATCGCCTGGTCGGTGGCCGATCCGCTGACCGGCTACGAGATGTGGCGCAACATCTTTGCCGGTGGCGCGCTCTGGCTGGCAATCTACGGCACCCTGGTGCTCAACTTCTGCGACTTCGCCCGGTCCTCGCCATGCCGCAGGACCATCCGCGTCGGCAATTTCTGGGGACTGCCAGTGAACATCCTGGTATTTGCGGTGATCACCGTGGTGCTGTGCGGCGCACAGTTCCAGATCAACGGCCAGGTGATAGACAGCCCGACCCAGATCGTCGCTACCATCCCCAACACCCTGTTCCTGGTCCTGGGCTGCATGGCCTTCCTGATCGTCACCGTCGCGGTGAACATCATGGCCAACTTCGTCGCCCCGGCCTTCGTGCTCAGCAACCTGGCACCACGCCACCTGAACTTCCGCCGCGCCGGGCTGATCAGTGCCACCGTGGCGGTGCTGATCCTGCCGTGGAACCTGTACAACAGCCCGCTGGTGATCGTGTACTTCCTGTCCGGCCTGGGCGCCCTGCTCGGCCCGCTGTACGGCGTGATCATGTCCGACTACTGGCTGCTGCGCAAAGGCCGGGTCAACGTGCCGGAGCTGTACAGCGAGAACCCGGCCGGCGCCTATCACTACTCGCGTGGCATCAACCTTCGGGCGCTCGCGGCGTTCATTCCATCGGCCCTGCTGGCGATCGTGCTGGCGCTGGTACCGCACTTCCACAGCGTCGCGCCATTCTCCTGGCTGATCGGCGCAGGTACCGCGGCCGCGCTCTACCTGCTGATCGCACCGCGCAATCGCCAGTACCTCGACGTCAGCGGCGAAGCCATCGCCGTCGACCACAGCAGCCATTGATCAAGGGAAGTTCTTTGATGCGTATTCTGATCGTCAACGTCAACACCACCGAAGCCATCACCGAGGCCATTGCCGAACAGGCGCGCAGCGTTGCAGCGCCCGGCACGGAGATCGTCGGGCTGACGCCCTGGTTCGGCGCGGAGTCGGTGGAGGGAAATTTCGAGAGCTATCTGGCCGCCATCGCCGTGATGGACCGGGTGCTGGCCTACGACCAGCCCTACGACGCGGTGATCCAGGCCGGGTACGGCGAGCACGGCCGCGAAGGTTTGCAGGAGTTGCTCAATGTACCGGTGGTGGACATCACCGATGCCGCCGCCAGCACCGCGATGTACCTGGGCCATGCCTACTCGGTAGTCACCACGCTGGACCGCACCGTGCCGCTGATCGAGGATCGCCTGAAGCTGTCCGGACTCTACGACCGCTGCGCCTCGGTACGGGCCAGCGGCCTGGCCGTACTGGAACTGGAGGCTGATCCGCAGCGCGCCGTGGAGGCCATCGTCGAACAGGCCGAGCGTGCCGTGCGTGACGACAAGGCCGAGGTGATCTGCCTGGGCTGCGGCGGCATGGCCGGGCTCGACGAACAGATTCGCCAGCGTACCGGCGTGCCGGTGGTCGATGGCGTGAGCGCCGCGGTGACCATCGCCGAATCGCTGGTGCGATTGGGGTTGAGCACGTCGAAAGTGCGCACCTATGCGACGCCACGGGTGAAGAAGGTGGTGGGCTGGCCGATGCGGCTGGGGCGGTAAATTCAGCTCGAGGCCGCCGTATCGTCATCCTGAAGGCGCGGCGGCCTTGTCACAAGCTGACCCACTCTCCCAGTGATGCTTACGACTTGTCGACATGCCGGTTGCTGCGCAGCATGAGAAAAATGCCGATGGATACAGCGGACGACTTCCACATGATTATTTCGTGACCGAAAACTCTCCACATTTCGGTCCATAAAGAGCTGGTCAAGCCCCCCGCTAGAAGGGCCAGCCCTACCCATCCGCGCCAGGGTGATACGGTCCAGCGATCCAGTGTCCACCAGATGATCATGATCAAAATCGGCTGCAGCAGATCATCGAACGACATGTTCAACCCCAGCTTTCAGTAACAGGGAAGTAGAACTGCGTTGCGGACCAATACCGCCCTGGACCTTGGCCTCGACTGATACCAAGACATCACCCGCGTGAAACGTTGGCAGACGATTGGAGACAAAAGCGAATGTGCCCATCTTTGCCGCACCAACTACCAACGCCGGGGCGAACGTCCCGGTGACTGCAGCCCCCCCTGCCGACACCAGAGCAGCGACTGTCCAGCGCTGTGAGTTCAGAGCATCCCCCTGCTCACGCGTCAACGGCAATGAAACCGCCACCACCATCACGCAGGGCAACTGCCCGGTCTGCATCCGCTCGTACAGTTCCTTCACCTTGCCGACCACGCGATACTGATGTCGGCCCGCTGTTGGAATATGCAGCGTATTGAGCCAGCAGCAGTTATCGGCCCTCACGGTGAACTCGATGACATCGAAGGTCACGCCGCGATGACCGATGAACCGATAAGACCGATCGATTTCCATGCAACCCCGCACTCCTCACGCCCGGTATCGAATTTCCGGAAACCCGTGAACAGTGCCTTGTCGTCACCTGGAAATAAGTCGGTCTGGACACCCCGACCGAGTCAGAAACGTCTGAATCAGGTCGGGCAAACCTCGGACCCACCATCGAGTTCCTGACGCACGTTGCGGCTGAGCATGGTGGCCTTGCCGTCATGCCAGGTCAGGGTGATGACGTAGAGCGTGTCGAAATCATCGCCGTCCCAGTCCGAGGTGATGACGCGCTTCTCGCCCAGGGCCTTGCCAGCCACGGCGTTGATCAGGTCTGGGAGGTAGCCGTGCGACCAGGCGGTATAGACCGTGGCGTTGCGGTACTTGGCGCGCAGCAGTTCTTCGGCGAGATCGTCGTAGTCGTTGGCGCCGAAGTCGATATTGACCGGCAGCCCGAGGCGGATGGCGCTGGGGCTGATGGTCATGAGCGGACGGATGTAGCTGTAGCGTTTATCCTCGCTGCCCTCCTCGACATGCCGACCGGGGTCGGCGGCGAACACGTAGTCGGCAGCGCCGA
Source organism: Pseudomonas putida (assembly GCF_001636055.1). NCBI lineage: Bacteria > Pseudomonadati > Pseudomonadota > Gammaproteobacteria > Pseudomonadales > Pseudomonadaceae > Pseudomonas > Pseudomonas putida. Next base: position 4,481,294 of record NZ_CP011789.1, read on the forward strand.
AACGCTCCGGCAGCAACGTGGCCAGGTCGATGGCGCGGTTGAGGCCCTGGCAGTTCAGTTGCCCCAGCCCCTCGCCGGGCTTCTCGGCATGGCGCAGGAACACCAGCGTCTGGGTTCCATCACCGTGCTGGTCGCGACTTTGCACCACATCGAGGGTCAGCGGTATCAGCACCGCGGCGAGGGTGAGACCGAGAAACAGGTGACGGCGTCGCAGGTATTGCATCCACTTCATGGCAGGGCTCGTTCGGCTAAGGACGGGGAGCATCCTTGCTTGTGCACCATCCTTGCCGGCGGCGGTGCAAGGCACCGGCCGCCTGATGGGCTCTTCCATGCTGGCCCTCCCTGGCAGCAGCCATGTTGGACCATCGATGTTGCCGAATTACGTCACCCTTGCAACAACCGGACATCAATCATCCCGCGTCAGCACCTCGAGCAACTCGATCTCGAAGGTCAGGTCCGAGTTCGGCGGGATGCTGCCCACCGAGCGCTCGCCATAGCCCAGGTGCGCGGGTACCTGCAGCCTGCGCTTGCCGCCCACGCGCATGCCCATCAGACCCTGGTCCCAGCCCTTGATCACCCGGCCGGTACCGATCACGCACTGGAAGGGCTTGCCGCGCGACCAGGACGAGTCGAACTCGCTGCCGTCGGCCAGCCAGCCGGTGTACTGGGTGGTGATCAGGGCGCCTTTGACCACGGCCTTGCCGTCGCCTTCCTGGATCTCGGTGATGTGCAGTTCCTGAGTCACGGTCATTTCCTTGCGGCAGATTTCGAGGCCGCCCTTTTCTCAGGAATGCACGGATTTGGCAAGTCCGGGGGCGACGTCGTGCTGGCGCATCGACCACCGGACGCCGCCGATCACCTTCACGATGGCTGCCGTCTCCAGTCAAGTCGGGCCAGTCCGGCATGCAATCCCACAATTTCGCCGAATGGTTGCGAAACGCGCTTAGCTGAACAGCTGCATGACCTGCTCGCCGGTGAGGTCCTGGGTCTGATTGGAGAAGCAGTACCAGCTCGGGCGCTCGTCGACGTAGATCTGCATCGTGAACTGCCAGTCATCGCCTTTGAGCAGGCCGACCGGCAACGCGTATTCGTTCTTGGCGATCAGGCGGTAGTAAAGGTGAGTGCCACACTGCCCGCAAAAGCCCCGCTCGGCCCAGTCGGAGGAGCGGAAGACGCTGGGAACAGCGCCTTCGAAACTGGGCGGCTGGGTGCAGTGCACGGCCAACATCGGGCCTCCGGCCCAGGTGCGGCACATGCTGCAGTGGCAAGCGTTGACTTCGAGGTTGTCGACCGTGGCAGTCAGGCGGGTGGCGCCGCAGAGGCACGCGCCGTGCTTGGTGTGAGACATGGGAGGGGCTCCTGGCGGGTGAGGAAGCTGCAAAGTATAGCGGTGCAGCTACAGCCCTCTTCGCGGGCAAGTCGCACCGGCGAACCGCCGCTCCCACAAGAGGCCCGCAAGCCACCCTCGCCAGTCAGATGAACACTGTCCCTCGCATATACAGCGCCCCACGCCCGCTGATGATCACTCGGCCGTTACCCGGCACCTCGCACTGCAACTGCCCCTTGCGCACCCCGCCCTGCTCGCAGCTGAGGCTGCGCTTGCCGAGGCGCTCGGACCAGTAAGGCGCCAGCGAGGTGTGTGCCGAGCCGGTCACCGGATCTTCGTTGATCCCCACTCGAGGGCCGAACCAGCGGGTGACAAAGTCGAAGCCGCGCCCCGGCGCAGTCACGGCAATGCCACGCACATCGAAGGCCGACAGCGCGACGAAATCGGGCTTGAGCGGATCCATCAACGCTGCATCGTCGATCACCACCACGAAGTCATCCGAGCGGTACAGCGCGCGGGCGCTCGGCAGACCGAGGGCCTCGAGCAGGCCATCGGGGATGTCCACCGCCACAGGTTGCTTGGCCGGGAAGTCCATGGCCAGCAAGCCATCTGCACCGCGACTGACGCGCAACTCACCGCTGCGGGTATTGAAGCGCAACACATCGGCCTGCTCATGCAACTGCTCGAACAACACCCAGGCCGAAGCCAGGGTGGCGTGGCCGCACAAATCGACCTCCACGGCCGGGGTGAACCAGCGCAGGTCGAAGCCTTCGCCGTTACGCACGAAGTAGGCCGTCTCGGACAGGTTGTTCTCTTCGGCGATGCGCTGCAGCACATCGTCCGGCAGCCAGCTGTCCAGCGGAATCACCGCCGCCGGGTTACCGCCAAAAGGTTCGGCCGAAAAAGCATCGACCTGGAAGATCTCAAGTTGCATGCACACACTCCTTGTCAGGCGGGATCGAAAGCTGGGATTACGACAGTACTGGCGTGAGCACCGGTTCGCCAGCGAAGAATGCCTGGAGATTGCGCAGCACCAGGGTCACGGTGTCGCGCGCCGCTTCCGGCGACTGGCCGGCGACATGCGGGGTCAGCACGGTATTGCCCAACACCTTGAGTGCCTCGGGCACGGCAGGCTCGTCATCGAAGACATCCAATGCTGCGCCAGCGATGACGCCTGCCTGCAATGCCTGCACCAGTGCCTGGGTATCGACCACGCTCGCGCGGGCGATATTGACCAGATACCCCTCGCCCCCCAGCGCCTCGAGCACCGGGGCATCGACCAGATGCAGGGTACCGGCACCACCCGGGGTGGCGATCACCAGGATGTCCACGGCCTGGGCCAGTTGCAACGGGCTGTCGTACCAGGTGTAGGGCACATCACCACGCGGCGTGCGACTGTGGTAGCTGACGCTCATGTCGAAGCCCTGGGCTGCACGCTTGGCGATGGCCTGGCCGATGGCGCCAAGGCCGATGATGCCAAGGCGCTTGCCACTCACCGATGGGCTGATGACTCGGTTCCATTCACCGCGCCGGGTGCTGGCATCGGCCCGGGGAATGTCGCGCAACATCGCCAGCAACAGGGCCATGGCGTGATCGGCGACCGGGCCTGCGTTGGCGCCAGCACCATTGGTGACGGTGATGCCACGGGCCTTCGCGGCGGCCAGGTCGACCTGCTCATAGCCTGCGCCGATCACGCAGATGATTTCGAGTTTGGGCAGTGCCTGGATTTCAGCACCGGTCAGGCCCAGCGGGCCACGGGTGAGGACAGCGTCGATCTGCTCGGCATGCTGGGCGATGGCTTGTGCACGCTGTTGCGGGGATGGGGCACGAATCAGGCGGTAACCGGCCTGCTCCAGCAGCGGCAGGTAATCATCGACGGTTTCCACCAGTACCAGGACTGTCTTGCTCATGCCACCCTCCGGTTCGATTCAGAGGGGGATTATGCCAGTTCGGCGGGAGACTGCGAGGGCCTCTATCGCGGGGGCGAGCCCACGACAGGGACGTGAAGGATACTTACTGCGCGAAGGCCCTGCCCAATCCACCCGGCACACCGCTGCTGTCGGTTTCCTGCCAGGGGCCATTGGGGCTCAGCGACCAGCTCCAGCCCTTGTCATAACGGTAGTAGGTGCGCTGACGATAGAAGGTGTTGGGCTGCTTCTCCAGCACATAGACGCCAAGCTTCGGGTCCCAGTGGCTGGCACCGCCTGGCGGGGGCGCGAAGCTCGCGGAGGTGCGTGGCATCGGCTTGGGAATACCGGACGGCGCGCCAGGCTGCGGTGCGGGCTGTCCGCCCGGTAGCGGCTTGACCACCGGCACCTGGTGCGGTGGTGGCGTGGTCTCGATCGGTGGCAGCGACTCGCGCTCGCCTGGTTGGTGCACCGTACAGGCAGAAAGCCCCAGGGCCAGGGTGATCAGGGTCAGGCGTACGCTGCGGTTCATGGCGGCAATCTCTTATCGGTCGGGTCGGTCGATGGTCAGCTGCTGGGTTGGCTGGCCGCGGGTAGCCAGCGGCGCGCTCTGGCCGATCCACTCGCCCTGGGTCGGCTGGCCGGCACGCGATACGCGCGCAACCAGTTGGACTTCAGCGAAGTCCGACAGTTTCATCTGCGGCATCATCGCGTCGGCATCCGACAGCTGTACTTCGATCGGCAACTGCGCCACCGTCACCCGCTTGGCCGCCAGCGGCATCGGCGGGCCGTTGCTGGCGCGGGCGAAGATGAACACGGTGTCGTCCGGCTTGACCTTGTCCTTGAGCGCTGCGGCCAGCTCGACACGCACGGTCAGGCTCGCCGCCTGCACCGGCTTGCCGCCATCGGCCTTGAGCTTGTCGGCGGCACGGTCGATACCACCCTGCAAGGCAGCGCGCGAGGCGTCGCCTTCGGGCAGTTGCGACAGCAGGCGTTGCCAGTAATCGATCGCTTCCTGGTAGCGCTCGCCCTCGAAGGCAGCAATGCCGCGCAGCCCCAGGCTGGTAACCTCGTTCGGGTCGGCCTTGAGCGCTTCGTCGGTCAGGCTCTGCAGTTGCGCACTCCACTGCTTGTCGGCAGCGAAGTACTGCGCCTGGGCCCACTGCCCGAGCAGCTCGGGTTCACGACCGACCAGGGCGACCGCACGCTCGAAGGCCTTGGCGGCATCGCCTGGACGCTGGTCGGCCATGTAGGCGCGGCCGAGGAAATACAGGCCCTCGGCAGAGTCCGGCTGGGCCTGCACGGCACGCTCCAGGCGCGTGGTCATCTCCTGCATGGTTTTCGGCGCATCGGCGAACTCACGGGTCAGCTCGACCTTGTCGGCGGCGCCGAAATGCAGGTACAACCCCAGCGCCATTACCGGCACCAGCACGGCAGCCACCAGCGGCAGGGTCTTGCCCAGATGCCCCTGACGCGGCGCCTCGCTACATTCGGTATCGGACAGCAGTTCACGGGCCGCCTCGTCGCGGCCCTTGGCCAGTTGCCCGGCGTCGAGCACCCCGGCCTCCTGCTGCGCAGTCAACTCAGCGACCCGCTCCTGATACAAGGCCACGTTGAGCGCGGTGCGGTCTTCTTCGGCCTGCTGCTGGCGGCGGCCACGCAGGATCGGGATCAGCAGGAAAGCCAGGGCGGCGAGCAACAGCAGGCCCGCACTCAGCCAGAATTCAGTCATGGGTCTGTTCTTTATCCAGCAGTTTGGCGAGACGTTCGCGTTCGTCCACGGAGAGTTCGGAGTTGCCCTGCGCCACCGGGCTGCGGCGCCGACGGACGATCACCGCCAGCACCACGAAGCCGCCAGCCAGCAACACGCCAGGGCCGAACCAGAGCAACCAGGTACGCGCCGTCAGCGCTGGCTTGTAGCGTACGAAGTCGCCGTAGCGATCGACCATGAAGTCGATGATCTGCTGGTTGCTCTGGTTTTCGCCGAGCATGCGGAAGATCTCCCGGCGCAGGTCGGCGGCGATCGGTGCGTTGGAGTCGGCGATGTCCTGGTTCTGGCACTTGGGGCAGCGCAGTTCCTTGGTCAGTTGCTGGTAGCGCTCGCGCTCGGCATCGTCGCGGAACTGATAGGTATCGATGGCCGCCCTGGCCATGCCGGCCAGGCTCAAGCCAAGTACGGCGGCGGCAAGCCAGCGCTTCATGGCCGCCCCTCATCGACCAGCCCCTGGTAAAGCGGCGCCAGTTGCTCGCGCCAGACCGTGGCATCGACCACACCGACATGCTTGTAGCGGATGATGCCTTTGGCGTCGATGAGGAAGGTTTCCGGCGCGCCGTACACGCCAAGGTCCAGGCCCAGGGTGCCCTGCTCGTCGCGGATGTCGAGCTGGTAAGGGTTGTGGAACTCGGCCAGCCATTTGAGCGCGGCGGCGTTGTCGTCCTTGTAGTTGATGCCGTGGATCACCACGCCTTGCTCGGCCAGTTGGTTCAAATAAGGGTGCTCGACCTTGCACGATGGGCACCAGGTGCCCCAGACGTTGACCAGCGCCGGTCGCCCCTGCAGGTCGGCCTGGGTCAGGGTCCGGTCGCCCTGCACGCTCTGCAGCGAGAATGCCGGGAATGGCTTGCCGATCATCGCCGACGGCAGTTCATCGGGCTTGAGGAACAGCCCCTTGTACAGAAACACGGCCATCAGCAGGAACACCGCCAATGGCACTACCATGATCCAACGCTTCATGCCGTCGCTCCAGACAGGCCCAATGTATCGCGCACCCGCGCCGTGACCTTGACGCGATAACGCCGATCGAGCGCTGCGAGCAGCCCGCCCAGTGCGGTCAGCAAGCCGCCCAGCCAGATCCAGCGCACATAGGGCTTGATGTGTACCCGTACCGCCCAGGCACCGTTCTCCAGTGGCTCGCCCAGGGCGACATAGAGGTCGCGGGTAAAGCCGGCATCGATACCGGCCTCGGTCATCATCGATTGCTGCACGGTGTACAGGCGTTTTTCCGGGTGCAGCACGGTCACTTCACGCCCCTCACGCGACACACGGATGGTGCCCCTGTCGGAGATGAAGTTCGGCCCCTCGAAGTGCCTGGCGCCCTCGAACAGGAAGTGATAACCGCCCAGTTCGACGCTTTCGCCCGGCGCCAGGCGCAGGTCGCGCTCGGCGCTGTTGTTGCTCGACAGCACCACGCCCAGGGCACAAACAACTAGCCCCAGGTGGGCCAGGTGCATGCCCCAGTAGCTGCGGTGCAGGCCGCGCAGTCCCTTGAGCAGGCCCTTGTGACGGGTCTTGTCGAGAATATCGCGCACCCCGCCGAGCACCACCCAGGCGGCCAGGGCGAAGACGCTGAGCGCCGGCCAGTCGAAGTCGTCGACGATCAGCCCGGCGACCGGCGCCAGGATCGCGCTGCCGATCAGCACCGGCGTCAGCATGCCGAACAGCCATCTGCCAGGCGTATCCTTCCAGCGCACCAGCACACCAATCGCCAGCACTACCATCAGCAGCGCCATCAACGGCAGGAACAACGCATCGAAGTAAGGTGGGCCGACCGACAGCTTGGCGCCGGTCAGGGCGTCGAGCACCAGCGGGTAGAGCGTGCCCAGCAGGATCATCGAGGCAGCCACCACCAGCACCAGGTTGTTGGCCAGCAGCAGCGTCTCGCGCGACCACAGGCCAAAGCCCACGTGGCTCTTGACCACCGGTGCGCGCAGGGCGAACAGGGTCAGCGAGCCGCCGACCACGAACAGCAGGAAGATCAGGATGAACACACCGCGCGACGGGTCGGCGGCGAAGGCATGTACCGAGGTCAGCACCCCGGAGCGCACCAGGAAGGTACCCAGCAGGCTCAGCGAGAACGCCGCGATGGCGAGCAGCACGGTCCAGCTCTTGAACACCCCGCGCTTTTCGGTCACTGCCAGCGAGTGAATCAGCGCAGTGCCGACCAGCCATGGCATGAACGAGGCGTTTTCCACCGGATCCCAGAACCACCAGCCGCCCCAGCCCAGCTCATAGTAGGCCCACCAGGAGCCGAGCGTGATGCCGATGCCGAGGAAGGCCCAGGCGACGATGGTCCAGGGCCGCGACCAGCGCGCCCAGGCGGCATCCAGGCGACCACCGAGCAGCGCCGCGATGGCAAAGGCGAAGGCCACCGAGAAGCCCACGTAGCCCATGTACAGCATCGGCGGATGGACGATCAGGCCGAAGTCCTGCAGCAGCGGATTGAGATCGCGACCGTCGGTAGGCACCTGCGGCAGCAGGCGGGTGAACGGGTTGGAGGTGATGATCAGGAACGACAGGAAACCGGTGCTGATCATGCCCATCACCGCCAGCACACGCGCCAGCATCACTTGCGGCAACTGGCGCGAGAACACCGACACGGCGAAGGTCCAGCCACCCAGGATCAACGCCCAGAGCAGCAGCGAGCCTTCGTGGGCGCCCCACACAGCGCTGAACTTGTAGTACCAGGGCAGTGCGGTGTTGGAGTTGTGGGCGACATAGGCGACCGAGAAATTGTCGGTCATGAAGGCGTGGGTGAGGCAGGCGAAGGCAAAGGCGAGGAAGGCGAACTGGCCCCAGGCCGCAGGGCGCGCCAGACTCATCCAGAGACGGTCGCCACGCCAGGCACCGAGCAGCGGCACGCTGGCCTGCACCACGGCAAAACAGATCGCCAGGATCATCGCCAACTGGCCAAGCTCGGGGATCACCAGGGCAGCGTTCATGGCTTGACCTCGCCGGCAGTGGCGGCCTGGCCGCTCTCCTTGAGCGCCTTGGTCACTTCAGGCGGCATGTACTTCTCGTCGTGCTTGGCCAGCACCTCGTCAGCCACCACCACGCCCTCGGCGTTGAGCTTGCCCAAGGCAACGATGCCCTGCCCTTCGCGGAACAGGTCCGGGAGGATGCCACGGTAGGTGATCGGCACCGATTTGTTGAAGTCGGTGACCACGAAGCGTACGTCGAGCGAGTCGGCCGAGCGCTGCACCGAGCCCTTCTCGACCATGCCGCCGGCGCGAATGCGTGTGTCCTGCGGTGCCTCGCCGTTGGCGATCTGGGTGGGCGTGTAGAACAGGTTGATGTTCTGCTGCAGGGCACTCAGGGCAAAGCCCAGGGCCACGGCGACGCCGACCAGCAGGCCGAGGATGAGCAACAGACGTTTCTTGCGCTGCGGATTCACTGGTGGTTCTCCCGGCGCAGACGGCGCGCCTCTTCTTGCAGGTAGCGGCGGCGGGCCAGTAGCGGCAGGGCGACATTGATCGCCAGTACCGTGAGGCAGATGCCATAGGCCGACCACACGTACAGGCCATGATGGCCCATGGCGAGGAAATCACTGAAAGAGGCGAAACTCATCGCACGATCTCCCGGCCCAGGCTGCTGAGCACCTCTTCGCGCACCCAACTGGCACGCGCTTCGCGCTTGAGCACTTCAAGGCGCATGCGCAGCAGCAGCACGGCGCCGAAGAAGCAATAGAACCCCAGCACCGTCAGCAATAGCGGCAGCCACATCTCGGCGGGCATGGCCGGTTTTTCGGTGAGGGTGAAGGTGGCGCCCTGGTGCAGGGTGTTCCACCACTCCACCGAGTACTTGATGATCGGGATGTTGACCACGCCGACGATGGCCAGCACCGCGCAGGCCTTGGCGGCGCTGTCACGGTTACTGATGGCCTGGCCCAGAGCGATGATGCCGAAGTACAGGAACAGCAGGATCAGCATCGAGGTCAGGCGCGCGTCCCACACCCACCAGCTGCCCCAGGTCGGTTTGCCCCAGATCGCCCCGGTGACCAGCGCCACTGCGGTCATCCAGGCGCCGATGGGGGCGGCGCACTGCAGGGCGACGTCGGCCAGCTTCATCTTCCACACCAGCCCCACCACACCGGCGACCGCCAGCAGCACGTAGCAGGACTGCGCGAGCATGGCCGCAGGGACGTGGATATAGATGATGCGGAAGCTGTTGCCCTGCTGGTAGTCCTGCGGGGCGAAAGCCAGGCCCCAGGCGATGCCCACCAGCAGCAGGAGCACCGCAGCGATGGTCAGCCACGGCAGCATGCGGCCGCTGATGGCATAGAACCATTTGGGGGAACCCAGTTTGTGGAACCACGTCCAGCTCATTTTCATCAGGGTACATCCAGGGTCTTTGCCGGGCTTCGGTGCCCGGGACTCGTTATTCGCCGACGCTGATCTTCAGGCCGGCCGCTATCGCAAAGGGTGTCAGTGTCACGGCCAGGGCGGTCAGGCTGGCCAGCCAGAGCAGGTGTCCGGTCGCGGGCATATTCTGCAACGCCGCCTGCAACGCACCACTGCCCAGGATCAATACAGGGATATACAACGGCAGAATAAGCAACGCCAGCAGCAAACCACCGCGCTTGAGCCCGACCGTCAACGCCGCGCCCACCGCCCCCAGCAAGCTCAGCACCGGAGTGCCGAGCAGCAGCGAGCCGAGCAGCACCGGCAGGCAGGCGACTGGCAAACCCAGCATCAGCGCCAGCAGTGGCGCCAACAATACCAGCGCCAGCCCGGAAAAGGTCCAGTGCGCCAGAACCTTGGCCAGCACCAGCAATGGCAGTGGATGCGGTGATAGCACCCACTGCTCCAGCGAGCCATCCTCGAAATCGCTGCGGAACAGGCCGTCCAACGACAGCAATACCGCGAGCAAGGCCGCGACCCAGACCAGTCCAGGCGACAAGGTTTGCAACAATTGCGTCTCGGGGCCGACCGCCAGCGGAAACAGCGCCACGACGATGGCGAAGAACACCAGCGGGTTGGCCAGCTCCGCCGGGCGACGGAACAACAGGCGCGCTTCGCGGCGCAGCAACAGAAGGAATACGCTCATGCCGCCCACTGCCCCAGGTTGAGTTCACGGTAGCCGGACGGTCTGTGCTCGAGGTTGTGATGGGTGGTCAGCACCACCGTGCCCCCCTGCTCGCAGTGCGCGGCCAGGTGCGCTTCGAGCTGGGCCACCCCCTGCTTGTCGAGGGCGGTGAACGGTTCATCGAGGATCCACAGTGGCGGGCAGTCCAGGTACAGGCGGGCCAGGGCGACGCGGCGCTGCTGGCCGGCCGAGAGGGTGTGGCAAGGCACATCCTCGAATCCGCGCAGGCCGACCGCCTCGAGAGCCGTCCAGATGCCCTCGCGGGTCGCGGGTCGATGCAGGGCGCAGAGCCAGGCAAGGTTCTCTTCGGCCGTCAGCAACTCCTTGATCCCGGCAGCATGCCCGATCCACAGCAGGATACTGGCCAGAGCATGGCGCTGCTCGCCGAGGGCGCGGCCATCGAGCAGGATCTGCCCTGCCGTCGGCTGCATCAGGCCGGCCAACAGGCGCAGCAGGCTGGTCTTGCCGCTGCCATTGGGGCCGCTGACCTGCAGCATGTCGCCGGGGCGCAGTTCGAAGTCAAGGTGCTCGAAGAGCAGTCGCCAGTCGCGCTCGCAGGCAAGGTTCGCGGCTTGGAGGTGGAGGGTCACGGTTTCGCCTTATGCTGTTCATGGCGTGTCGAGCAATGCGCCTTCTTCGCGGGCAAGCCCGCTCCCACAGAGGCAGCAGCGATCCTGTGGGAGCGGGCTTGCCCGCGAATGAAACACCGCAGATCAACACCCTTGTCTCAAGTCGCCCTGCCACTGGCCGTTATACTGGCAGTGGCAACGCGACCGGCATTATTACATGTGCCATCCCGCTGCCAAGAGGGCTGGCTCGACAGGTTGTATACAATCATGACGGAAATCAATAGTCTCGGCGCACAAAGCGCATTCGCAGCGCAGGTGGCCAAGGCCAGCCTGACCGGTGAGCTGCTGCGCCTGAGTCAAGCGCAACCCGGCCTGATCCCCCCGGGCCAGACTGCCCAGGCCGAAGTGCTGAACCTGCGCCAGGTAGGCCAGGACTTCATGATGCTGTTGCGCCTGAGCCTGCCCAACGGCAACCAGACCCAGGTGCAGGCCAGTGCCAACCAGCCCCTGCCCCCCGGCAGCCAGATCACGCTCGGCCAAGCCGATAGCAACCGCCTGGCGGTGGTTTTCCAACAGGCCAGCGCCAGCAACATCGCCACCCTCACTCAGCTCGACACCGGCAAGATACCGATCGGCACCTTGCTGCAAGGCAAGGTGCTGACCAGCCAGGCACTGCCCGGCGGCGCGGCGCAGAGCACAGCGTTCCGCTCGCTGGTGAGTCTGCTCAACAGCAGCCAGGCCGGCGCCACCCTGACCATCGACAGCCCACGTCCGTTGGCGGTCGGCAGCCTGCTCAGCGCGCTGGTGCAAGGCGACCAGTCGCTGCGCTTCGTACCCCTGAGCGGGCGCCAGGACCAACTGACCATCGCCCAGCAACTGCTGACCCAAACCAGCCGCCAGGCGTCGCTGCCAACCTTGCTCAACGCCTTGCAGCAGATCGCCAGCGCCCCCGCTGGCAACAGCGAGCTGAGCGCTACCGCCGCGCGCCTGCTGGCCAGCCTGCCAACCCCCGCACAGCTGGGCGACGCCAAGAGCATCGCCCAGGCGCTGAACAACAGTGGCGCGTTTCTCGAAGCCAAGCTGCTCGGCGGCCTTGGCGCGGGAGTGGCTCCAGACCTCAAGGCGCAACTGGTGCGCCTGGTGGCGCAAGTCTTGCCGAGCGTTCCGGGCAACCCTACATTCAATCCGGCGCTGGCCGCCACCGCCCTGGCCCAGGTCCTGCCGGGCATGGCCCGCAGCGCCCTGGGCATGCTCGACCAAGTCAGCAGCCGCCCGCAGCCCGGCACCTTCCCCCTGCCCTCACGTCTGCTGCAAAGCCTGGAAGAAAAAGGCGACCTGCAGCAACTGCTGCGCCTGGCCGCCGCCGCCATTTCGCGGGTACAAAGTCATCAACTGGCCAGCCTGCAGCAGACCGGTACCACCGAGAGCGGCAACCAGCAGACCACCTGGCAAACCGAGATCCCCTTGCGTCACGGCCAGGAGTTCATCCCGCTGCAGGCCAAGCTGCAACGCGAGGACACCCCACGGCAACAAGCCGACTCGCAGCGCGAGCAGCGCGATCCGCTCGAGTCGTTGTGGCGCATCGACCTGGCCTTCGACCTGCCGCCGCTGGGCCCACTACAGGTCCAGGCCCAGCTCACCCAAGGCCGACTCAGCGGCCAGCTGTGGGCCGAGCGCCCGCAAACCGCCGAACTGATCGACAGCCAGCTTGGCAGCCTGCGCGAACGCCTGCTGGCACGGGGCCTGGACGTTGGCGATCTGGAATGTCACCCCGGCATCCCGCCACAAGGCCCGCGCACACGACTGGAACAACGCTGGGTGGATGAAACCGCATGAGCAACAAAGCCCCCCGCCAGGCCATTGCCCTGAGCTACGACGGTGATCAGGCGCCCACCCTGAGCGCCAAGGGTGAGGACGAACTGGCCGAAGCCATCCTCGCCCTGGCCCGCGAACACGAAGTGCCGATCTACGAGAACGCCGAACTGGTGAGCCTGCTGGCACGCCTGGAGCTGGGTGAGCAGATCCCCGAAGCGCTGTACCTGACTATCGCCGAAATCATTGCCTTCGCCTGGCAACTGCGCGGCAAGGTACCGGAGAACTTCGACGACTCGGCGCCAGGCGAGCGTGACATCACCCCTGGCAACCCGCTGCTGCCTTAGAGCCATTGAGCTATCCGGTGCTGGGACACCTATATCTAACAGCCGGTTTCTATCGCCATATCGCCCGGCTCAGACGGATGACCGGGCCTGCCGCTGTTGAATACGCTGCGCGAGATAAACAACCTGTGTGGTATCCAGCGCATCAACTCATGGCTGTTCGTTGACCTGGCACAGGCACTACGGCTGATGGACGAGCTGTTACCGCCAGCACCAGTGGTACGGGTCGGCGGCAGCCAATCCTGGCTGAGGGAATGAGGGGAGAAACGGGGCCGCAAAGCGACCCGCGATGACAAGCTCGAATAAGTGCCGTTCGACACTCAGTCGCGCCGATGCAACTTGCTCATCAACTCCGCCTCGGCCTGGGTCAGCCCGCAGCTTTCAGTGAGTTCGGACACGCTTGCGCCCATCCCCACCAACTTGGCCGCCTGGGAGAAGGTGACATTGTTGGGGTCGCGCTGCTCCAGTTGCAGGAGCCTGTCAGGCAGCGGCGCGACCGCCGCGCGCAGTTCATGGATGGCTTCCCCCATGCGCACGGTGACGTTCTGGTAGTCATCCAGGCGTTTGGCCAGGTCCCTGATGCGCTGGTCACGCAGCGCATCGCCCTGGGCCTGCTGACTGGCCAGCTCGCGCTGGCGCTTGCTGTAGTTGAGGAAGAACCACAGGCTCAGCGCCCACAACAGCGCCAGGAGGATTACCGCAGCCTCGAAGATCACCTCAGATGTTCTCCAGCTCCGACCACTCTTCCTCGGTCATCATCTTATCCAGCTCGACCAGGATCAGCAGCTCGCCGTTCTTGTTGCACACGCCCTGGATGAACTTGGCCGACTCTTCGTTACCGACGTTCGGCGCAGTCTCGATCTCCGACTGACGCAGATAGACCACTTCGGCCACGCTGTCGACCAGGATGCCGACCACCTGCTTGTCCGCCTCGATGATCACGATACGGGTGTTGTCGGTGACGTCCGAGGGCATCAGGCCGAAACGCTGGCGGGTGTCGATCACGGTGACCACGTTGCCGCGCAGGTTGATGATACCGAGCACATAGCTCGGCGCACCCGGCACTGGAGCGATTTCGGTATAGCGCAGGACTTCCTGCACCTGCATGACGTTGATGCCGTAGGACTCGTTGTCCAGACGGAAGGTGACCCACTGCAGGATCGGATCTTCGGAACCTTGTGCAGACGACTTTTTCATTCCCCTAGCCCTCTTGTACCGCCGTTGGCGGTGTGCTCGTTGAGGCCGCGGCAGATGCGGCGCCCATGTCAGTTGTGTTTGGTATTCAGCTGCTTGACCGCACCACTGGCGATCAGCTCGGCCAGCTCGGCGACGTCGAGCAAGGCGCACATGTGTTCGATCACCGTGCCTGCCAGCCACGGGCGTTGGCCACGCTGGCTGCGCCACTTGATCTCGGCCGGGTCCAGGCGCAGCGAGCGGCTGACCTGATGCACCGCCAGTCCCCACTCGTAGCCCTGCACGGAAATCACGTACTGCAAGCCTTGGCGGAAATCCTCGCGGTAGCGGTCAGGCATGACCCAGCGTGCGGTGTCCAGCACCTTCAGGTTGCCGGCCTGGCAACTGAGGATGCCGAGGAACCAGTCCGGTTGGCCGAACAGCGGCGTGAGCTCCTGGCCGGCCAGGCTGTAGATCGACCCCAGGCACACCAGCGGCACCGCCAGGGTCAGCCCGGCGACGTCGAACAGCAGGCATTCGAAAGGCTCCGCTGCCCAGGCCGGACGCCCGTCGACGGTAGCCGGCGGCACCGGTGCAGCAGGTGACGGCAGGTGGACTTCGACCAGCGGGGCGACCGGCTCTATGGCTTGGGTCTGGGTCAGCACCGGAATCGAAGCCTCGGCCAGCACTTGCTCTTCGACCACGCTGACCACCGGCTCCACCGGCGGCAGCAGCGTCGGCAGGATCCTGGGCGCAGGCTCGGCAAAGGGTTTGAGCGCCACCACCGACTCAGGCTGGCGGACGGCATCGCGGGCTTGTTCTTCACGAACCGCAGCGGCGAATTCGTCGCTGGGCTCGGCTGCCTGTGGCTGCACTGTCGGCAGCGGCGCCTCAGGCACTTCAACCGGCTCGGTGGCTTCCTGCAGCAGGCCGTCGAGGTACGACTGCAGGGCCAGTTGCGGCTTGCTGGTGATCTGCGGAGCGCGGTTCATCAGGCCACCTGCAATGCGTTGCGGTAGGTCAGCAGGTGCTTGAGCAGCGCCCGGTAGGCGATCACACCGCGGCTCTTGCCGTCGAACTGCGAGGGCGTGACGCCGTTGCGGCTGGCATCGCGCAGGCGCGTGTCGACCGGAATGTAACCCTGCCAGACCTGCTCGCCGTAGGTGTCGCGCAGCACTTTGAGCGTGCCGAGCGAGGCCTGGGTACGGCGGTCGAACAGGGTCGGGACGATCTGGAAGGGTAGCGCCTGCTTGCGTGAGCGGTTGATCATCGCCAGGGTGCCGACCATCCGCTCCAGGCCCTTGACCGCGAGGAACTCGGTCTGCACCGGGATCACCAGTTGTTGGCTGGCCGCCAGGGCGTTGACCATCAGCACACCCAGCAAGGGCGGGCTGTCGATCAGGGCAAAGTCGAAATCCTGCCACAGCTGCGCCAGACTCTTGGCGATTACCAGGCCCAGGCCATTCTGGCCCGGCGACTGGCGCTCCAGCACCGCCAGTGCAGTGCTCGAGGGCAGCAACGAGATACGCTCATGGCTGGTCGGCAGCAGCAACTGCCCCGGCAGCCCTTCGGGCACCACGCCCTTGTGCAGGAACAGGTCGTAGCAGCTGTGCTCCAGGGCGTCGGGATTGTGCCCGAAATAGCTGGTCATCGAGCCGTGCGGGTCGAGGTCGACGACGACCACGCGCTTGCCCGCCTCGGCCAGCAGGCCGGCCAGGGCGATGGTGGTGGTGGTCTTGCCGACGCCACCTTTTTGATTGGCTACTGCCCAGACTCTCATCGTGCGTTGCTTCCTCCCAGCATGGGCGAAATGTCCCGCCGGGAACGGTTCTATAGATTCGGTGACGGAGATTTGACGGGATTGCTCCCGACCGTCGTGGCTGGCGTAGCTGGTGCACTTTGTGTGCCAGCACGGCGCAACGCTGCGTCCGGGGTGGCGTTGGCGCTGCCGGAGCCCGTCAGGCTGCGGCGCACTTCGAGATTGCGCGAAATCACCAGCACCACGCGACGATTGCGCGCCCGGCCATCGGCGGTATCGTTGCTGGCGACCGGTTGATACTCGCCGTAACCCACCGAGGCCATGCGCGCCGGGCTCACCCCTTCCATTGCCAGCAAGCGCACGATGCTCGCCGCGCGCGCCGACGACAACTCCCAGTTGGTCGGGTACTGGGCAGTGCGGATCGGCAGATTGTCGGTGAAGCCTTCGACATGCACCGGGTTGGCGAACGGCTTGAGGATCCGGGCCACCTTCTCGATGATCTCGAAGGCGATGTCGCTTGGCATGGCATCGCCGCTGCCGAACAACAATGCCGAGTTGAGTTCGATCTCCACCCACAGCTCATTGCCAAGCACGGTCATCTGGTTCGACTTGATCAAGTCGCCGAAGGCATCGGCCACCTGGTCGGTGATGGTCTTGAGCGGGTCGACGCTGGTCTGTCCCAGGCCTGCATCGACCTGGTCACTGTCCTTGATCAGGGGTTCTGCCGGCTTGATCGTCAGCGGGCGCTCATCGCCGATCGGGATCGGCTTGAGGCTGCGCTCGGGGTCGTTGAACACTCCGATCAGCGCCTGGGAAATGACCTTGTACTTGCCCTCGTTGATCGAGGAAATCGAATACATCACCACGAAAAAGGCGAACAGCAAGGTGATGAAGTCGGCGTACGAGACCAGCCAGCGCTCGTGGTTCTCATGCTCCTCGGTATGGCGACGACGACGCATGGCTTACTCCATGAAGCCTTGCAGCTTCAGCTCGATCGAGCGTGGGTTCTCGCCTTCGGCGATCGACAGCAGCCCCTCGAGCAGCATCTCGCGGTAACGCGACTGGCGCATGACGATGGCCTTGAGCTTGTTGGCCACCGGCAGCAGGATCAGGTTGGCACTGGCCACACCATAGATGGTGGCGACGAAGGCCACGGCGATGCCGTTACCCAGTTGCGACGGATCGGCCAGGTTGCCCATCACATGGATCAAGCCCATCACCGCACCGATGATACCGATGGTCGGCGCGTAGCCGCCCATGCTCTCGAAGACCTTGGCAGCCTGGATGTCACGGCTCTCCTGGGTGAGGAAGTCGACCTCGAGAATGCTGCGGATCGACTCAGGCTCCGCGCCGTCGACCAGCAACTGCAAACCTTTGCGTGCGTATGGGTCCGGTTCGGCATCGGCGACGCCCTCCAGCCCCAGCAGGCCTTCCTTGCGCGCAGTCAGGCTCCAGTTGACGACACGATCGATGCCGCCAGCCAGGTCGACCCGAGGCGGGAAGAAAATCCAGCGCAGGATCTGCAACGCACGCTTGAACGCCGACAGCGGCGACTGCAGCAGCGCCGCGGCCAGGGTGCCGCCGATGACGATCAGCCCGGCAGGGCCGTTGAGCAGCGCACCGACGTGTCCGCCTTCGAGGAAGTTGCCGCCGACGATGGCGACGAACGCCAGGATCAGGCCGATAAGGCTAAGAACATCCATCAGACACAGGCCTCTACCAGGTGCTTGCCGATCTCGTCCAGGCTGTACACGGCGTCGGCCAGGTTGGCTTTGACGATCGCCATGGGCATGCCGTAGATCACGCAGCTTGCCTCGTCCTGGGCCCATACGGTGCTGCCGCCCTGCTTGAGCAGGCGAGCACCTTCGCGTCCGTCGGCACCCATGCCGGTCAGCACGACCGACAGCACCTTGTCACCGTAGGTCTTGGCCGCCGAGCCGAAGGTGATGTCCACGCAGGGTTTGTAGTTCAGGCGTTCGTCACCCGGCAGGATCTTCACCGTGCCACGGCCATCGACCATCATCTGCTTGCCTCCCGGGGCCAGCAGCGCAAGGCCTGGACGCAGCACATCACCGTCCTCGGCCTCCTTGACGCTGATCTTGCACAGCTTGTCGAGGCGCTCGGCAAAGGCCTTGGTGAACGCCGCAGGCATGTGCTGAATCAGCACGATGGGGGCCGGGAAGTTGGCGGGCAGTTGCGTCAGCACCCGCTGCAGGGCCACCGGGCCGCCTGTGGAGGTGCCGATGGCCACCAGCTTGTAGGGCTTGCGCTTGGGCGCCGGCGAATGGCTGGCGGCAGGCGCAACGCTGCGTACCGGCGCCGCAGGGCGTGTCGGTGCAGCGCTGCCCAAGGTGCTGGCCGGGGCGTGGCTGGTGCTCGACGCAGCGCTGGCAACCGGGCTTGGCGCGTGGCTGGCGAAGCTGCTGAAACGGCGATTGCTGCGCGAGATGGTATGGACCTTCTCGCACAGCATCTGCTTGACCTTCTCGGGGTTGCGCGAAATATCCTCGAAGTTCTTCGGCAGGTAGTCGACCGCCCCTGCGTCCAGCGCATCGAGGGTGACACGCGCACCTTCGTGGGTGAGCGAAGAGAACATCAGGACCGGTGTCGGGCAGCGCTGCATGATGTGCCGCACGGCGGTAATGCCGTCCATCATCGGCATCTCGTAGTCCATGGTGATCACGTCAGGCTTGAGCGCCAGCGCCTGATCGATCGCTTCCTTGCCGTTGGTCGCGGTGCCGACCACCTGGATGGTCGGGTCCGCCGAGAGGATTTCCGAGACACGGCGGCGGAAGAAACCGGAATCATCCACCACCAGGACCTTGACTGCCATAAACACTCCGTTAGGCGGCGCAACCGCCAGGTCGCGCCGCCGAAATCAAATACGCCGGGCGGCGTAACGCTTGAGCATGCTCGGGACGTCGAGGATCAGCGCGATACGACCGTCACCGGTGATGGTGGCGCCGGACATGCCCGGGGTGCCCTGCAGCATCTTGCCCAGCGGCTTGATCACCACCTCTTCCTGGCCCACCAACTGGTCGACCACGAAGCCGATGCGCTGAGTACCGACCGACAGGATCACCACATGCCCTTCGAGCTGCTCCTCGTGCTGCTGGTCCTGGACCAGCCAGCGCTTGAGGTAGAACAGCGGCAGCGCCTTGTCGCGCACGATCACCACTTCCTGGCCATCGACCACGTTGGTGCGCGACAGGTCGAGATGGAAGATCTCGTTGACGTTGACCAGCGGGAAGGCGAACGCCTGGTTGGCCAGCATCACCATCAGCGTCGGCATGATTGCCAGCGTCAGCGGCACCTTGATGACGATCTTAGAGCCCTGGCCCTTGGCCGAGAAGATGTTGATCGAGCCATTGAGCTGGGAAATCTTGGTCTTCACCACATCCATGCCCACACCGCGGCCGGACACGTCGGAGATCTCGGTCTTGGTCGAGAAGCCCGGGGCGAAGATCAGGTTGTAGCAATCCGACTCGCTCAGGCGGTCGGCTGCATCCTTGTCCATCAGGCCCTTCTCGACCGCTTTGGCGCGCAGGACGTTCGGGTCCATGCCTTTGCCGTCGTCGGAGATCGACAGCAGGATATGGTCACCCTCCTGCTCGGCCGACAGCACCACCCGACCGGTACGCGCCTTGCCGGAGGCCTCGCGTTCCTCGGGGGTCTCGACGCCATGGTCGACCGCGTTGCGCACCAAGTGCACCAGCGGGTCGGCCAGGGCCTCGACCAGGTTCTTGTCCAGGTCGGTCTCTTCGCCGACCAGCTCCAGGTTGATCTCTTTCTTGAGCTGGCGGGCCAAGTCGCGTACCAGGCGCGGGAAGCGGCCGAAGACCTTCTTGATCGGCTGCATGCGGGTCTTCATGACCGCGGTCTGCAGGTCGGCAGTGACCACGTCGAGGTTGGACACGGCCTTGGACATGGCCTCGTCGCCGCTATTCAGGCCCAGGCGCACCAGGCGGTTACGCACCAGCACCAGTTCGCCGACCATGTTCATGATTTCATCCAGGCGCGCAGTATCGACCCGCACCGTGGTTTCCGCTTCGCTGGCGCCATGCTTGTCGGCAGCCGGCGCTGCAGCGCGTGCCGGTGCCGGAGCAGCGGCCGGCTTGGCAGCCGCGGCGGGGGCAGGCGCCGGCTTGGCGACAGGCTTGCTTTCGGCCTTGGCAGCAGGCGCGGCAGCCACGGCAACGGCTGGCGCTTCAGCCGCGACGGCATCGCCACTGAACTTGCCCTTGCCATGCAGTTGGTCCAGCAGGGCCTCGAACTCGTTGTCGGTGATGTGATCGCCGACAGGTTCGGCCGCTGGCGCAGAGGCGGTGGCTTCGACGCTCGGCAGTGCATCGGCGGCAAAAGCGCCCTTGCCATGCAACTGATCGAGCAGCGCCTCGAACTCTTCGTCGGTGATCTCGTCACCGGCCGGCGTCGCGACTGCAGCCTCCGGTTCGCTCGCCGCGACTTCCGGCGAGAACTGACCCTTGCCATGCAGTTGGTCGAGCAGCGACTCGAACTCGGCGTCGGTGATCTCGTCGGCACTGCCGGAAACGGCTTCGCCCTGCGACTGCTCGGCCGCCTCGGCCTGGGCCTTGACCGCGTCGAGGGAGTCAAGCAGTTGCTCGAACTCGGTATCGGTGATGTCCGCCTCGGCAGCCGGGGCCTCGACGACCGCCGCCACGGCAACCGGTGCCACGGCATCGGCGCTGGCCGGTTCGGCCAGGCGCGACAGCGCGGCGAGCAGCTCTGGCGTGGCCGGGGTGATGTCGCTGCGCTCGCGAACCTGGCCAAACATGCTGTTGACCGTGTCGAGCGCTTCGAGCACCACATCCATCAGTTCGGCATCGACCCGGCGCTCTCCCTTGCGCAGGATGTCGAAGACGTTCTCGGCAATGTGGCAGCACTCCACCAGCTCATTGAGCTGAAGGAAGCCGGCGCCCCCTTTTACAGTGTGAAAACCGCGAAAGATCGCATTGAGCAGGTCCGCATCATCAGGTCGGCTTTCCAGCTCGACCAGTTGCTCGGACAGTTGCTCGAGGATTTCGCCGGCTTCTACCAGGAAATCCTGAAGGATTTCTTCATCGGCGCCGAAGCTCATTAAACGTGCTCCCTAAAAACCCAGGCTGGACAGCAGATCGTCGACATCGTCCTGACCGGACACGACGTCTTCACGCTTATCGGCATGAATCTGCGGACCTTCACCCCGAGTTGGATGTTTTTCTTCATCTTTTTCAGCGCGCAATTGATCGTGGTCATGTTCGATGCCGGCAAAGCGGTCGACTTGACTTGCCATCAACACGAGCTTGAGCAGATTGCTTTCGACTTCGGTGACCAGCGCGGTCACCCGCTTGATCACCTGCCCGGTCAGGTCCTGATAGTCCTGAGCCAGGAGAATATCGTTGAGATGGCCGGCCACCTTGCGGTTACCTTCGGCGCTGTGCGTCAGGAAACTGTCGACGCGCTTGACCAACTCACGAAATTCAGGCGCTGCCACCTCGCGGCGCATGAAGCGCTGCCAGTCGGCAGACAGATTCTGGGCTTCGGATGCCAGATCGTTGAGCACAGGCGTGCTTTGCTCGACCAGGTCCATGGTGCGATTGGCCGCGTTCTCGGTCAGCCGGACCACGTAGGACAGCCGTTCGGTGGCGTCGGTGATCTGCGACACTTCCTCGGCCTGCGGCATGCGCGGATCGATCTGGAAACTGACGATAGCGCTGTGCAGCTCGCGAGTGAGCTTGCCCACTTCCTGATAAAGGCCGCGGTCGCGGGTCTGGTTGAGCTGGTGGATCAGCTGCACCGCCTCGCCGAACTGGCCGCGTTCCAGGCTTTGCACCAGTTGCTCGGCGTGCTTCTTCAGGGTCGACTCGAACTCCCCCAGAGAATCGTTTCTTGATTCCATAGCGCCCCCAGACATGGCTCAGCCGTTGACGCGTTCGAAGATCTTTTCGATCTTTTCTTTGAGTACCTGCGCGGTGAAAGGCTTGACCACATAGCCGTTGACCCCGGCCTGGGCCGCTTCGATGATCTGGTCGCGCTTGGCCTCGGCGGTCACCATCAGCACCGGCATGCCCTTGAGACGGTCGTGGGCGCGCACCTTGCGCAGCAGGTCGATGCCGGACATGCCAGGCATGTTCCAGTCGGTCACCAGGAAGTCGTAGTGACCGCTTTCGAGCATCGGCAGAGCCGTGGTGCCATCGTCGGCTTCGTCGGTGTTGGTGAAGCCCAGATCACGCAACAGGTTCTTGATGATCCGCCGCATCGTCGAGAAGTCGTCAACGATGAGGATTTTCATATCTTTGTTCAATTAGACCTCCAAGCAGTCTTAAACGCGCTCGTCTCACAAGCGCGCGCTCAATCAATTCGGCACCACGTAAAACGACTGCATCGAACCCGGGTTCACCGCGCTCGCCATTCACCCAACCGACTGCGCAGACGCGCCGCGCACTGGCTGTGCAACTGGCTGACACGCGATTCGCTGACCCCCAGCACTTCCCCGATTTCCTTGAGGTTCAACTCTTCGTCGTAGTACAGCGCCAGGACCAGGCGCTCGCGCTCCGGCAGGTTGGCGATCGCGTCGGTCAGTGCAGCCTGGAAGCGTTCGTCTTCCAGGTCACGCGACGGCTCGACCTGGCCGCTGACACCGTCCTCGTGAAGCCCTTCGTGTTCGCCGTCCTGCAGCAGGTCGTCGAAACTGAACAGGCGGCTGCCCAAGGTATCGTTCAGAATCCCGTAATAATCGTCGAGACCCAATTGGAGTTCGGCAGCAACCTCGTGATCTTTAGCGTCACGACCGGTTCTTGCTTCGACGGCGCGAATCGCGTCACTGACCATGCGCGTGTTGCGGTGCACCGAACGCGGCGCCCAATCACCCTTGCGCACCTCGTCGAGCATGGCGCCACGGATGCGGATGCCGGCATAGGTCTCGAAGCTCGCACCCTTGCTGGCGTCGTACTTGTTGGCCACTTCCAGCAGGCCGATCATGCCGGCCTGGATCAGGTCCTCGACCTGCACGTTGGCCGGCAGGCGTGCCAACAGGTGATAGGCAATCCGCTTGACCAGCGGGGCATAGCGCTCGACCAGCTCGTACTGAGCGTCCTTGGACGCCTTGCTGTACATCTTGAATCCGCTCGCACTCATAGCACCGGCCCCGCACTGGTGGGCTGTACCAGGCGCTCGACGAAGAACTCCAGGTGCCCGCGCGGGTTGGCCGGCAGCGGCCAGCTGTCGACCTTCTGCGCAATGGCCTTGAACGCCAGGGCGCATTTGGAGCGCGGGAAGGCCTCGTACACGGCGCGCTGCTTCTGCACCGCCTTGCGCACGCATTCGTCGTAGGGCACGGCGCCCACGTACTGCAAGGCCACGTCGAGGAAACGGTCGGTGACCTTGGTCAGCTTGGCGAACAGGTTGCGTCCTTCCTGCGGGCTCTGCGCCATGTTGGCCAGGACGCGGAAACGATTCATGCCGTAATCGCGGTTGAGCAGCTTGATCAGGGCGTAGGCGTCGGTGATCGAGGTGGGCTCGTCGCACACCACCAGCAACACTTCCTGCGCCGCGCGAACGAAACTGACCACCGAGTCACCGATACCTGCAGCGGTGTCGATCACCAATACATCGAGGTTGTCGCCGATCTCGCTGAACGCCTGGATCAGCCCGGCATGCTGGGCTGGCGCCAGGTGCACCATGCTCTGGGTACCCGAGGCCGCCGGCACGATGCGCACGCCGCCCGGCCCCTGCAACAGCACGTCGCGCAGCTCGCAGCGTCCTTCGATGACGTCGGCCAGGGTACGTTTGGGGGTCAACCCCAGCAGCACGTCGACGTTGGCCAGACCCAGGTCGGCGTCCAGCAGCATGACCCGGCGGCCGAGTTCAGCCAGCGCCAGGGACAGGTTCACTGAAACGTTGGTCTTGCCGACGCCACCTTTGCCACCGGTGACGGCGATCACCTGTACGGGATGCATGCTACCCATGTCTGTTCTTTACCTTGTCTCGCGTGGGACCTGCCCACTTGAAGGGCCGCTGTCGACCCCCTGCGCCGTTCATCTTCAACCCGCGCGCTTATCGGGATTGTGGTAGAGATCAGCGAACATGTCGGCCATGGCCTCTTCGCTGGGCTCTTCCTGCAACTGCACGCTGACCGCGCGGCTCACCAACTGATGCTTGCGCGGCAACTGCAGGTCGTCAGGAATGCGCGGACCATCGGTGAGATAGGCCACGGGCAGTTCGTGACTGATGGCCAGGCTCAGCACTTCGCCGAGGCTGCCCGTTTCATCGAGCTTGGTCAGGATGCAACCGGCCAGGCCACAGCGCTTGTAGCTGTGATAGGCGGCGGTCAGCACCTGTTTCTGGCTGGTGGTGGCCAGTACCAGGTAGTTCTTGGCGGCGATGCCGCGGCTGGCGAGCGATTCGAGCTGCATGCGCAGCGCCGGATCGCTGGCCTGAAGACCGGCGGTGTCGATCAGCACCACGCGCTTGCGCAGCAGTGGTTCCAGGGCCTGGGCCAGCGACTGGCCCGGATCGACATAGGTCACCGGCACATTGAGGATGCGCCCGAGGGTCTTGAGCTGCTCCTGGGCACCGATGCGGTAGCTGTCCATGCTCACCAGCGCCAGCTGCTGCGAGCCGTACTTGAGCACATAGCGCGCGGCGAGCTTGGCCAGGGTGGTGGTCTTGCCCATGCCGGCCGGGCCGACCATGGCGATGACCCCGCCCTCCTCGATCGGCTCTACCTCAGGCACCTCGATCAGGCGCGCCAGGTGTGCCAGGACCATGCGCCAAGCCTGACGCGGGTCTTCGATCTCACCGGCCCGCTCAAGCAGATCACGAGCGATCGGGCCAGACAGGCCCAGGCGCTGCAAGCGACGCCAGAGGTTGGCCTGCTGCGGCTTGTTGCCCTGCAATTGGCCCCAGGCAAGCGAGCCAAGCTGCACTTCGAGCAGCTCGCGCAAGCCCGAAAGCTCCGAACGCATAGCGTCGAAGACGCGCTTGTCGACCGTCGGGGCCGCAGGGGCCGGCGCAGGCGCCGGAACATCCACATGCGGCTCGACCAGCGGCTCGGACGCGGTCAGCGACAGGCCGGCAAACAATTGCCGGTTGCCGAGTTCGGCGTCACCACGCCCATCCAGCTCGGCCTGGGCGGTGGCGATGCGCGAATGGGTCTTGCGCAGCTCGTCCTCGAGCTCGACATTCGGCACGCGTGGGGCCAGGGCGGACAGCTTGTAGTCCAGCGCGGCCGTCAGTTCGACACCGCCGGCGATACGCCGGTTGCCGATGATTGCGGCATCGGCGCCAAGCTCATCACGGACCAGCTTCATGGCCTGACGCATATCGGCGGCGAAAAAACGCTTAACTTGCATAACCCACTACCTCAGCCGTTAGGGCCCACGGTGGCAACGATGGTGACTTGCTTGTTGTCCGGTATTTCCTGGTACGCCAGCACATGCAGGTTGGGCACGGCCAGACGACCGAATCTCGACAGCATGGCACGGATCGGGCCGGCGACCAGGAGGATGGCCGGCTGGCCTTGCATCTCCTGGCGCTGCGCCGCCTCGATCAGCGAACGCTGCAACTTCTCGGCCATGCTCGGCTCAAGAAGAACACCGTCTTCCTGACCCTGCCCGGCCCTTTGCAGACTATTGAGCAAGATCTGTTCCAACCTTGGCTCAAGGGTGATCACAGGCAGCTCGGACTCAACGCCGACAATGCTTTGCACGATGGCGCGTGACAAGCCGACCCGCACCGACGCCACCAACGCGGCGGTATCTTGACTCTTGGCGGCATTGTTGGCGATGGCCTCGGCAATGCTGCGGATGTCACGCACGGGCACCTGCTCGGCAAGCAGGGCCTGCAGGACCTTGAGCAACCCCGACAAGGAAATGACACCTGGCACCAATTCCTCGGCAAGTTTCGGCGATGCCTTGGACAGCACCTGCAGCAACTGCTGGACCTCTTCATGGCCGATCAGCTCGTGGCAGTGCTTCTGCAGGATCTGGTTGAGGTGAGTAGCGACCACGGTGCTGGCATCGACCACCGTGTAACCCAAGGACTGCGCCTGGGCGCGCTGGGCCACATCGATCCACACCGCCTCCAGACCAAAGGCCGGGTCGCGCGCGGCGATACCATTGAGAGTGCCGAACACCTGTCCAGGGTTGATCGCCAGCTCGCGGTCGGGGTAGATCTCGGCCTCGGCCAGGATCACCCCCATCAGCGTCAGGCGATAGGCACTGGGCTGCAGGTCGAGGTTGTCGCGAATGTGCACGGTGGGCATGAGAAAGCCCAGGTCTTGCGAGAGTTTCTTGCGCACGCCCTTGATCCGCGCCAGCAACTGGCCGCCCTGGTTGCGGTCGACCAGCGGAATCAGGCGATAACCGACTTCCAGGCCGATCATGTCGATCGGCGTGACGTCGTCCCAGCCCAGCTCCTTGGTTTCCATGGCGCGCTGCGGCGATGGCAGCAGATCCTGTTGGCGCTGCGCTTCCTGCACGGCCAGGAGCTTGGCCTTCTGCTGCTTCTTCCACACCATGTAGGCGCCGCCGCCGGCCAGCACGCCGAGGCTGAGGAAGGCGATGTGTGGCATACCCGGCACCAGCCCCATCACCACCATCAGCGCGCCGGAAACGGCCAGCGCCTTGGGCGAATCGAACATCTGCCGGTTGATCAGCTTGCCCATGTCCTCGGAGCCCGAGGCGCGGGTGACCATGATCGCGGCCGCAGTGGACAGCAGCAGCGAGGGCAACTGCGCCACCAAACCGTCACCGATGGTCAACAAAGCGTACACCTTGCCGGCGTCGCTGAAGGTCATGCCATGCTGCAGCATGCCGATGAGCATGCCGCCGATGAGGTTGATGAACAGGATGAGCAGGCCGGCAATGGCGTCGCCACGCACGAACTTGCTGGCACCGTCCATCGAACCGTAGAACTCGGCCTCCTGGGCGACCTCGGCACGGCGCGCCTTGGCCTGGGCCTGGTCGATCAAGCCGGCGTTGAGGTCGGCGTCGATGGCCATCTGCTTGCCGGGCATGGCGTCGAGGGTGAAGCGCGCGCTCACCTCGGAAATACGCCCGGCACCCTTGGTCACCACGACAAAGTTGATGATCATCAGGATGGCGAACACCACCGCACCGACCACGTAGTTGCCGCCGATCACCACCTCACCGAAGGCCTGTATCACCTTGCCCGCCGCTCCGTGGCCCTCCTGGCCGTGGAGCATGACCACGCGGGTCGAGGCGACGTTGAGCGCCAGGCGCAGCAGCGTCGCCACCAGCAGGATGGTCGGAAAGGCGGCGAAATCCAGTGGGCGCAGGGCGTAGACGCAGACCAGCAGGACCACGATCGACAGCGCGATGTTGAAGGTGAAGAACACATCGAGCAGGAACGGCGGGATGGGCAACATCATCATTGCCAGCATCACCAGCAGCAACAGCGGTACACCCAGGTTCCCCCGACCGAGACCGGCCAGGTTGTTACGGGCGTTGCTGATTAACTGTGCGCGATCCACCGGGTATCCTCTTCAAGCAAAACTTTGACGCCTGGACGGCGCTTGGGCGTGGCTTTGCAAGAAGCTTTCCAACTTTGCCGGGGTACGGGGCCAGGCGCTCTGTTGCGGTGTTTTCGCGGTCCACGGCGGTGTTCTTTTCGCGGGCAAGCCCGCGCCTACAGAATCAACTGTCGCGCTGCAGGTCCGGCGGGATCGGCAGATCCTTCTTCAGCGGCTCGGGCGGCTTGCCCTTGCCCGAGCGGTACTGGCGAATCTGGAACACGTACGCCAGCACCTGCGCCACTGCCAGGTACAGACCGGCCGGAATCTCGTGCTCAAGCTCCGTGGAGTAGTAGATCGCCCGTGCCAGCGCCGGCGATTCGAGGATCTGTACCTTGTGCTCCTGGCCGATCTCGCGGATCTTCAAGGCCAGGAAGTCGGTGCCCTTGGCCAGCAGCAGCGGCGCCGCACCGCCCTTCTCCGGGTCGTACTTGAGCGCCACGGCATAGTGCGTCGGGTTGGTGATGATCACATCGGCCTCGGGCACCGCCGCCATCATCCTGCGCTGCGACGCCTCGCGCTGCAGTTGGCGAATGCGCTGCTTCACCTCCGGCTTGCCCTCGGTATCCTTGTATTCGTCGCGCACTTCCTGCTTGGTCATCTTCAGCTTCTTGTGCGTCTGCCAGAGCTGGAACGGCACATCGACGATGGCGATCAGCAGCAGACCCGCCGCCATCCACAAGGCGCTCCAGCCCACCACCTGCACGCTGTGGATGATCGCCTGCTCGAGCGGCTCCTTGGCAATCGCCATCAGCGCCTCGCGGTCGTTGGCCAGCACCACCAGCGCCACCACCAGCACCAGGAAGAACTTGGCCACCGCCTTGAGCAGTTCGGTCAGCGAGTTCAGCGAGAACATGCGCTTGATCCCGGACAGCGGGTTCATCCGGCTGAACTTGGGCTGCAGCAAGGAGCCGGAAAACAGAAAGCCGCCCAGGGCGATAGGGGCCACGAACGATACGACGAACAGCAGCACCAGCACCGGCTGGGTAGCCCAGATGGCCATCTTGCCCGAGGCCATCAGGAAGGCGCCCATGGCCCGCTCGTCGACTATCACTTCGCGCGACAGGCTGAAGTTCACGCGCATCAGCGTCATCAGGGTTTCGGCAAGGTGGCCGCCGAAGGCCAGCAAGGCGCCGGCGCCACCCAGGGTCACCGCAAAGGTGTTGAGCTCTTTGGAACGGGCGATGTCACCCTTTTCCCGTGCGTCGCGCTTGCGCTTCTCGGTAGGTTCCTCTGTCTTGTCCTGACCGCTCTCGCTCTCTGCCATGCTCAGGGCGCCCGTGCCAGCTCACGCAGCCACTGCAAGGCCTCGCTGGCCAGTTGCTGGTAGTGCGAGAGGATGTCGGCAAGCCCGACCCAGAAGATGGCCAGCCCCAGCACCAGGGTCAGCGGGAAACCAATGGAGAAGATGTTCAGCTGTGGCGCGGCTCGGGTCATCACACCAAAGGCGATGTTGATCACCAACAGGGCTGCGATGACTGGCAGGATCAGAACCAGCCCCGCTCCCAGCACCCAGCCCAGGCGTCCGGCAATCTCCCAGAAATGCGCGACCACCAGGGCATTGCCCACCGGCAGCGTGGTGAAGCTTTCGGTCAGTACCTCGATCACCACCAGGTGGCCGTTCATCAGCAGGAACAGCACACTCACCAGCATGGTCAGGAACTGCCCGACCACCGCTACGTTGACGCCGTTGGCCGGGTCGATCATCGAGGCCATCGCCATGCCCAGCTGAATCGCCACGATCTGCCCGGCGACGACGAACGCCTGGAACAGCATCTGCAAGGAA
The DNA here is from genome assembly GCF_001636055.1 of Pseudomonas putida. NCBI lineage: Bacteria > Pseudomonadati > Pseudomonadota > Gammaproteobacteria > Pseudomonadales > Pseudomonadaceae > Pseudomonas > Pseudomonas putida. The sequence continues at coordinate 4,510,366 of NZ_CP011789.1, forward strand.
AACCCGAACAGCGCGCCGACGATGATCTGTTCGGCGCACAGCAGCACGCCACGCACGCTCAAGGGCTCGAACTCGGGCAGCGGCGGCAGGCCGGGCACGATCACCACGGTGATCGCGACCGCCACATACAGGCGTATGCGCGCCGGCAGCATGCGCGTACCGAACACCGGCATGGTCATCAGCACCGCTGCCACGCGAAACAGCGGCAGGATGAAGGTGGCGACCCAGGTGCCGATCTGCGCGGCGCTCAGCTCGAGCATGGGCTCATCATCCGATCAACTGCGGAATGCCGCTGTACAGGCCGGTCATGTATTCCATGAACTTCTGCACCAGCCACGGACCGACCACGATCAGGGTGATCAGCATCACCAGCAGGCGCGGCAGGAAACTCAGGGTCTGTTCGTTGATCTGCGTGGCCGCCTGGAAGATCGCCACCAGCAGGCCGACCAGCAGGCTCGGCACCACCAGTACCGCTACCATCAGGGCCGTCAGCCAGAGCGCATCGCGGAACAGGTCGACGGCAACTTCAGGGGTCATCGAAAACTCTCCTTGAGCGGCCTCAGACGCCGCCGAAACTGCCGGCCAGCGTACCCATGATCAGCGCCCAGCCATCGACCAGGACGAACAGCATGATCTTGAACGGCAGCGAGATGATCAGCGGCGACAGCATCATCATACCCATCGCCATCAGCACGCTGGCGACCACCATGTCGATGATCAGGAACGGGATGAAGATCATGAAGCCGATCTGGAACGCGGTCTTGAGCTCGGAGGTGACGAATGCCGGCACCAGGATGGTCAGCGGCACCTGGTCGGGGCCGGCGATGTCGGTGCGCTTGGACAGGCGCATGAACAGGTCCAGATCGCTTTGCCGGGTCTGCGCCAGCATGAAGTCCTTCAGCGGCCCCTGGGCTTTGTCGATGGCCTGTTGCGCGGTCATCTGTTCGTTCAGGTAGGGCTGCAACGCGTCACGATTCACCCGATCGAACACCGGCGCCATGATGAACATGGTCAGGAACAGGGCCATGCCGGTGAGCAACTGGTTCGACGGCGTCTGCTGCAGGCCCAGGGCCTGGCGCAGGATGGAGAAGACGATGATGATGCGGGTAAAGCTGGTCATCAGGATGACGAACGCCGGAATGAAGCTCAGCGCCGTCATGATCAGCAGGATCTGCAGGCTGACCGAATATTCCTGCTGGCCGTCCGGCCCATTGGACAGGGTGATGGCCGGGATCGACAACGGATCGGCGGCCAGGGCCACGGGCGCGGCCAGCAGCAGCGCCAGGGTCAACAGTAAGCGCAGCGCGCCGCTCATCACTTCTTGTCCTTCTGGTCCTTGCCCATCAGCTCGAGCAGCCGCTGGGCGAATTCCGGTGCCGCCTGGCGCGCGCCAACAGGCACCTCCACGGGCTCGGCCATGACGTGCAACGCTTCGATGCTGCCAGGGCTGTGGCCGATCAGGATCTGTTCCTTGCCCACCTGCACCAGCAGCAGGCGGTCGCGCGGGCCGAGGGCTCGGCTGCCGACGATCTCGATCACCTGCCCGCCGCGCGGCTGTGCCACCTGCAGGCGGCGCAAAAGCCAGGCGAGCAGGAAGATGGCGCCCACCACCACGAGCAGACCGAAGACCATCTGCGCCAGTTGCCCACCCATGCCGCCGGGCGCGGACGTGCTGGCCGGCACCGACGCGGGGTCAGCTGCGCCGATCACCACCTCGCTGGCGAGCAATGTGCCCAGGGCGGCGACGCCGCGTATCAGGCCCTTCACTCAGCGCAGCTTCTTGATGCGTTCGCTGGGGCTGATCACGTCGGTCAGGCGAATGCCGAACTTCTCGTTGACCACCACCACTTCGCCATGGGCGATCAGCGTGCCATTGACCAGTACATCCAGCGGTTCGCCTGCCAGGCGATCGAGCTCGATGACCGACCCCTGGTTCAGTTGCAGCAGGTTGCGAATGCTGATTTCCGTGGCGCCCACCTCCATGGAGATGCTCACTGGAATGTCCAGGATAACGTCCAGGTTCGGCCCTTCCAGGCCGACGTTCTCGCTCGGCCGCGGGGAGCTGGCGAACTCTTCCATCGGCAGGCGACCTGCGCCAGAGGAGCGACCATTGTCAGCTGCCAGCAGCGCATCGATGTCCGCCTGGCCGGCATCACCGGTTTCTTCCAGGGCTGCCGCCCACTCATCGGCCAGGGCCTGTTCCTCTGGGGAGGTGATCTCGTTTTCGTTAGCCATAAAGTCCTCGACAGGCTTTCAATTCGTAGTGCGACCGGCTCGCCGTCAGCGGCGCTCGATCGGGTCGATGATCTGCAGCGACAGGGTGCCCTTGTGCGAGCCCAGGCGCGCCTTGAACGACGGCACGCCGTTGGCGCGCAGTACCAGGTGTTCGGGCAGCTCTACCGGAATCACATCGCCCGGCTGCATGTGCAGGATGTCGCGTAGCTTGAGCTGACGACGGGCAACGGTGGCCGAGAGCGGCACATTGACGTCCAGCACGTCCTCGCGCAGGGCCTTGACCCAACGCTCGTCCTGGTCGTCCAGGTCGGACTGGAAACCGGCATCGAGCATTTCGCGCACCGGTTCGATCATCGAATACGGCATGGTCACGTGCAGGTCGCCGCCGCCGCCATCGAGCTCGATGTGGAAGGTCGAGACCACCACCGCCTCGCTGGGCCCGACGATGTTGGCCATGGCCGGGTTGACCTCGGAGTTCATGTATTCGAAGTTCACCGGCATGATCGCCTGCCAGGCTTCCTTGAGGTCGACGAAGCACTGGTCCAGGACCATGCGCACCACACGCAGCTCGGTCGGGGTGAACTCACGCCCTTCGATCTTGGCGTGGCGACCGTCGCCACCGAAGAAGTTGTCCACCAGCTTGAACACCAGCTTGGCGTCGAGGATGAACAGCGAGGTGCCGCGCAGCGGCTTGATCTTGACCAGATTGAGGCTGGTCGGCACGTACAGCGAATGCACGTACTCGCCGAACTTCATCACCTGCACGCCACCCACCGCCACGTCGGCGGAGCGACGCAGCAGGTTGAACATGCTGATGCGGGTGTAACGGGCGAAGCGCTCGTTGATCATCTCCAGGGTCGGCATCCGACCGCGGACGATCCGGTCCTGGCTGGTCAGGTCGTAGCTCTTGACGCCACCGGGTTCGGCAGCGCTCTCGGTCTGTACCAGCCCATCGTCGACCCCATGCAGCAGGGCATCGATCTCATCCTGGGACAGCAGGTCCTGCACGGCCATCGAGTGTGCTCCTACTGCAATACGAAATTGGTGAACAGCAACTGGTCGATGACCGGCTTGCCGACTTCCTTCTGCGCCACTTCCTGGACCACCGCAGTGGCCTTCTGGCGCAGCATTTCCTGGCCCACGGCACTGCTGGCCAGGCTGTCGAAGCCTTGCCCGGAGAACATCATCACCAGATTGTTGCGAATCACCGGCATGTGCACTTTCAGCGCATCGAGGTCCGCCTGGTTGCGGCCCTGCAGGGTAATGCTCACCTGCATGTAGCGCTGGCGGCCGTTCTGGTTGAAATTGACCACGAAGGCCGGCGCCAGGGGCTCGTAGATCGCCGCTTGCTTGACGCTGGCCACGGCAGGGTCGGCCGCAGGTGCAGGCTCGTTCTTGTGCATGATGAACCAGGTGGCGCCCACCGACAGGCCCACGGCCAGCAGCAAGGCCAGCACCAGCAGCAGGATCAGCTTCAGTTTGCCTTTAGTGGCGGGGTCTTTGACTGCGTCGCTCTTCGCCATGCCAATAATCCGTCGTCCATCGGGGTTTCAAGAAAGGATGACGTGGCTGAGCAAGTGTTATGCCAGATTTGGCCGAGCGGGCTTGAGGAGGTTGCGAGCGCTATAACGGTGTGGCTGACGGGACAGTCCTGGTAGGAACGGGCTTGCCCGCGAACACGGGCGTAGCCCGTGCCAGGCAGCGCGGTGTATTTTTCGCGGGCAAGCCCGCTCCCACAGGGATTTGGGCTGGCTTCTAGATTTGAGCAAGACAGTTGCTTACAACGGTCCGCACCGGTGTCAGACGCGGCCCCGAATGATCAGGCGTAGTAATCGACCGCACTGTCGCCGATCACCACCTGCTGCTCCACCGGCCGTGAAGCATCGGCCAGCTCACCGTCCTCGCCCGCCTCCCCGGCCCGACGCGCAGCCACACCAGACAGATTCGATCCACCCTGCTGGGCCTGCTGCTGTTGCTGACGCGACTGGTCGGCGACGTTGACGTCAGGCTGGGCCAGCCCCTGCTGGGCGAACAGTTCGCGCAGACGGTACAGTTGGCTGTCGAGCGCATCGCGCACGCCGGCGTGACCACTGATGAAAGTCACCTGGGTGGCCTGGTCCGACGCGACATTGACGCGAATGTCCAGTCGCCCCAGCTCTGCAGGCTCGAGCTGGATGTCGGCCGACTTGAGGTTCTGGCTCGACAGGTACATGACGCGGTTGACCAACCCTTCGGTCCAGGCCCCCTGATTCATCGCCAGGGGTTGGTGCAGCGGATTGGTCGGCGGTACGGCATGGGCAGTCTTGGCGGTGACGGCCTGGGTCAGGTTGGCCAGGCGATTGGCGAAATCGTCCACGCGGGTGTCGCTGTCGGCATGCTTGACGTCCTTCAGACCATTGGACAACAGCTCGGAGAAGCCTTTTTCGCCAGGCTGTGATTGTCCGCGCTCGGATTCGCCCTCAGGCTTGACCGCCAGGTTCGCCAAGGTATTGACGTTGGCCTGGGCACTGTCGTCCTGGGCCTGGGTCTTGTCCCCCTGGCCAGAGGCGTGCGTCGAGGTGGTGCCTTTGGCCTGGGCGCTCTGCTCGAGCGCCAGGCGCAAGGTCGGCATGTTCGCCAGGGCGTCGGCCTCGGGATCGAAGTCGCTGTCGGCCTGCTCGGCGACTGGCGGCGCCAGCGCTTCAGGAACAGGTTGCGCAGCAGGCTGCTGGATCGCGGCCTGCAGCACCGGGGCGACGGCTTCGGCCTGGGCCTGGAGCAATTGCGCACCCGCCTGGGCGTCGGTCACCTGCCCTGCCACCAGGCTGGCGTCCAGGGAGCTCGAGTCGCTTGCCTGATTGCCGTCGCTGGAAGCCTGCTGGGTACTGTCACCCGCCTGTTGAGTGCTGTCGCTACCCTGGTTGTTCTTGTCAGCGGCCGATGCGGCCTTGCTGCTGTTGGCTGGCAAGTTCTTGCCATTACCGGCAACCGGCGAAGATCGGTCGTTGCCGCCCTTGCCGCCGGCATTGAAGTCAGGCTTGTCCTTGGGCGCCGGCACAGAGGCCTTGTCGTTGCGCACCGGCATCTTGTCGCTCTGCTGTCGGGCCATCAGCTGGTCGAAGCCGCTGCCCTGATTGCCCGGTGCTTGCGGGGTTTTGTCCGCCGCAGGACTGGTCGCCCGCGAGGTCGCGTTGGCGAGGCCGGCTTGCAACAAGGGATTGGATGCGACAGGCATTGAAACTCTCCACGCCAGTGAACCGAAATAGAATCTGGGTGAAGACAGGCAAAACTCGCGCCAGTTTTGCCGTCAGCCTGCAGAAACCCGCTCGCGCTCGCTACGGTAGAAGCGCTGGACCTCGACGAACTCCTGGTCGATCCGATTGATCAGGTCCTCGATGCCATACAAAGGCTGTTGCCGCACACGCTCCTCGAGCTGCTGGCACAGACTGGCCAGGCCCACTGCGCCCATGTTGCTGCTGCTGCCCTTGAAGCTGTGGGCGGCCATCCCCAACTCGCTGGCGTCCTTGGCCTCGTGCAACTGACTGAGACGGCGCTCGGAGTCTTCCAGGAAGGTTTCCAGCAACTGCAGGTAGCCATCTTCCATGACCTCCTGCAGGTCGCTCAGGACCTTTTGATCGATATGCTCGTGTGTCACTTGCTCACTCCTTGATCAAGCTTGATTATGCCTCAATCGCCGAGGCCGCTCACCAACCGAACTCCACCCGCGCCCGCCGCCCCTGGTCGAGCCATTGAGCCTTGACGCCCAAGCGCTGTACCAACTGTAGCCCACGCCCACTGAAACCTTTTTCCGACGCAGGGCGCGCCAAGACTTTCTCGATATCAAAACCCGTGCCACTGTCGCTGATTTCAACAGTCAGACGACCACCTGTTGCCATGGGTTCCACCCTCAGCGCGATTTGCACGAACCCTTCGGACAACGCCGCCAGGCGCCGACCGCGTTCGCGGTAGTACTCGGCAAATCCCTCGGCATCCTGCTTGAGCCGTGAGTCCAGGCCCAACACCCCGTGCTCCAGCGCATTGGAATACAGCTCACCCAGCACACTGTGCAACACCCCGCTGCTGGGACGCAGACCATGGATTTCCTGGAGGAACTGCAACAGATAAGGCACCGGGTTGAAGCGCTTCAGGCTGTCGGCATGCAGCACCAGCGACAACGACCAATCCAGCGGACTGGAGCGACCGCTGTCGGAATACACCGGCGCCACAGGTGCCAGGCCACCAGGTTCGGCCATGCGGACATCACACAGGCTGATGTCGTCTCGCGGCACACCACCAAAGCGCTCCAGCGCCTGCATCACTTCATCGAACAGTCGCCCAGGGTCGCGGTTGGCCGCCAACACCTCACGCAAGCGCTCCACACCAAACAATCGCTCCGTCGCATCGCTGGTATCGACCACGCCATCGGACAGCAGGAACAATCGCTCCCCCGCTGCCAGCGGCAGTATGTCGGTGCGGTCGTCGAACTGCTCGGGCGCCAGGATGCCCAGCGGCAAGTGCCGGGATTGCAGCACCGACAGCACCTCGCCGGCGGCCGACAAACGATAGCCATCGGGCATGCCACCGTTCCACACCTCGACCGTGCCACGCTCGAAACTCAGGTTCAGCAACAGCGCACAACAGAACATGTCCACCGGCAGGATGCGCTTGAGCTTGGCGTTCATCTCGCGCAGCGTCTCGACCAAACCATAGCCCTTGGCGGTCATGCCATAGAACACCTCGGCCAGGGGCATTGCCCCCACGGCCGCCGGCAAGCCGTGACCGGTGAAATCACCCAGCAGCACATGCATGTCGCCCGAAGGCGCGAACGCAGCCAGCAGCAGATCGCCGTTGAACAATGCGTAGGGCGACTGCAGGTAGCGGATGTTGCTGCTTCTCAAGCAACCGGAATGGGCGACCTTGTCGAACACCGCTTTGGCTACGCGCTGCTCGTTGAGCAGGTGATGGTGATGCCGGGCCAGTTCGTCGCGCTGCTCCAGTACCGTGGCCTGCAGCCGACGCAGGCGATCCATGGCGCCGATCTTGGCAGCCAGAATCACTGCGCTATACGGCTTGGCCATGAAATCGTCGCCGCCGGCTTCCAGGCAACGCACCAGCCCCTGCTCCTCGTTCATCGAGGTGAGGAAGATGATCGGTATCAGCGCTTCACCGGCCATGGCCTTGATCCGTCGCGCCGCCTCGAATCCATCCATCACCGGCATCAAGGCGTCGAGCAGCACCAGGTCCGGCCTCTGTTCGGCGAACAGCGCAACGGCCTGCTCGCCGTTTTCGGCAGTGACCACCTCGTGTCCCTGGCGCCGCACGATCTGCGCGAGCAGCAAGCGGTCCGCGGCACCGTCCTCGGCGATCAGCACCCTCAATCCCTGTTCGGCGGGCATGAACGGCCTCAGCTGACGTCGAACAATTTTTCGAAGTTGGAAATGGCGAGGATCTTGCGCACATCAGAACTGGTATTGATCACTTTGATATCCGAGTGGTCACCACCGGCGTGATCGCGCAACAGCAGCAGCATGCCCAGTGCGGAGCTGTCCAGGTACGTCGCATCCTTGAGATCCACCACGACCGAGTCCGGGGCCGGATGCTGGCGCTCGTAGGCGTCACGAAATTCCTGATGCTTGCCGAAATCGAAACGGCCCTTGACCTTGATCGTCAGCTGCTTTTCGTCCGGTGAAAAATCAGTTTCGACTGCCATGCGTGCGATTCCTTCGATGATGGCTACGACTCAGGAAGGTTTAGCAGCAGCCCGGCTGGGCCGCAAGCGCAGCGGCTTTGAGCGGTGTCAGCCTGGAAAATGATGCTGCCTGGGCAACCGCTGCGACAGCTCGTCGAGCAGCTTCTGCTCACGCTTGTCTTCGGCCCGGCGGGCTTCGTCCAGGTAGCGCTGCACCAGCTTGCGCAGGCCCTCTACCCGGGCATAGGCCTGTTGCCAGGCGTCGCGGGCATTCTTGAGGTTGTTCTGGTGCCAGGTCAGGCTCTGGCGCTGCTGGGTCATGGCCGTTTCCAACTGGCCCAGAAAGCGCTGGTAGTTGACCAACCAACTGCCGCCAACGCCCTGGCTGCCGCGGTTGATCCACTGCAACTGGTAGTCTTCGCGAAAACGCTCAAGCTCGGCGAGCTTGGCCTGCGCCTGGGCCACCAGTTGCTGGAAGTGACCCATGCGCTGGACAGCCTTGCGCTCGGCCTCCTCGGCCATCTCCACCACCGGCGAAAGGCGCGCGGCACGACTGGGCAGGGCCATGGCCTATCAGCCGCCCGCCGGCGGGGCGAACACCGCGCCCAGCTGCTCGCCGCTCTCGGCCATGCCGACACTCTCGTCCAACCCCTGGCGCAAGAACGCCACCAGCTTGGACTGCAAGGCAATGGCCAGGTCGGTTTCCGGATCGCCACCGGCCACGTAGGCACCCACGCTGATCAGGTCGCGACTCTGCGACAGGCGCGACCATAGTTGCTTGAACTTCTGCGCCTGGCGCAGATGGTCGGCATCCACCACCTGCGGCATCACCCGGCTGATCGAAGCCTCGATGTCGATCGCCGGATAATGCCCCTCCTCGGCCAGGCGCCGGGACAGCACGAAGTGTCCGTCCAGCACCCCACGTGCCGAATCGGCGATCGGGTCCTGCTGGTCATCCCCCTCGGAAAGCACGGTATAGAACGCAGTGATCGCCCCCCCCCCCGCCTCACCATTACCCGCGCGCTCGACCAACTTGGGCAACTTGGCGAACACCGACGGCGGATAGCCACGGGTGGCGGGGGGCTCGCCGATAGCCAGGGCGATTTCCCGCTGCGCCTGGGCAAAACGGGTCAACGAATCCATCAACAACAGGACATTCTTGCCCTTGTCGCGGAAATACTCGGCGATGCGCGTGCAATACATGGCTGCGCGCAGTCGCATCAGCGGTGCATCGTCGGCCGGCGAAGCGACCACCACCGAGCGCTTGAGCCCTTCCTCGCCAAGGATGTGCTCGATGAACTCCTTCACCTCGCGGCCCCGCTCACCGATCAGGCCGACCACGATGATGTCGGCCTTGGTGAAGCGGGTCATCATGCCCAGCAGCACCGACTTACCGACACCCGTACCGGCGAACAGACCCAGGCGCTGGCCGCGACCGACAGTCAGCAGGCCGTTGATACTGCGGATACCCACATCCAGCGGCTGACTGATCGGATCACGGTTCAGCGGGTTGATCACCGGGCCATCCAGCGGCACCCAGTCCTCGGCCTTCATCCCGCCCTTGCCATCGAGGGCACGGCCGGCGCCATCGAGCACCCGTCCAAGCATGCTCATGCCCATGGGCAGGCGGCCACTGTCGTCCAGCGGCACAACCCGCGCGCCGGGGGCGATACCGGCGATACTGCCGACCGGCATGAGAAAGACCTTGCTGCCCGCAAAGCCCATCACTTCGGCCTCGACCTGCACCGGGTGGTAGCTGTCGTCGTTGATCACCATGCAGCGGCTGCCCACGGCGCCGCGCAAGCCCTCGGCTTCGAGGGTGAGACCGACCATGCGCAGCAGACGGCCCTCGACCACCGGCTGCTCCGGCAGATTCACCGCCTCGGCATAGCCAGCCAGGCGCTTGGCGAAACTGGTGCGTTCAAGGCGCATCGGGGCTGTCCAGGTCGACCGACAGATCCGGCGCAGCAGGATGCAGTGATTGGTCGTGGGTCTGCTCGAACAACTGCGCCACGGCCTTTTCCATGCGGGTTTCCATGGTGGCATCGATGCGGCTGTGGGCCGTCTCGATGCGGCAACCGCCTGGCAGCAGCGACTCGTCTTCAAGCAGCTTCCAGCTTTCCTCGTGGCGTTCGCGCAGGGCCTTGGCCAGCTCGAAATCCTGCGGATTGAGGTGGATGCGGATATTGTCTGCGCCCATCGGCAGCAGTTTCAGCGCCTCGCGCAACACATGAGTGATCTGGCTGGAATCGCTGGCCAACTCGCGACCGATCACCTGACGGGCGACATGGGCGACCAGGTGCACGAGGGACTTCTCGATCTGGGTATCCTGCTCGGCGATGGGCTCGAGCAGGTTGGCCATCAATAGCTCCAGGCTCGCCAGCTTGGCCGTCAGTGCCTCTTCGGCCTCCTGGCGCACCTTGAGCTGCGTGCTGTGGAAACCCTCGCGCTCGCCGGTGGCGAAGCCTTCGTTGTAGGCCTCCTGGCGAATCGCTTCGAGCTCTTCGAGGGTCAGCGGCTGGACTTCCTCCAGCGGCACTTCCTCGACTTCCTCGACCACCTCGGGCTCAGGTTCAGGCGCGGGCTCAGGCTCCGGATCGAAGCTGGGCAATGCCCATATATCGACGCCCTCGAGGTCGCGGGCGCGGATCAGGTCGCTGGGATGTTCTTTGGTGGACATGCTGTCATGTTCTCGAAACCATGTTCAGCCAACGCGATCCCCGTGGGAGCGGGCTTGCCCGCGAATGCGTCAGCAGGAGCAACGCGTGGCCTGACCTGGCGCCTTCGCGGGCAAACCCGCTCCCACAGGGTCAGCGCCAGTCAGAACGGTGCGCGAAATCGCTTAGATCATTTCCTCGGCACCCTTGCCACCGAGCACGATCTCGCCGGCCTCGGCCATGCGTCGAGCGATGGTGAGGATTTCCTTCTGCGCCGTTTCCACATCGCTGACCCGCACCGGCCCCTTGGCCTCCAGGTCGTCGCGCAGCAGTTCCGAAGCACGCTTGGACATGTTCTTGAAGATCTTGTCCTTGACCTTCTCGTCCGCGCCCTTGAGCGAGACCACCAGCACGTCCGAGGACACCTCGCGCAGCAGCGCCTGGATACCACGGTCGTCGACGTCGGCCAGGTTGTTGAAGACGAACATCAGGTCTTCGATCTGCTCGGACAGGTCGCTGTCGATATCGCGGATCGCATCCATCAGCTGGCCTTCCACGGAGCTGTCGAGGAAGTTCATGATGTCGGCAGCGCGCTTGATGCCGCCCAGGGTGGTGCGCGCAGCATTGGAGTTGCCCGAGAACTGCTTCTCGAGGATCTGGTTGAGCTCCTTGAGTGCCGCCGGCTGCACGGTGTTCAACGAGGAGACGCGCAGGACGATGTCCAGGCGCACCTTATGGTCGAAATTGCTCAGCACTTCACCGGCCTGGTCGGGGTCGAGGTAGGCAACCACGATGGCCTGGATCTGCGGGTGCTCGTAGCGGATGACATCGGCCACGGCACGCGGCTCCATCCACTTCAGGCTGTCCAGGCCACTGGTGTTGCCACCGAGCAGGATGCGGTCGATCAGGCCATTGGCCTTGTCCTCGCCGAGCGCCTGGTTGAGCATCTTGCGGATATAGCCGTCGGAGCCGACGCCCAGGCTGGTCTGGTCGCCGACGATCTCGACGAACTCGCTCATGACCTGCTCGACCTGCTCGCGGTGCACGTTGCCCATCTGCGCCATGGCGACGCCAACCCGCTGCACCTCCTTGGGCCCCATGTGGCGCAGGACCTGGGCTGCATCGGTCTCGCCCAGGGACAGCAGGAGAATCGCCGCCTTGTCGACGCGGCTCAGCTTGGCGGTAACGGCTCGGTTGTCACTCATCGGCGTTGATCCACTCTTTCACGACCTGGGCGACACGGCCCGGGTCTTCGGCCACCAGGCCCTTGATTGCGTTCAGTTGAGCCTCATAGCCTTCGCTCGGGCTTGGCAACAGGATACTGCTCGGCCCGCCCAGGCTGACGCGGTCGTTGCCGAGTTCGCCGTCCAGCCCGATCATGCCGCCCAGTTCCATGTCGCTGTCGGTGGCCGCGCTCTTGCCGCCACCGGTGATGTTGTTGAGCACCGGGCGCAGCACGCCGAACACCAGCACCAGGATGAACACCACGCCCAGCACTTGCTTGATGATGTCCCAGAACCAGGGCTGCGAGTAGAACGGGATGTCGGCCAGGACTTCGCCACGGTCGGCGGAGAACGGCACGTTCATCACGGTCACGCTGTCGCCGCGGCTGGCATCGAAGCCGACTGCATCCTGCACCAGGCGAGTGAAGCGCGACAGGTCCTCGGCGCCCCAGGGCGCGCGGGTGGTCTCGCCGTTGGCATCGACCTTGACCTGATCGTCCACGACCACGGCCACCGACAGGCGGGTCAGGCGACCTTGCTGCTGGCGGGTATGGCTGATGGAGCGGTCCAGCTCGAAGTTCTTGGTGCTCTGCTGGCGCTTGTCGGACGGATACGGTGCAAGCATCGGCTGGCCGGTGGCCGGGTCCATGATCTGCTGGCCGTTGGCATCGACCAGCGGCTGGCCGGGAGCGATGGCACCGGCCGGGGTACCGGTTCCGGCAGCGTTCTCAGGTGCAGCAGCACCGGCTGGCGGCTGGTTGCTCAGCGCGCCGGGAACACCCTGCGGGCCCTGGCTGCTGGCACGCTGTTCGTTGACCGACTGCTCGCTGCGCAGCGCCGGCTGGTCAGGGTTGAACTGCTCGGAGGTGGATTCGACGGCGTTGAAGTCGACGTCGGCGGAGACCTCGGCCTTGTAGCGGTCGTTGCCCAGCACCGGCTGCAGGATGTTGTGCACACGCTGGGTGAGCAGGCCTTCCATGCGGCGGGTGTAGTCGAACTGCTTGCCGGCCATGGTCAGCGAGGTGTCCTGCAACTGATCGGAGAGCAGATTGCCCTTCTGGTCGACCACGGTGACCTGCGACTTGTCCAGTTCCGGCACGCTGGTGGCGACCAGGTTGACGATGGCCATCACCTGACCGGCTTCCAGGTTGCGGCCTGGGAACATTTCGACCAGTACCGAAGCGCTCGGGCGGCGCTCGTCACGCACGAACACCGAGCTTTTCGGAATGGCCAGGTGCACGCGAGCAGCCTTGATGTTGTTCAGGCTGGAGATGGTCCGCGCCAATTCGCCTTCCAGGCCGCGACGGTAACGGGTCGCCTCCATGAACTGGCTGGTGCCCAGGCCCTGGTCCTTGTCGAGGATCTCGAAACCGATGTTGCCATCGCTTGGCGCCACGCCGGCGGCGGCCAGTTTCATGCGGGCACGGGAGAGGTCATCGGCCTTGACCAGCAGCGCGCCGGAATTGGGTTCGACGGTGTAGGGAATATCAGCGGCGGCCAGGGTTTCCATGACCTGCTTGGTGTCCATGCCGGCCAGGCTGCCATACAGCGGACGGTAGTCCGGCTGCTGCGACCAGAGCACCACGGCAAAGCCGATGGCCACGCTGGCAGCCAGCCCGACCAGCAGGCCGACCTGACGCAGCATGGGCATCTGCGAGATGTTTTCCAGGAACGCCATGCCGAACAGCGGCGGCTTGGCCACGGGCGGGCCACTCTTGGCGGGGGCGTTATCGACGACTGCTTCGGCCATGACTCAATTCGTCCTCAAACCGGCATCTGCATGATGTCCTGGTACGCCTGGACCAGCTTGTTGCGCACTTGGGTCAGGGCCTGGAACGACACGCTGGCCTTCTGCGAGGCGATCATCACGTCGGTGAGGTCGACACCGCTCTTGCCGATCTCGAAGGCGTTGGCCAACTGGCTCGATGCCTGCTGGGTATCGCTGACCTTGTTGATGGCCTGGCCGAGCATGTCGGCAAAGCTGCTCTGGCCCGGGGCGAGCTCAGGCGCAGCGGCGACCTTGGGCAGCGACATGGCATCGGCCTGCATCGCGCGCATGTCCAACATCAGACGATTGAATTCAACACCTTGGCTCATGAACTTCTCTCTCCGGCGGCCGCATTTTTTTGACACTGATGCAGCGGGTAAAACGGTTAAAGCAACAAAGGTGCCAGCCTTCGCAAAGTCGCTCCGCAAAGGCACTCACCCGTACAGGCTGGCCTCGACATCCATCCCCGCATCGCGCATCTGCGCCAGCTTGTAGCGCAGCGTACGCGGGCTGATGCCCAACCGTTCGGCAGCCTCCTTGCGACGCCCACGTTCGGCGCGCAAGGTATCGATGATCATCTGGAACTCATGACGACGCATATCGTCGCCCAGGCCACTGGACTCAGACGCCGATTCGAGCGATGATGGCTCCGTGATATCACTGCTTGCTGGTGACAAGGGAATGGCGCCCGCCAGACAGAAATCCGCCGCCTCGATCACCCCACCCTGCTGCAGGATCAGCGCTCGCTGCAGCGCGTTGTCCAGCTCGCGCACGTTGCCAGGCCATGCGTGCGCCTGCAGGCATGCCCGCGCTTCGGCCGACAGGCGAACCGGCGCATGCTTCATCTTGCCGACATGCTTGGCCAGCAGGCGCTCGGCCAGCGGCAGGATATCGGCGCTGCGCTCGCGCAGTGGGCGCCAGGCCAGCGGGAAGACCGAAAGACGGTAGTACAGGTCTTCACGGAAGCGCCCGGCAGCGACTTCGCCAGCCAGGTCACGGTTGGTGGTGGCCAGCACGCGAATGTCCAGACTGATCGGCTTGCGCCCGCCGACCCGCTCGACCTCCCGCTCCTGCAGCACGCGCAGCAGCTTGGCCTGCAGGCCCAGTGGCATTTCGGAAATCTCGTCGAGCAACAGAGTGCCGCCATCGGCTTGTTCGAACTTGCCCGCCTGGGCCGCGATGGCACCGGTGAACGCGCCTTTTTCGTGACCGAACAGCGTGGCTTCGAGCATGTTGTCTGGAATCGCCGCACAGTTGATCGCCACGAATGGCTGCGCGGCGCGTGCCGAGCGCTGATGGATGTAACGCGCCAGCACTTCCTTGCCGGTACCCGACTCGCCCGAGATCAACACCGTGGAGTCGCTGCGCGCCACGCGGGCAGCCAGCTCGAGCAACTGCCGACTGGCCGGCTCACTGGCCACCGGCCCCTCCTCTTCGGCACCCAGGTGCCCAGCGGCATGACGATCGACCAGACTCAGCAACGCCTTGGGTTCGAACGGCTTGACCAGGTAGTCGGCAGCGCCCTGACGCATCGCCTCCACCGCACGCTCCACTGCAGCGTGCGCAGTCATAAGCAGCACGGGCAGTTGCGGGTGGTGACGACGCAGTTGCGCAAGCAGTTGATGGCCATCCATCCCCGGCATGTTCACATCACTGACCACCAGCCCGAAGGCCTCCTCGGCCACGGCGTCCAGCGCCTCTTCTGCACTGCCCACGGCGCGGTAGTCGAACCCGCCGATCTCCAGGGTATCGCCCAATGCCTGGCGCAAGGCACGATCGTCCTCGACCAACAAAACCTTGACCATCACTGCACCTCCGTCGATTGCCCGCCGATCAGGGGCAGCACCACCCGCACGCAAGTGCCACGCCCGACCTTCGAGCGCAGCTCGAGACTGCCCTGGTGCGCCTTGACCACCGCCTTGACCACCGCCAGGCCGAGGCCGGTGCCGGTTGCCTTGGTCGTCAGGAACGGCTCACCCAGGCGCGCCAGCAGCTGCGCGTCGATCCCGCTGCCAGCATCACTGACGCACAGGTGCAGGCTCTGCTCACGACGCAACAGGTGTACTTTCAGGCGCGCGGGCTCCGAGCTTGCCTGCAGCGCGTTCTCGATCAGATTGAGCAAGGCGCCAACCAGGGTGTCGCGATTGCACAGCAACTCGCCCAAATGCGTATCGCACTGCCAGCGCACCGCATGCCCCTGCACATGGGACTGCGCAGCCTGTTGCAGCGCCTGGAACAATGCCTTTGGGGTCAGCCGGTCATTGAGCGGCAACTCACCACGGGCGAACACCAGCATGTCGCGCACCTGATGCTCCAGCTCGTGCAGACGCTCCTTCAGACTGCCGGCGAAGCGCTGACGGGTTTCCAGAGCCAGGCCGCCCTGGTCGTCGGCCAGATGGCTGGCATAAAGCATGGCCGCCGACAGGGGCGTGCGAATCTGATGCGCCAGCGAGGCAACCATGCGCCCCAACGACGACAGACGCTCGTGACGCGCCAGTTGTCCCTGCAGGCGACGGGTTTCGGTCAGGTCGTTGAGCAGCACCAACTGACCGGGCTCGGCATCCAGCGAACGGGTGGCAATGGACAAGCGTCGACCGTCACGCAGCGACACCTCGTGGCCATCATCCTCTCGCGGCGCGAAGCTGCGGGCGATGACCTGGCGCCAGAGTTCACCGACCAACGGCGCACCGAGCAATTCACAGGCGGCAGGGTTGGCTTCGCGCACATAGCCCTGGCCGTCGATGACGATCACCCCGCCAGGCAGCAGATCCAGCAAATGCTGCAGGCGGTTGGCCAGACGCTCCTTCTCACCCAGCTCGGCCATGCGCTGTGCGCTGACCACCTCCAGCTCGCCCTTGAGCTCGCTGACGCGGGCCTCAAGCATGTTGTACGACTCACTGAGCTGGGAGGAAACCTGGTTGAACAGGGCGAACGCCTGCTCGAGCCCCTGTCGACTTTCCTGTTCGACCGGGGTGCGTCCCTGCTGCTCAGGGGCTCGGGAGATGTGGGCGGCCTGGGGCATCGTGCTCTCTCGCATGGCTGACCGTCATAAAAACGGTACTTTGCCTGCGGTGTAGCAATAGCCGTGCCGGGGATGGGGATTCTGAAAACACGCCAGCCCCTTGCAGACGCAACGCAAGGTTGCGCCTGCAAGGGGCTGGGCTTCAGTCTTCGGCCTGGTCTTCGCCGCCCTGGCGACTCATGCCGTACTTGCGCATCTTCTCGACAAGCGTGGTTCGACGGATGCGCAGGCGCTCGGCGGCGCGGGCAACGATACCGTTGGCGTCGTCCAGAGCTTGCTGGATCAGCCCCTGCTCAAGGCTGCCGAGATAGTCCTTCAGGTCCAGGCCTTCCGGCGGCAGCATGGCGTGGCTGGAGAAGTTCGGCGCATGGCCGTTGATCGCCACGCGCTCTTCGAGATCGCTGCGCAAGCTGTCGACCAACTGCTCGTCTTCGTCATCGACGTAGCGGAATTTTTTAGGCAGCTCGGCAACGCCGATCACCCCGTACGGATGCATGATCGCCATACGCTCGACCAGGTTGGCCAGCTCACGGACGTTGCCCGGCCAGCCATGCCGGCACAGCGACATGATCGAAGCCGAGTTGAAACGGATGGAGCCGCGCTTCTCGTGCTCCATGCGCGAGATCAGCTCGTTCATCAGCAGCGGAATGTCCTCGACACGCTCGCGCAGCGGCGCCATTTCGATGGGGAAGACATTCAGGCGATAGTACAGGTCTTCGCGGAAGGTCCCCTCCTCGATCATGGTCTCGAGGTTTTTGTGGGTCGCCGCGATGATGCGCACGTCGATGCTCTGGGTCTTGTTGCTGCCAACCCGCTCGAAGGTACGCTCCTGCAGCACGCGCAGCAGCTTGACCTGCATCGGCAACGGCATGTCGCCGATCTCGTCGAGGAACAGGGTACCGCCGTTGGCCAGCTCGAAACGCCCCGCACGGCTGGTGATCGCCCCGGTGAAGGCGCCCTTCTCGTGTCCGAACAGCTCGCTTTCGAGCAGCTCGGCAGGGATCGCCCCGCAATTGACTGGCACGAACGGCGCTTCACGGCGCTTGGAGTGATAGTGCAGGTTGCGCGCGACAACTTCCTTGCCCGTGCCGGACTCACCGAGGATCAGCACGCTGGCATCGGTGTCGGCCACCTGCTGCATCATCTGCCGCACATGCTGGATCGCGCGGCTGGTGCCAACCAGGCTGCGGAACAGGTTGGGTTCGCGCTGACGACCGCGCTCGCGCGCCTGGTCGTACATCTCACGGTAGACCTGGGCACGGTGCAGCGAATCGAGCAACTGGCTATAGCTGGGCGGCATCTCCAGGTTGGACAGCACGCGCCGGCGCAGGTCTTCAGGGAACTCGGCGGAAGAAATTTCACCTAGAAGCAGAACTGGAAGGAACTCATCCCACGCAGCCACTGTCTTAAGCAGGCCCAGGACACTTGCCGGTGCATTCACAGCCCCGATCAGCACACACAGGACTTCCCTGCTCGAAGACAACGCCTCTACCGACTGCTGCCAGTCCGCACTGGAGCAGGAGAGGTTCTCTTCGCCGAGAAAATTCAGGACCACCGCCAGATCGCGGCGGCGTTCGCTGTCGTCATCGATCAGGAGGATCTTGGTTTCACGCCACATTCAATACTAACTTCCCTAGTCATATCGGCGCCCGCAGGCGTGCACGACATCATTCCGACTGAAATGGTCAGTGTTCGGACGTCTGAAATTCGAAAACAGCCACTAGTTAAGTCAAAAAACAGCACACAGTCAAATTAATGGCGCGCAGCTTCTTGCATTGCCCAGCGATCAGCTGAACAGATGGTATACCTTTGTCGCGTTTTTTGCCTGACGTATCTGCGTCATCTCGTCGACTATCGATTGACGTTCACCACTTGCAAATTCAATCAATTGCCGATACACCGCCAGCAATTCATCCAGACTGCTCCTGACCTGCGCATCGTTTTCCTGCGCTTCGGCCAGGATATCCTCGACGCACACGCGACATGCCAGGTCGAGCTTGCCCACCGCATCCCAGTCGCGCTCAGCGAACGCTGCCAGCAAGGCATCGCGGGTCTCTTCGATACGTGCAATCACTTCGCTCATGTGCGCCTCCTGGAATTACTCTGCCGGCACCTGTTCGCCGATGGCGTCCCAGCCTTCCTTGACCGTGATCAGCAGGCGCGCCACTTCGTCGATGATCGCCGGGTCACTGTGGACGTTGGCTTCGATCAGGCGACGACTCATGTACTGGTACAGGTTGTCGAGGTCGGTCAGGCTGTCGGCGTGATTCTCCAGATCCAGCCCTTCGCGCAGGCCGCCAATGATGTCGATGGCCTTGCCGATCAGAATGCCCTTCTGGGCGACGTCCTTGCGCGCGATCGCGCCCTTGGCCTGGGCCATCCGGTCAAGACCGCCCTGCATCAGCATCTGCACCAGACGGTGCGGACTGGCTTCGGAAGTCTGCGCAGCACCGTTGACTTTCTGGTACTGCCGAAGGGCCAACATCGGGTTCATGGAACTACCTCATTGCAGCGAAAAGGTTGCGTATACCTGCTGTATCGCCAGCTCGTCAAAAAACTTTAGCCATGAAACACAAAGCCCGGGACACCTGCAAGGTGCCGCCGGGCTTTTGTCGCCGTTTAGCGATCAGCCTTTCTTGGCCTGGGCATTCATCGCATCGAAGATCGAGACGATCTGCTCGCCCTGCTTCTTCATCAAGCCCAGGGCGGTGTCGAGCGCTGCGTACTTCTTGGTCAGCGAGGTGGTCAGCAGCTCGGTACGACGGTCCAGCGCAGCCTGCTGGTCCTGCAGGTTCTTGGTCACCTTGTCGAGCGCCGTCTTGCGCGAATCCAGCGAACCACCGGTCTTGACGTAGGGATCGAGGGCCTTGGTCATCCGGTCGAAAACGCCACCGTCGGCAGTGAACAGCCCCTGGATCTCCGAGCCAAGCTTCTTGTCGTTCAGTGCAGCGGTGAACTTGGTGCTGTTGAACTCAAGCGTGCCGTCCTTCTGGGTGTTGATACCCAGCTGGCTGAGGGTATTGAGCTGGGTGCCCGAACCGGCTTCGGCGATCACCTTGCCGATGTCGCTCAGCAACGAGCGCGTGGTCGGATCGTTGGTCAACGGGCCCAGGCTGGTCACGTTACCGGAAGAATCCTTGGTCGGTGTCGTCAGGGCGGTAACAGCCTTGCGCAGGGTGTTGTAAGCATCGACAAACGACTGAACCGATTTCTTCAGGCCATCGTTATCGAGCGTCACACTCACCTTGACCCCGGTCGTGGCAGTGGGCGAGGTGGTGCCGGTAAGCTCGAGGCTCAGGCCACTGACCGCGTTGTCGACGACGTTCTTGGAGCTGGTCAGCTTCAAACCGTCGACGGAGAACTCGGCATCCTGTGCCAGGGCGTCGATGAAGCCGCCCCCCGCACCCACCATCTTCTGCGTGCCATCGATGGTGAGCTCAGGGATACCGCCGACGGAAATGTCACTGCCCTTGCCGGTCGTGGTAGAGCCGAACACCAGCCGCGAACCGCCCGCCTCGTTGACGACGTTGGCGGTGATGCCTTCCTTGCTCAGCTCCTTGTTGATCTGATCGCGCACGCTTTGCAGCGTGGAACCGGCAGCAACATTGACCTTGTAGGTCTTCCCGTTCTGGCTGATGGTCAGCTCACCTTCGCTGATCGCTGAGGTTCCCCCTCCGGCGAACTGCTGGCTGGCGACCTTGGAGCCAGTGGCCAGTTGGCTTACCCGGATATCGTAGGTACCGGCAACCGCACTGTTGGTGGTCTTGATCTTGACCACGCTTTCGTTGGCGGAAGTACCGGCAAAGGCGTTGAAGGAAGGCGCATCCTTGTCGTTGAGCTTCTTCATGGCGTCCTGGAACGCCGTGAGAGCGCTACGCAGGGAGCCAATGCCCGAGAGGATCGCCGAGTTATTGCTCGACTGCCGAGCAATCTGGTTGGACTTGGCCGAAGTATCGGACTTCACCAACGCATCGACGATCTTGCTGATCTCGAGGCCGTAGCCCACGCCTGTGCTAGGAGTAATTGCTGCCATGTCCTGCCCCTCTCTTCAACGCGCCCGCCTCGCTCCTGCAAGGCTGGCATGATTCGTAACGCGCAATGCTCGCCGCCGGTCAGACCTTGGCGTTGAACAGTACACTTTTGACATCGCGCAGGCTTTCGGCGATCCGCAGGGCCTCCTCGGAGGGAATCTGACGGATCAGCTCGCCGGTTTCGCTGGCGATGACCTTGACGACAATCTTGCCGGATTCTTCATCCGTGGAAAACTCAAGATTACGTCGGGTTTCTTTCAGGAATTGCTCGATCTGCGAGACGGCGTTTTTGACGTTGTCAGTGTCGTGCACCTTGACCGCGTCCTTCTTGCCACCCTCGGCGGATGCTTCCAACGGCCGCGAGACCGGCTTGTCGGCAACCTGCTCGGCCGAACGTGCGGCCGGATAAGACAGGTTCAGCTTGACGCTCATGTCCATGTCCACCACCTCGTAATGAAAAGGCGGGGGAGCGCCGCAAGTGCACTCCCCCGCCAGCAGCTATCAGGCAGATTAGCCCAGCAGCTTCAGAACTGCCGACGGCAGCTGGTTGGCCTGGGCCAGAACCGAGGTCGAAGCTTGCTGCAGGGTCTGCTGCTTGGTCAGCTGGGCAGTTTCGGCAGCGAAGTCGGTGTCCTGTACACGGCCACGAGCAGCTTCGGCGTTCTCGTTGATGTTCTGCAGGTTGTTGATGGTGCTGGTCAGACGGTTCTGGGCGGCACCCAGGTCAGCACGGTTGGTGTTGATTGCCTGCAGGGCCTCGTCGATGGCGCTGATGGCGGCGGTGAAGGTCTGCTCGGCGGCGGTGCTGTTGGCACCGGTGATGCTCTTGCCAGCCAGGGCAGTCAGGGCAGCGCCAGTACCGGTGGTTTTCATCGCGGCGCTGAGCGTCACGGTGATCTGGTTGGCAGAGCCGGAGTTGGAGCCGACCTGGAAGGTCATGACGCCAGCGGTACCGTCCAGCAGGTTCTTGCCGTTCAGCTGGGTGGAGTCGGCGATACGGTCGATTTCCGACAGCATCGACTGGAACTCTTTGTCCAGAGCGTCACGGTCTTGCTGGCTGTTGGAGTCGTTTCGGGACTGGACGGCCAGTTCACGCATACGCTGCAGGATGTTGGTCTGCTCTTGCATCGCGCCTTCAGCGGTCTGGGCGATGGAGATACCGTCGTTGGCGTTCTTGATAGCCATGGTCTGACCGCGGATCTGCGAGGTCATGCGGGTAGCGATCTGCAGGCCGGCGGCGTCGTCTTTGGCGCTGTTGATTTTCAGGCCGGACGACAGACGGGTCATCGAGGTGCTCAGAGCGTCGGAAGCACGGCTCAGGTTTTTCTGAACGCCCAGAGAGGTGGTGTTGGTGTTAACGGTCAAAGCCATGACGAATTCCTCGTTGGATTGGGTACTGCGGCTTCCGGCCCTGGCGTTTGCCGGGTGTGTGGCCTAGAGAACCTTCGTAATGGTTATCGTCGTCGTGGCGGTTTGCTTTAGGGGGTTTTGCGATTTTTTTTAGTGGCACGCTGCCACCCCAATGAAATCAAGGGTTTGACGCCAGAAATACAGCGTCCGCCGGGGCCCGCAGAACTACCAATAGACCGCAGAAATGCAAAAGCGCCGAACGGTTACCCGTGCGGCGCTTTTGCAGATGCAGCGACAATGCTCAATCAGTGCGTTCGATGATCGCCGAACCCCACGACAAGCCGACGCCAAAGCCACTGAGGGCAACACGCTTGTGGGTCGAACCCAGCACATGCTTCTCCAGCAGCAACGGAATGCTGGAGGAAACGGTGTTGCCGGTCTCGACCATGTCCTTGACGAACTTGCCCTTGTGCGCGCCCTCATCGAAGCGCGCCGACACCGCATCGACGATGGCCGCGCTGCCCTGGTGCAGGCAATACAGGTCGATGTCGTCAGCCTTGAGCTGGCTGGCCTCGAGCAACTGGTTCAGGTGCGCCGGTACCTTCACCAGGGCGAAGTTGTAGACCTGACGACCGTTCATGAAGAACTTGCCATCGGTGGTGCGCAGGTGCTCGGCACCGGCACCGTCGCTACCGAACAGCGACTTGCCCAGTTGCCAGGCCGCGCCCTCGCCCATCCAGGTCGCGGTGGCGGCATCACCGAACAGCATGGTGGTATTGCGGTCTTCAGGGTCGACGATCTTCGAGTACGGATCGGCGGTGATCAGCAGGCCGTTCTTCAGGCCCGCAGCTTCCATGAAGCCTTTCATCGCGTACAGGCCGTAGACATAGCCCGAGCACCCGAGCGAAACGTCGAACGCCGCAACATGGGTCGCAAGCCCCAGCTTGTGCTGAACGATGGCTGCGGTGTGCGGCAGCCCCTCGGCGTCGCCATTCTGAGTGACGACGATCACCGCATCGATGCTGGCAGGGTCGAGCGAAGGATTGGCGGCGAACAGATTGCGCGCGGCCTCGACACACAGGTCGGAAGTTTCCTGCTCGCTGTCCTTGCGCGGCAAGAACGTGGAGCCGATCTTGCCGAAGATGAAATCCTGGTCCTTGCCGAATTTGGCGCCCTGGGCGTAGTTGTCTACCCCTTGAGTCGGCAGGTAACTGGCGATGCTTTTAATGCCAATCATGTGGCTTCCCGTTCAATAACAGCGAAGTAGCCCACGGCGTACGCAACGACGAAACGCCAGGAAACACGGGACGCCCCTGTTCCTGACCACGTTGATGGCTGCGCGACGGCGGCTCCTAGTTTGGACAATATACAGTGAAGATGCGCGAAGTGACTCTCAAGTCACGCGTTTTTTGTCGAATGGACACCGCAGCGTCACATCCTCACTGCGGGTCACTCCCTCAATCGGGTAACCAGGCGCGGCGCCAGCTCTCCAGTCGCGTCCCTTCGAGCAGCCACTGCCCACGCACCGCCGCCTGCAACGCATCACCCAATGCCGCCGACGCGTCGCGGTCGGACAAGTGCAGACGGATCGCCTGCAGCCACTCGTCGGGCTGGTTGCCCGCACGCGACAGCGGCAAGGCATCGCCTGCGGCAAAGCCCGGCACTCGACTGCAGATCACCGGATGACCACAGGCCGCGTGCTGCAACACGCGCATGTCGCCAGAGCAGGCGTTTTCCATCGAGTCGGCCATGGGCACCAGAGCCAGATCCAGATTCAACGCGGCCAGGGCCTCGCCGAGATGCCCTGGCTCGACCGCTGCGTGCAACTCGCTGACGAACGGCTTCAAGCTACCGGGACACTCACCCAGCACCACCCACTCGACTTCACCAGACAAGGCCGGCACTACCTGTTCGAGCATCTCGTCGCCCTTGCCGGCGATCCAGCCAAGACGTGGCAAGTCTCCTGCGCGTCGCTCGCCCTTCAGGCGGCCCCAGCCGACCGGCAAGGCGCTCTCCAACACCCGGATATCGTGGTGCAGCCCCTGCAGCCGCTCGGCCAGCGCAGGGGTCGACACCAGCACCCGGTCAGCGTGCATCAACGCCGCCTGCAGGCGCTGCAGCAGATCCTCGCTGGACTGAAACTGTGCAAGCTCGGGATAACGGTCGAGCACCACCACTTTCAGCGCCCGGGAGAATGCACTCAGCCGACGCAGGGTCAGCAGCCCTGCATCATCCAGCGGTCGCTGCAGGATCACGCTGGTCGGGGCAAAACGCTCCAGCTCCACCGCAGACAACAGCCCGACGGTCGCGGCGCCGTCGAGCAACGCGTTTTCGCACAGCGCACCCAGCGGATGGATCAGACGCGACAGAGCCTGCTCATCCTGCTCGGCAATGCAAGCCAACACCCGCGGCACCTTGCCGAGCAGCGGTCGCCAGCTCAGGTCATTGCTTTGCAGCACGAAACCTTGCCCGGCACGCAGCGAGAAATTGCCGTTGTAGGCCGGGTCATGTGCCAGACGCGGCAACCAACGTGCATACAACGCGTCGTGCTGCTCTTCGTTGGCAAGCGCATCGCGTGGCGCATCCAGCAGCAAGCGCGCATGCGGCGTCCAGACATTCAGATAGCCAGCCTGATGCAGTTTCAGGCACAGGTCGACATCGGCCCAGGGCGCCAGTAACTCGCTGGCATCGAAGCCACCTGCCTCGTGGAACAGTTCGCGCCGCAGCATCAGGCACTCGCCACCGACTGCAGCGAAGTTCTGCTCCAGCGCCAGGCGCGCCATGTAGCCTGCAGACTGCGCAGGCAGACCGGCGAACGCCGGCCCCACAGAGCCGTCGATCCCGAGCAGCAAACCGGCCTGGCGTACCGTGCCGTCACCAACCAGCAACTTGCCACCGACGGCACCGACTTCGGGGCGTTGAGCATGATTGAGCAACGCCGGTAACCAGTTGCCATCGAGCACCGCGGCGCGGCCGTCGAGCCAGACCAGATAATCACCCCGCGCCTCCTGCGCAGCCGCATTGCACAACGCAGCCCAAGGCTGGCCTGGCATGTAGCGCAGCACCTGGAAGCGCCCAACGCCGATCTGCACGACCATGTCCAGCCATTCGAGCAGCGCCGGGTCTTCGCTGCCCGCCTCGATCAGCAACACCTCGAACTGCTCATGGGCGGTGTGCGTCAGCAGGGTTTCCAGGCAACGCTGGAAGTCGACCAGTTGTCCGCGCAACGGCACCATGATGCTCACGGACGCGACATGTGCATGGCCGTAGTCGATGCGATAACCACCCGGCACGTCGTCAAGGGCGAAGACCCGCGCCCGTTCATAGCCGCGCAGGCGCAGGTGATGCTCGATGACCGCCTGCTCGTCGGCACAGGCCGCCAGCGGCCCGCCATTGCCGATCAACAGAGGCTCGGCGACATGCATGACACTGCCCAACCCGCGCTCAAGCAACAAACTCAACTGAAGGCCAAGTTCGAAGGCTCGCCCGCAGTCGCTGGCGAACCCTGCCGCCAGCGCCTCGCGCCGATAGATCCAGTGCCGCGACAGGCTGCCCGGCATGGCCAGCAGCAGGTCGAGGTTAAGGTCCGGACGCAGCGCCAGCTCGATTTCCCCTCCCTCTCGGCGCAGCCCTTCGTCGGCGTACACCGCCTGGCAGTCATCGGCCGCATCGAGCAAACGCACCGCCAGCGCCAGCAGCCCGCTGGCGACGATGGTCTCGCCAGCCTCGACCAGCAGGTACCAGTCACTTGCGCTATCGCTCAGCAGCGTGTTGATCGTCGCCACCGGCTCACGTGGATCGCAGGCATGCCATTGCACACCGACACGCTGCGGGTCGCACTCACCCAGCACATGCACCTGCAACTGTCGATACAGGCCACGGTCAAGACTCTCCAGGGTCTGCAGCAGTGCCTGGCGGTCAGCATGATCACGCACCAGCACGGCAAGCTTGGGCGCCTGTGGCCCGGACAACTCCTGCTGCAGGCGCTGTACCTGGGCGGGCAGCGGATAGCGCTGCCGCAGCCAGTCGAGCATGCCGTGCCGGTTGCCCGCGGCTTCACGCACGGCTGCGTCCTGGGTCTTGGCGATGAAGGTGTCCAGCTGCTGCCAGAACGATGCGGTGCGTTGCACATAACGCTGCAGGCCATCGCCAACGGTGGCCCGGGCCTGTTCGAGGGCGTGCGGCTGGTCGGCCATGGCAAAGCCGACGCAACCGAAGAAGCTGTTCTCGAGCACCTGCTGATCCACGCCATGCCCCGGCATGAACAGCACCGGGCAACCACACAGCACCGCGATCACGCAGGTCATCGACCATTCGTAGGTGTACAGCACCTCGGCATGGCGCAGCACCTCGGCCAACTCCACCAGGCTCAGGGCATTGGCCACGCTGAGCAGGCGAATGCCTGCAGGCAACTGGTCGTAGTCGATCATCTCCAGCGGGTGGCGGTTCTGGTAGAGGTAGGCGCCCTCGCGAGCACAATCGGCAGCGCCGGCGGCGAACAATTCGATGTCAATGGTGGGCAGGCACAGCAGGTCGACGTTGACATCGCCACGGGCCTCGGCAAGGCGTTCGGCGTAGTAGAAGATCAAGTCGGTCGCCGCCGCATTCATGCTCTTGCCGCTGATGAAGCTCTCGAAGTTGAGCATGTAGCGCGCCACCACCGGGCACTCCAGCGGGTTGCCGCTGACCACTTCGGGATAGACCGCGATCGGCACCTTGCCCTCGGCCAGGTGGCGGCGGGCGACGGCCGGGTCGAACAGCGGCGTCTTCAGGTCTGGATTGACCACATCGGTGCCGTAGATGTATGCCTCGCGGCCATTGAGGTTGAGCATGTGGCAGAGGTAGTGCATCGAAACGATACCGGAGGAGGTATCGCGGTAGGCAGGCGCCAGCAGGTAGTAGGGATGCCCCGGCTTGGTGAACATCAGGCGCAGGCGCGTCAGCGCCTGTTCGAGCGAAAGAGCATCCAGCTGCGCAGCGGTCGACATTGGGGGGCGAACTCCAGGATCAGGACAGGTCGCTGACCATCACGGTGGCGGCCTGTCAATAATTTGCCAGCGGGCATGAAAAAGCCGGGCTTAACCCGGCTTTTTTGCAATTAGCGCGCCAGTCACCCCAGCTGTGCCAGCCACTGCGGTGCACCCGCGGCGCTCTGACCGTCGAGCCGCGCAACCCCCTGGAACGCGCCGGGCCATTGCTCGGCCAGCGCCTGCACAGCTTGCCCGGCAGGCACCACCAGCTCGTTGCCCATAAGCCTGGCACGCGGCGTCCACACTACCATCAGACCGTTGCTGCGTACCGCCAGGCACAGGGCCAGGTCCGCCGCACCCGTTGTCGGCAGGCCACCGCACAGCTCGAAGGTCTCGCGGCTGATCATCAGGCAATCGCCGGACACCGCCGGGCAATCACGGACCGACAGCGGCCAGCGCGCCGCGGCGCTGCGTGCCGCCGAGGCACCGGCCCACGGTGCATTGACCTGCCCGCCGTCGAGCAGCTCGTAGCCAGCATGCAGCAGGACTTCGCCACGCCCCCACAAGCTGGCCCCGACGATCCCCACCTCGGGGCGCTGGGCCTCGTTGAGCAGCGACTCGATCCAGGCTGGAGTGATCACGTGGCAGCGCTCGGACAGCAGCACCAGGTAATCGCCACGCGCCTGCCCGGCGGCCAGCGCCAGCAGTTGCTCGCGCGAGGCATGCGCCTCACCGGCAATCAGCCGCACGCGTGTGCCAAAGGTCTGGGCAATTGCCGCCTGCCCTGCGCTGTCGTGCCCCGGCAAGGCCACCACCACTTCGAAGCGCGGGTAACGGGTGCGCTGGAAGATCCCGGTCAGCGACACCTGCAGTTGCGCGGTATCGCCCTCGCCCGCCAGCAGGATGCTGACCAGCGGCGTGGCGGTATGACGGAAATCGATGGTCAGGCCTGCACTGCCCTGGTCGCTGATCTGAGCGCGGTAGCCCAGCTCGGTCAGGTGGCGGTTGAGGACCTTGGCCGCTTCGTCGGTCAATGCCTGCTCGGGCTGCTGACCGATGACCAGGTAGTCGTCCATGTGCGCGAGACAGCCGACACCCTGATGCTGGACCAGACGCAGCAACAGGTCGTACTCCAGCGCATGACGATAGGACTCGCTGTAGCCCCCCAGATCGACCACGGCCTGGCGACGCACCAGCCAGTGCCGCGACATCAGGCCTGGTTGGCTGCGCAGCAGGTCCAGGTCACTGCCCGGACGGGTCACGTCAAGCAGACGGCCTTCGCTGTCGCGCTGCACCTCATCGGCAGCGATCGCCTGGCAGCCCGGCGCCTGGGCCAGCTCGACAGCCAGGCGCAACAGGCCACCAGCCAGCAGCACGTCGCCAGCATCGAGCAGCAGCAGCCACTCGCTGGAAAGCTGTTTCACCACCTGGTTCAGGTGGCTCGCCCAGTTGCCTTCGTTGACCTGGATGAAATGCAGGGTATCGCGCGCGGTGGTGATGGCCGGGGGCTTGCCGCCCTTGAGCACCACCAGCTTGAAGTTGCGCAGGCCGCTGGCCAGCAGGCTGTCGAAGGTGGCCTGCAGCGCCTGGTCGTCGTTTTCCAGGTCCAGCACCACGAAGGCGATCTGCGCAGCCGGGTGGCGCGCCAGGAAGCTCTGCGCGC
This sequence comes from Pseudomonas putida, assembly GCF_001636055.1. Classification (NCBI taxonomy): domain Bacteria; kingdom Pseudomonadati; phylum Pseudomonadota; class Gammaproteobacteria; order Pseudomonadales; family Pseudomonadaceae; genus Pseudomonas; species Pseudomonas putida. The sequence continues at coordinate 4,538,953 of NZ_CP011789.1, forward strand.
GAGCACGGTCGGCTTCAGCCGGGGTCGCGGCAGCAATGGCGGCCAACACCTTGCCGGACGGCGTCGTCTCGAGCAATGCGCGGGCATCAGGTGCCGGAACACTGCCCAGACGCGCCAGCCAGTCCCGCATTTCGCGAACATGATGAGAATCTTTGGCGCCGGCCAGCAGCGGCACCAGGCGCTGGCATACGTCCTGGTTGAACAGGCCCAGGCCCAGCGCTTGCAGGTAGCGCTGCTGCAGGCTGTCGTTGGTGTCGTTCGGATGCACTTGCAGCAGGTCGTGCTGGCGCACCCAGGCGCCTTCGAGCGCATGCAGATGACGCTCGCCAGTCGGCCAGGCATGGCAAAGGAATTCGATTTCGCTCAAACGCTGGAACAGCTTGCCGTTGTAGTACGGCAGCTCGACATACTGGCGCGGCTCGAAGGTCTGCTCAGGGTCGTCGATCACGCTGGCCCAGTCGGAGCTGAACAGCAGCGGCGCCTCGCCCTGATCGTAGCTGCTGCGCACGAAACGGTTGAGCACCACGAAACCTTCTTCGCCGGCACACACACCCGCCGCTTCATCCCACTGGCGCAGGCTGCGCACGGTCTGGGTCAGGCGCTCTTCGCGGGCGGCTGCGCCCAGGTCGTTGCTCAGCAGTTCGCAGACCACATCGGTCTGCTCGAGGCTGCCGATCTCGCCTTGCAGCAGGATCGCGTAGCCCAGCGCCACACGCCAGCCTGCGGCGTCCAGCGCTTGCGGCAGGCCTGCCAGCGCGGTCTGCAGGGTCGCGACACGCAGCACCGCGCGCCAAGCCTGTTGCCCGCTGTGACCATAACGGCGCACGCGCGCCAGAGCGTCTTCTGCGGCCTCGGGCGCGGCGAATGCACCCAGCTTGTGGTAGCTGAGCTTGCAGTTGCCCGCGGCATAGGCCAGGGCATGCCCCTGTACACCCTTCACCTGGGGCTGTGCAGCCAGATAGGCAGCAGCCTTGCCCAGCGCATCGGCGAGAACGAAGTCGGCATCCAGCGCCAGGCAGACGAAAGGCGTTTTCACCCGCTCGAGCAGTTCGCCGAGTTGGCCTGCCGGCTCCAGCGCCAGGCACGCAACGCCCTGACCGGCGTAGTAGTGGAGTGCGCGGGCGCGGTGATCCGCCTGGTCATGCCCAAGCAGGACAACGGTCACGTCGGTGTGCGAGCCGGTTGCGGTATCGATCATAAGGCACCTGTTCAAGAGGTCGGTTCTGCGCAAGGCCTGGGCCCGGCGCCTGGATTTCAGTCAGCCAACCAGGCGTTGGCCCAGTGCTGCAGATGATGTTCGGTGAGGACGTAGTCGCTCAGTACCGCCTCGCGCAGAGCATCGCCCTGGCGATAGCTGGCAGCCGGGTCGTCGAGGTGCATGCGGATCGCTTCCAGCCACTGCGCCGTGGTGTTGTCCGCCACCCGGGTGCACGGCAGGTAGCCGGCATAGGCCTTGGTGTCGGTGCAGATGACCGGGAAGCCGCAGGCGCCGTATTCGAGCAGCCGCAGGTTGCTCTTGCAGTCGTTGAACAGATTCTGCTCCAACGGCGCCAGGGCCAGGTCGAGGTTAAGGCTGGCCAGCTTGCGCGGGTAGTCACCGAACGAAATGGCCGGGTGAAACTCCTTCACGTAAGGCTGCAGCATCTCGGGGCACATGCCGAAGAACACCCAGTCGACTTCGTCGGCCAGTGTACGCACCACCTCCAGCAGCAGTTCCAGGTCACCGCGGTGGCTGGTGCCGCCCGCCCAGCCTACACGCGGCCGCGCGCTGGTCTGACGCTCACTGCGCAGGCCCGTCCACAAGGAGGCGGCGAGCATGTTGGGGACCACACGGATGTCGCTGTGCATGCTCGACAGGGCATCGGCCAGCGGTTCGGTAGAGACCACCACGCGATCGCACAGGCCGATGGCTTCGCTGACCAGCTCGCGCATGTTGCGCGGCAGGTTGCGGGCGTGATCGTTCTTCTTCGGCGGATCGATGATGTAGTCGTCCAGCTCGTAGATGCGCCGGGTGTTGGAGAAACGCTTGAAGCGAGCGATATCGCGCAGGCTCGCCGGGGTGTAGCGGCACTGCAGGATCACCACATCAGGTTTTTCCCGCTCCAGCTCGATCAGGCTCGGTGCGCTGTAGTCGATGCGCCCCTGGATCCAGCCGGCCTTTTCCAGCTCGGCGAACGGCTGCGATACACGGTAGTGACCGATGGCGGAGGTGCTGCTGGGCAGCCCCATCACTGACGGCATGGCGCGCGCAATGAACGGATCCCAACCACCGCGCAGGCCCGGCTCGAAGTTGAAGTTCGGCAGCTTCAGGCTGAGGTTGCGATTGTAGGCGGGATCGAAAGCAACCCATGCCAGCCAGCGTTCATAGAGCCGCTCCTGATCGGCCAGCAGGCTTTGCGGTGCGGGCTGCTCCTGAGCGGGCACCGGCACCTGGGCGACTCGAGAGAACGGCGTCCACACCGACAGGTAGCCCGCTTCGCGCGCCCGCAGGCACAAATCGGCATCGAACAGCGATACCTCGAACGCCGCAGTATCCAGCCCACCCAGCTCGGCGAACAACGCTGCGCGCACCAGCAGGCAGTCAAGGCCCAGGGCGCTCCAGTTCTGCACCAGGCTCAGGCGGTTCATGTAGCCATCGGCATTCACCGCACAGCTCAGGAACGGCGTGCCGGCAGTGCCGTTCATGCCCATCACCAGGCCGGCCGAGAGCACCGAACCATTGTTGTCGAACAGCTTGGGGCCAACCATGCCGACTTCCGGGCGCTGCCCCAGATGCATCAATTCCTGCAGCCATTGGCCGTCGAACAGCACGCAAGTGGCATCGAGCAGCAGCAGGTATTCACCGCGCGCCTGACGGCTGGCCTCGTTGAGGCTCTGCGCCCGCCCGGTGGCATCCGCCTGGCAAACGCGCAATTGATCACTGCCCAACCCCTGCAGGCCGCCCAGCCAGTCGCGCACCTCGGGGGATGTCTCGGTGCTGGCCACCAGCAACACTTCGAAATCGGCGTAGGCGGTATGGGCGAACAGCGATTCCACGCAGCGCATCAGCACCGCCAGCTCGCCCGCGGCGTGGATGAGGATCGACACACTGGCAGCTTGGGGGTGCAGGTAGGTGACCCGCGTCATCATGCTGCCTTCGATACCCGAAACCCGCGCCTGCACGCCCAGGCGCTCGAGGTGTGCTTGCAGCACACGCGGGGCCTGCACATGCGCCTGCGCATCGTTGAGCCAGTCGGCGTAGCTGTGGTGACACTGCACCAGCACTTCGGCGATGTGCTCGACTACCTGCAGGCCGTGGGCCTCGACCATGCGCCAGAGCAGATCGTGCGGTGCCAGGCTGGCAAAGCCTGCGTCGAAGCCGCCCAGTTCTTGCAGCGCCTGGGTGTTGAAGGCGAGCAGCCGACCGACATAGGGCAGGCTGCGCATCAGGTCGAGGTTGAAATCAGGCTTGAAGATCGGGCTGGAGGGCGCCAGGTTGTCGTTGGCACCTTCATCTATGTAGAGGCACAGGCTGTCGTCACGCAAGGCCATGCGCTCGGCCATGATCACCAGGGCGTGAGGGTGCAGGCGGTCACCGGCGCGCAACAGCAGCAACCAGTCGAGCTCAGTGGTAGCGGCCAGCCACTGGTCGAGCTCGGCGAAGCCTTCTGCCTGGCATTCCAGGTGCCGGGCCTCACCCTGCACCTGCGCGGCCAATGCCGATGGGCCCAGCACCAGTGTGCGACGGGCGGGATAGGATTGCTCCTGCAGGCTCTGCAGGGTGGTACGCAGGGCCCTTTCGTCCCCTTGTGCGGCGAACACTGCTACGGCAATACGTGGTTGCCTCGGCCATTGCTCGATGCGCTTGGGTAACAGGCTGACCTGACCTGCCGACAATTGGCGCGACTCGAGCCATTCGGCGTACAGCTCACCAAAGCTGAGGCTGTCGGTGCCGATCTGCTGGGTGAAGTTGGCCATCTGCCCGGAGAAGAACCGACGCAGGTCGACCTCGTCCCAGACCTGGTCAGGCGCACCGGTGTAATCGCTCAACGGCAGGCTGCGCACCCAGCCATCGGCAGGGGCTGGCTCGCCGGTCGACTCGGCAAGCATCTGCATCAGCCATTCGGTCTCGATCTTGGCCGCCTCGACCATTGCCCCCTGATGGCTCAAACGCCCCGGGTACACCCGCTCCAGGCTCAGCACCTGGTCCAGGCTGCACAGGTGGCCGCGGCGCAGCAGGCAGGCGTATAGGGCGATGTCCAGACGCGCGGCAAAGCCGTGTCCATCCTGAACCAGTGCCGGCAGGTAGGCTTGCACTTCGCGGCGGCGCATCAGCGCATGGCTGATCCCGCCAAACAAATTGGGCACGCCATCGGCAACGCCTTCGAGCAGGTCGGTGCCATTGATCACGGCACTGTTCACGGAAATGACGAAATTCAGCCAACGCGCCGGAAGCAGCACATCGTCGGCTGCGCACAGCAGGCGCTGGCAGATGACCATGCTGACCTTGGCGTGATCGCTCAGCACCCTGGCCTGCTGGCTGATGCAGGCGCCGAACAGTACGTCGTCGTCACAGAGAAACTTGATCAGCTCGCCCGACGATTGCTCCAGGCAGCGCTGCAGGTTGCGGGCAAAACCCAGGCGCTCGGGGTTGCGCACGTGACGCAAGGGCACCGTGCAACCGGCACGCAGCTCTTCGCAGATTGCAGCGATCTGGTCACCGCGACTGTCGTCGCAGACCACGATCTCCAGGTTCGGGTAATCCTGGCCGATGGCGCTGACCAGCGTGGCGCGAAAGAACTCGGGATTGAACGCGGGGATGGCGATACTGACGAGGGGTTGTGCGTTCACTAGGACTCACTCAAGCGATTGAACCGCGGGACCGGCTGCCACCCGGTCCGGCGCTGACCGGCGGGTGGCGAGGCAGGCTCGTGGGACGATCACCCCGCGATCACCCGCACCAGGGTTCAGATGTAGTTGACCAGCGACAGGCCGGCGATCTTGGCGTAGGACTGCAGCGAGGCCTGGAGCATGTTGGTCTGCATCTGCAGGCGCAGCATCACCGTGGCCGGGTCGCTTTCGCGGATCGAGCTTTGGGTCTTGGCGTTCTCGTTGCCCAGTGCTTCGTTGGTTTCGGCCTGGACATCCAATGCCGCGCCGCGACCACCGATGGCGCTGATCGAGGAACTCACCTGGTTGGTGGCACTGGCGATGTTGCCGATTGCCGAGTCCAGCGAGGCGAGGAAGTTCTGGCGCGCCTTGGGGTCGCTGTCCATCGGCACGCTCAACGCGGTGCGCAGTTGGCCAATGGTGTTGAGCATGTTCTGGTTCTGGTGGGTGTCGACCTTGATCGCGAACGAGTCACCCGCATTGGGTGCACCGGACAACTGGAAGCTCACGCCGGAGGCCGTGGCGGTGTTGCCCGCCAGGGTGCCGGTGGAGATCGGCCGGCTGTTGTCGGTGAGCGGCGCTGCATACAGCTCGAAGTCGGTGGCGCTGGTGAACTTGAGCACCGCGCCGCCCCCTGGGAACGAGGCGTTGTACTGCGCCTGGTTGCTGATGGTGGCGTTGTTGACTTGGGTGCCGGACGTGTTGCCCGGGCTGCGCGAGCCAGCGATGGCGTCGGGCTTGGAGCTCAGGTTGAAGGTGTGGCCGGCAATCGCGGCATCCGGGTTGTCGCCCGGCTGCAGGGTGATCTTCAGGCGCAGGTCGACACCGCGGAAGGAGATCGTGCCATTCTCGGCATTCGGGTTATAGGTCCCGCCCTGTGAGGCTTCCAGGGTCACGTCGTTGTTGCCCGAATCGAGGATTCGGTACTGAGTGCTGCTGAGGAACTCGACGCGGTACGGCTCGCCACTGCGGAAGCGGTCGTTGAACGTCGCGCTGCCGGACACCTGGCCGTTGGACAGGCTGACCCGGCCATCATCGACCGCCGGTGCGGTAAGGGTAGTCTGGCTGCGGCTGGTGTTGAGTGCCTGCTCGAAAGCATCGAAACCGGTCTCGTTGGCCGCCAGGCTGAGCATGTCGCCCACCTGCAGTTTCAGCTGGCCCTGGTCGCCCTGGTAGCTGTAGGTGCCGTCAGCGTTGCGCACGTAGGGCGGGGTGTCGCCCTTGGAACCGGAGAACAGGTACTTGCCGTTCTCGTCCTTGCTGTTCATCAGCGAGAACAACTGCTCTTCCAGCGAACCCAGCTCGTCGGCGTTGGCCTTGCGGTCGGCGTCGGTGAAACCGGCGTTGCCCGAGCTGATCGCCAGCTCGTTGACCCGCTGCAGCACCTTGCCGATGGCATCGAGGGTGCTTTCGGAGGTGCTCAGCGAGTTGCGCACATTGGTGATGTTGCTCTTGTACTGGTCGAGCATGTTCTGTTGCTGCTCGAGCTGCAGTAGGCGCGAGGCGCCCACCGGATCGTCGGCTGCAGTACGCACGCGGATGCCGTCGCTGGATTCCTGCTGGGTTTTCACCACGTTGGAAAAGCCGCGCTGATAGTTGGCGCTGCTGGTGTTGTAGAACTGCGAAGTGGAAATGCGCACGGTCTACGGCTCCTTAAAGGCTGTTGATCAAGGTGGCGAAGGTTTCCTGGGCCGCCTTGATGATTTGCGACGACGCGGTGTAGTACTGCTGGAACTTGATGAGGTTGCCGGTCTCTTCGTCGATCGACACCCCAGAGACGGCGTTGCGCCCATCGAGCGCCGACTTCTGCAGGGCATTGGTGGCGTCGGAGTCCATGCTTGCCTGGCCGGCCTTGCCGCCGACGTTGGACACGAGCTTGGCGTAGGCATCGGTCATGCTGATGCCCTTGCCGTCGGCGCCGACTTCCACGGTGGACTTGGTCTGCAGGTCGATCACCGACTTGGCGTTGCGGTTATCGGACGAGCCTGCGCCGGTCAGCGAGACGGTGAAACTGTCACCGTTCTTCGGCGCGCCCGCGACGTCCATCTCGAAGGTGAACGAGCGCTGGGTGGCGCCGTCCATGATCGGGTTACCGGCGCCATCGACCATCGGCACCGAGAGCTGCAGCTTGTTGCTCTGGCCGGGCACGATGGTGCCGGTGCCGATGGAGTTGCCCTTGGCGTCGTACAGGGTGTAGCCCTGCGGGGACGCGGAGTCGTCGCCGAACACCAGCTTGACCGGGGTCGAATACTTCAGGCCGGTCTGCAACTGAGTGCGATCGGTGGCGTTGTAGATGTCCAGCTTGGAGGTCAGGTTCGGCTGGGTGATCTGCCCGGTGCCCTTGTTGCCCGAGCCGCTCACTGCACCCAACGGCGCGGACAGCGCCAGGCGCTTGGGATCGGTGAGCACCGACTCGATACCGGCTGCGGCGTTGCGGGTCGGGGTGATCTTGAAGCTGTCGCCAGCGGCAACGGCGCCACCATTGAGCGAGAGGCTGAAGCCATCGATCACTTTCGGTGGGTTGTCGTTAAGGTCGAAGTTGCCCATGTCGGTGCCTTCGGGCAGCTTGCGCACGTTGTAGCCGGTGGCACTGGTGAAGGTCACCTGGTAGTCGCTGGTGCCGAGCTTACCGGTGTCCTTGATGGTCACATCGAGGTTGCCGGAGCCTGCACTGTTGCCCTGGCGGGCGATACTGCGCTCGCTGATGGCCTTGGCGCTGTTGATGTCGCCGAACAGCAGCGCGCCGAATTCACCATTCTTGTCCACGCCCTGGCCGAGCTGGCTGTTGATCGCATCGGACACTACCAGTGCCACCCGGCCCAGCTCGTTGAGCGCAGGGTCCAGGGTGTCCTTGCGGTAGCGCAGCAGGCCACCGAGCTCGCCACCGGTGGTGGAATCGGTGATATCCATCTTGGTGCTGCCGCGGTTGATCATCAGGCTCATGCGCGTCGGATCGTTGCGGTTTGGCGCGACCTCGAGGGTCTGGGTGGTCTTGCCCAGCACCAATGCCTGGCCGTTGGGCAGGTAGATGTCGTAGTTGCCTTCGCGCTCCACCACCTGGCTGCCGATCAGCTTGTTCAGTTCGCGCACGGCGCCGTCACGCTGGTCGAGCAGATCGTTCGGCTGGCCCTGGATCGCCGACACGCGGGAGATCTGGTCGTTGTACTGGGCGATGGTCGAGGTGAGCTTGTTCACCTGATCGGCAATCGACGCCATATTGGCGTTGATGTTGCTGTTCTGCTGATTGAGTTGCGTGGACAGGGTGTTGAAACGCTTGGCCAGCGATTGCGCGCTGGTCAGCAGCAACTGGCGAGAGGCATCTTCGTTGGGCTTGGCCGCAGCGTCCTGCATGGCGGTGAAGAAGCTTTTCAGGGCAGCCGTGATACCGGTGTCAGCGCTCGACAGGGCAGTGTCGAGCGGATTGATCTGGTTCAGGTACGAGTTGGCATCGCTGGACAGCGAGGTGGTGGTGCGCAGCTGGTTCTCGAGGAACGAGTTGTACACCCGGCGCACGTCGGCCAGCGTGGTGCCGCTGCCGATGAAGACGTTGCCGTTCTGCTGCGAGCCTTTGGTCTTCTGCACGTTCTGCTGGCGCGAGTAACTGTCCACATCGGCGTTGGCGATGTTGTTACCCAGGGTGTACATCCCCGACTGCGCGGCACCCAGCCCCGACATGCCAATATTGATCAAGCTCGCCATGATTCGCTGCCCTTAAAGTTGCGTGGTGGTCCCGAGCATTGCGTAGCTCGTGTCCGACTTCATCTGTCTTGCGATCTGCGAGATCTTGCTGGCGTAGTTCGGGTCGGTGGCATACCCGGCCTTCTGCAGCTCTCGCACAAACTGTTCTGGGTTATCGGCCGCCTTCACCGCATCTTGATAGCGCGCGTTGTTCTGCAGCAGGCTGACCAGGTCGTGGAAACTGTCCTGATAAGAGTCGTAGGAACGGAACGCGGCCGTCTCCTTGACGAACTGACCGTTGCGGAACTCGCTGGTGATCGCCCTCGCCTCGCCGCCCTGCCAATTGCCGGTGGCCTTGATGCCGAACAGGTTGTGGCTGCTGCTGCCATCGGTGTTGCGCATGACCGATTTGCCCCAGCCGGTTTCCAGGGCGGCCTGGGCCACCAGGTAACGCGGGTCGATACCGATGCGCTTGGCGGCCTGTTCGGCCATCGGCAGCATGGTGGCGACGAACTCGTCGCTGTCGGCGAAGGCTTTCTTCGGCGCCAGCGGCGGCTGGGCCACCGCGCGCCCGAGAATCTGCATGCCACGCCCTGGCGCGGCGAAGGCCTGGGCCGGCTCCCAGTCACCGGTGGCCACGCCACCGGGCGGGATGTCGCCACGGCCCGGCAACGCCGCGGTGTTGGTCGCCGCAGGATTGCCCGCCGACGGCACGATGCCGGCGAGCAGACGGTCGGTGAGCTTGCCCGGCAGCGCCAGACGCCGCGCATTGAGCGCCGCAACGTCGTTGCGGGTTGACGTCGATTCGACGGCGTGGGCAGGTGCGACCACTTTCGTGCCCCACAGCGCCGGCGCATTGCCGTCGATACGCGGGAACGGGCTGGTGTTCGGGCGCACGCCCTTGTTCTTCGACAACTGACGCACCAGCACGTCCTGCAGGCCGATACCGCCGCCTTCACGGGACATGCTCACGGCCAACTGCTGGTCGTACATGTCGCGGTACTGCTTGACCGTCTCGCTATTCATCGGATCGTCGGCAGCCAGCACATCGCCGGCCTTGCGCGAGGCCTTGAGCATTTCGCCGATGAACAGCGACTCGAACTCCTGGGCCACCTTGCGGATGTTGGCATCGCTGTCACGGTCCCCGTGCTTGAGCGAGCTCAGACGGTTGAGGTCGGTGTAGGCGCCGCTGTCGGCGGAACTTGAAACCAGGCTCTTCGGATTCATCGCCAGCGTCCTCAGATCACGATCAGGTCGGCCTGCAAGGCGCCGGCCTGTTTCAGGGCTTCGAGGATCGCCATCAGGTCGCCCGGTGCCGCGCCGACCTGGTTCACCGCACGGACGATTTCATCCAGCGTGGTCCCCGGGCCGAACTTGAACATCGGCTTGGCTTCCTGTTGCGCATTGATCCGCGACCGTGGCACCACGGCAGTCTGACCGTTGGAGAACGGCCCCGGCTGGCTGACGATCGGGTCTTCGGTGATGGTCACGGTCAGGCTGCCGTGGGTGACGGCGGCCGGCGATACCTTGACGTTCTGGCCGATGACGATGGTGCCGGTACGCGAGTTGATGATGACCTTGGCCACGGCCTGGCCCGGATCGATCTCCAGGTTCTCGAGGATCGACAGGTAGTCGACCCGCTGGCTCGGGTCCATGGGCGCGGTGACGCGCACCGAACCGCCGTCCAGCGCCTGGGCAACGCCCGGGCCGAGCAGTTCGTTGACCTTGTCGACGATGCGCTTGGCGGTGGTGAAATCAGGACGGTTGAGGTTCAGGGTCAGGCTGTTGCCCTGGTTGAAGCCGCTCGGCACCGCTCGCTCGACCGAAGCGCCGCCAGGGATGCGACCGGCCGACGGCACGTTGACGGTGATCTTCGAGCCATCGCGACCTTCGGCATCAAAACCACCGACCACCAGGTTGCCCTGGGCAATGGCGTAGACGTTGCCATCGATCCCTTTGAGCGGGGTCATCAGCAGGCTGCCGCCACGCAGGCTCTTGGAGTTGCCGATCGAGGACACGGTGATGTCGATCACCTGGCCAGGCTTGGCGAAGGCAGGCAGGTCGGCGTGCACCGACACTGCAGCGACGTTCTTCAACTGCACGTTGCCCGAACCTGGCGGCACCTTGATGCCGAACTGCGACAGCATGTTGTTGAAGGTCTGCAGGGTGAACGGGGTCTGGGTGGTCTGGTCACCGGTGCCGTTGAGCCCCACCACCAGGCCGTAGCCGATCAACTGGTTGGCGCGCACGCCGGAAATGCTGGCGATATCCTTCAGGCGCTCGGCGTGGGCGCCGAACGCGAAGGACAGGAGCAAGGTCGCGGCAATCAACTGCCTGGCGTTGAACATGGTCATCCGTACTCAGAAGGGCCAAAGCGGGCTCATGAAGAAGCGGTCCAGCCACCCGGGCTGGCTGGCATCGGCGAAGGAGCCGGTGCCCGAATAGGTGATGCGCGCGTCGGCCACACGCGTGGACGGCACGGTGTTGTCGGTGGCGATATCGTCGGCGCGGATCAGACCAGCGATACGCACCAGCTCTTCGCCGGTGTTGAGGGTCATCCACTTCTCGCCGCGCACGGCGATGATGCCGTTGGGCAGTACATCGGCCACCGTCACGGTGATCGAGCCGGTCAGGGTGTTGCCCTGGCTGGCCTGGCTGGCGCCCTTGGTGGCACGCTCGCCCTTGTACCCCGCGTTGAGCGACAGGTCGCCGCCGCCGAACGGGTTGTTGGTGTTGGGGGTGGTACCAAACAGCGAGGTCAGGCCGATATTGGCGTTGCTGTCTTTCTGGATCTGGGAGCCGGCGTTCTTGCTCGCCGAGGTACGCTCGTTGAGGGTGATGGTGATGATGTCACCGACACGAAACGCCTTGCGATCGCCATACATGTTCTGCTCGAACCCGGCCTGGTAGATCGAACCGTTGTTGGCCGCCGACGGCAAAGGTGTCCGCGGCAGTACAGGCGCGTAGTACGGGTCGTTGGGCTTCGCCGTCGGCGCAACGCAACCGGCCAGCAACACAGCCCCTCCCAGGGCGACGACGGACAACAGACGATTCATGACGCTTACCTCACGGTGTAACAGGCGCTGCAACAGCGGCCGGGTAGCTAGAGCCAGGACTTACAGTTGCTGGGTGACGAACGACAACATCTGGTCGGCGGTGGAGATGACCTTGGAGTTCATCTCGTAGGCGCGCTGGGTAGTGATCATGTTCACCAGCTCTTCGACGGTGCTGACGTTGGAGTTTTCCAGGGTCTGCTGCAGGGTGGTGCCAAAACCGTTCAGGCCCGGGGTACCGACCTGCGGCGCACCGCTGGCAGCGGTCTCGAAGAACAGGTTGTTGCCAATCGCCTGCAGGCCGGCCGGGTTGATGAAGTCCGCGGTCTGGATGTTGCCGATGATCTGCGCGGCCGGGTTGCCGGTGGTGGTGATCGACACGGTGCCGTCCTGGCCGACGGTGAAGGTCTGCGCCTCCGGCGGCACGACGATGGCAGGCTCCAGGGCGAAACCGTTGGCAGTCACGACCTGGCCATCGGAGTTCAGGTGGAAGGTGCCGTCACGGGTGTAGGAGACAGTGCCATCGGGCTGCAGGACCTGGAAGAAACCACGACCATTGACCGCGAGATCCAGCGGGTTTTCGGTGGTCTGCAGGCTGCCGGTCTGGAAGTTCTTCTGGGTGCCGACGATGCGCACACCGGTACCGACCTGCAGGCCCGAAGGCAGCTCACTGTCCTGAGTCGACTGGGCACCAGGCTGGCGCTTGGTCTGGTACAACAGGTCCTGGAACTCGGCACGGTCACGCTTGAAACCAGTGGTCGAGACGTTGGCCAGGTTGTTGGAGATGACCGTCAGGTTGGTGTCCTGTGCGGACAGGCCGGTTTTAGCGACCCAGAGAGCCGGAAGCATTTAGTGTTCTCCTCGTGCGCCTGTTTTACGGCACTCGTTCAAAAGTGATTAGCTGATTTGCAAAACCCGAGCCATGGCTTCGTCGCCCTGCTCGGCTGTTTTCATCATCTTGACGTGCAGTTCGAACTGGCGAGAAAGGGCCAGCACCGAAGTCATCTCTTCGACGGCATTGACGTTGCTGCCTTCGAGGAAGCCCGACACCACGCGGACATTGACGTCCGCATCGGCCGGCTGGCCGCTGTTGGTGTGGATCAGGCCGTCGAGGCCTTTGCTGATGCTCTTGATGTCGGGGTTGACCAGCTTGATCCGATCGACCTCGGCCATGACGCGCGGGTCTTCGCCCATGGCGCGGATGCTGATGGTGCCATCGTCACCGACCTCGACCTTCTGCTCGGGCGGAATGGCGATCGGGCCACCGTTGCCGATCACCGGCATGCCATTGCCGGCGCGCAACACGCCGAGGGCGTCAATGTTCAGGCTGCCGGTGCGCACGTAGGCTTCGCTGCCATCCGGGGCCTGCACGGCGATGAAGCCATTGCCACTGACCGCCACGTCCAGCTCGCGACCAGTCTCGATCATCGGGCCTGCGGTAAAGTCGGTGGCAGGCCGCTCGCTCATGGCGAAGGCACGCGCCGGAAAGCTGTCGCCGAACACCGGCATCGAGCGCGCCTGCTCCAGGTCACGCTGAAAACCGGTGGTGGAAACGTTCGCCAGGTTGTTGGCGTGGGCCTTCTGTGCCACCGCATTCTGGGCGGCACCGGTCATGGCCACGTAAAGCATCTTGTCCACAGTCATCCTCCGCTGCACTGGCGATCGATTGCCGCTCACCGTTGCTGTGCAGGCTGTAAAGCAAGTTCCGAACCAACTTTCTTCAAGGCAAGAAAAAGCCCGTGAATACGGGCCTTTAGCGGTTTTCGTCGAGGGTGCAACGTCGGTTATCCGGCGCTGCTTTGCCGCTGGCGGCAAGGGGGTGCCAAAGTTCAGCAATAGCAGTGTTGCTAGTCGCGACACCCACCATTGTTGTATGGCCCGGCAAAGCGCTTCCAGCCCTCCCCCGGCGACCACTGCGAACACACCAGTCGCCCATCCACCTGACTTTCCCAACGCCACCACGGCGCGGTTCCGGCCTGAGCCTGGAGCAGACACAGCGCCGCAAGCAGCGCGACAGCCAGCTTTTTCATGATCCCTCCTGCAAAAACAACGAACCCCTTCACGGGAAAGGGGTTCGTCCAGACACGCTCAGCCAGCGACCATCAGGTCATCTGGATGATGGTCTGCATGATGGTGCTTTCGGTGGAGATGGTCTTGGCGTTGGCCTGGTAGTTGCTCTGCGCCTTGATCAGCTCGACCAGCTCCTGGGTCAGGTTGACGTTGGACGCCTCCAGGGAGTTGGACTCGACCGAACCGAGGGTGCCGGTCTTCGGCGCATCGATGCCCGGAATACCCGAGGAGAAGGTTTCCTTCCAACGAGTACCGCCAATCTGCTGCAGGCCCTGGTCGTTGGCGAAGCTGGCAATCGCAACCTGGCCGATGGCGCGGGACTGCTGGTTGCTGAAGCTTGCGAACATCACCCCGGTGGAGTCGATCGACAGGCTCGACAGGATGCCAGTGGCATAGCCGTCCTGATTCTGCGACATGCGCGCGGTCTCGGTGTTGTACGAGGTGGTGCTGTTCATGGCCAGGCGCATGCCGTCGGCATTGCCATCCGAACCGTTGGCCGCCCAGTTGCCTGCGGCATCCTTCGCGGCCGGGATCCAGCCCTTGAGACTGAAGGTGTTGTTGGTCACGCTCCAGTTGGCCGCCGGCACCGTGGTGTTGTCGGTGGTCATGGCCTTGATGCTGCCGTCGGAGTTGAAGGTCATGGTGCCGGTCAGCGGCGTGGTGCTGCCCGGGTTGAGCGGGTTGCGACCATCGACCAGGGTGTACATGGTCCACTCGTTGGTGCCGGTCTTGCGGTAGAACTGCTCCATGGTGTGCTCGTTACCCTGGCTGTCGTACACCTTGGTCGGGAAGGACTTGGTGTAGGTCGACTGGTCGGCCGGGTCGAACGGCTTGTTCGGCACCATCACCGGCGGGGTCGCGCCGTTGGACACTTCCAGCGGGATGGTGTCGGCGGAGGAGTTCAGGTTGATGCCCTGGTCGATCAAGGTGGTGGCCTTGGGGGCCAGCGCCGAGGTATCGATCTTCAGGTTGGTGAGGATGCCCTTCTGGATCTTGCCGGTGCTGTCGGCGGCATAACCTTGCAGGTTCAAGCCATCGGAGGTGACCACGTTGTTGTCCTTGTCGGTGCGGAAGGCACCGGCACGGGTGTAGGTCAGCGAGCCGTTGTCGGAGAGAACGAAGTAGCCCTGCCCCTGGATACCCATGTCCAGCACGTTGCCGGTGTTGTTCACGTCACCCTGGGTGAACTGCTGCGACACCGCTGCCAGGCGCACACCGTTACCGACCTGGTTCTGGCCCACGCCCAGGCGGTTGGCACCGGCGTAGACGTCGGCGAACTCGGCACGGGACGACTTGAAACCTGTGGTGTTGACGTTGGCGATGTTGTTGCCGGTAACGTCGAGCTGCTTGTTGGCTGCGTAGAGACCGCTAAGGCCGATATTGAAAGACATGCTTTGCTCCTTCTGCCGAACAGGCCGGCCTTAGATTCCGATGGTTTGTACTTTGGAGATGCCGACCTTGCCGATACCTGCCAGGTTGAGCATCATCTCGCCGCCAGTGCCGCCCACGGTGACACTGGTGACGGTGGCTGGCAGCAGCGTGTACATCTCCTGAGCCTTGCCATCGACGGTGGTCGTCGCGGTAAAGGTGTAGTTGCCCGCCGCGACCTTCTCGCCCTTGTCGTTGGTGCCATCCCAGATGAAGTCGGCAGTGCCTTTCTTCTGTTCGCCCAACTGGATGGTCTTGACGACATTGCCATCCTTGTCCTTGATCGTGACCTTGCCGCTCTCGATGTTCTGCGGCACCACGACCTGACCATTGAAGCTCTTGGTCGGATCGACCAACGCCTTGTCGTTCTGCACGATCACCGAGCGACCGACCAGCGACGACGCCTGCAGCGCCTGGGACGAACCCAGCGAACCGGTAATGGCATTGACCGACTCGTTGAGGGTCTGGATACCCTCCAGGCTGCTGAACTGCGCCAGCTGGGCAACGAACTCACCGTTGTCCTGCGGGTCGAGCGGGTTCTGGTGCTGCATCTGGGTGACCAGCAACTGCAGGAAGGCATCCTTGCCGAGCGCGTTCTTGTCGGTCGGCTCGCTGGTTGGCTTCTTGGTGCCGTTGCTAACACCAGAATTGGCGAGCACATCATTGATATTGACTGCCATGCGTTGCGCTCCTCAATCACTGACCCAGGGTCAGTACCTTCTGCATCATGGTCTTGGCGGTGTTCATCAACTCGGCGTTGGTCTGGAACGCACGGCTGGCGGAGATCATGTCAGCCATTTCCTCGACCACGTTGACGTTCGGGTAGTAGACGTAGCCGTCCTTGTTCGCCGCCGGGTGATTGGGCTCGTAGCGGGCTTCCAGATTGCTCTGGTCCTCGATGATCCCCTTGACCTGCACACCCTGGCCGGCCTGGCCCTGGTCGTCGAACAGCGACTGGCCGGCACCGTTCTGGGCCTGCTCGAAGGTGGTGGCGAACACAGGGTGGCGCGCGCGGTAGGTCTGATCGATGCTCGAGGAGACGGTCTCGGCGTTGGCGATGTTCGAGGCGACGGTGTTAAGGCGCGTGTTCTGCGCGCTCATGCCGCTACCGGCGATGTTGAAGACACTGGCAAGGGACATGGTCACTCTCCACGCAGGGCCGATACCAGCCCTTTGAATTTACTGTTGAGCAAGGTGAAGCTGGCCTGGAAGTCGATCGCGTTCTGCGCATAGTTCGACTGTTCGATCTGGGCATCGACGGTGTTCTGATCGATCGACGGCTGCATCGGCGTGCGGTACTTGAGGCTGTCGTCGGCCATGGCCAGGCCTTCGGCCTCGATGTGATGGCCGTTGGTGCGGGTCAGCGAGATACGCCCGTTGCTTTGTTTGTCTGCTTCGGCGGCAAGCACCGAGGAGAAGTCCATGTCACGCGACTTGTAGTTGGGCGTGTCGGCGTTGGCGATGTTGTTGGCCAGCACCTCGGCGCGCTGGGCGCGGAAGCCCAGTGCCTTTTCATGGATGCCCAGGGCCTTGTCGAAGCTGATGCTCATGTCGGGGAACCTTCGAAGGTTGACCAGCGTTGCGTTGGCCAAGCTATAGCAAGGCCTGTGCCAACAGGCACAACCCCAGTAATATCGGGCATCGGCTGTATCAGTGAGCAGCGGCAATGCCAGAAAAGCGGCAAAGTGCTTCCGCTTGGTGGCGGGTGAGCGGCAATTGCAGAGCGGCAAAAGCGGCAATCCAAAAAATTGACGTCAACAGACCAGTGTTATTTTGCCATCACTGCGCGTAGCATTCGCGACCGCGCAGAAATGTGGCATGAGGCCACTAGTTACGGTTTCAGGCACAGCATGGATGCGCACTGTCCCCATTGCCTTCCAAGGAAGAAACCGTGTCCCCGCTGACCTATCGCAAGACCCTGCTGGCCCTGGCAATTGCCGCCTGCGCCCTGCCTGCCCACGGCCAGACCGTCCAGCTTACCGATGCCGGCTTCACCTCAAGCCACCAGAGCTACGCGAACGGGCTCGAGTTCGGCGGCAGCTTCACCAATATTTCCCGCAGTGCGATCGTGCTTGACGACGCCACCGTACAGGGCGGCTTGACCTTCAACAGCCCGGTCAACGACAACGACCGCACCACCGTGGACATGGTCAATCGCAGCGATGCCCTCACCCTGCGCAACAGCCAGGTGACCGGCGACCTGGTGAACCAGGCCTTCGTCAGGAGCACCAGCCTCGATGGCAATGCGCTGAAAATCAGCAATACCACGCTCGATGGCAACCTGATCAACCAGGGCACGCTCCAGGCCGGCACCGGCATCGGCATCATCAACCGACGAGAGGCCTACGGCATCAACCTGGCCAGCGCCACCGGTCAATCGACGCTGATCAAGGGCGACGTGGTCAATGCCCGGAATGCCAAGATCCGCGCCTATGGCTACAACGCGATCACTCTCAACCTCGCCGGTGCCACCGTGCAGGGCAAGATCATCAACCGCGGCGCCATCGAAAGCAGCGGCCCCAATGCCATCAGCGTCAACGCCACTTCGCGCGGCGGCGCCACCGGCATGCCAACCCGCCTGGACAGCATCGAAAACCACGGCAATATCGTCGCCAGCGACACCAATAGCCAGGCCATCGCGCTCGACGGTGCAACCCTGACCACCAGCCTCGGGCGACACATCGACAACCGTGGCTCGATCTACGCCCTGAGCGGCACCGGCATTCGCATCGGCGATGTCGCGTTCGACGCCCCCGGCCAGCAACCCTGGTACCGTGACCACGGCGACCTGAACATCTTCAACAGCGGCATCATCATGGCCCAGGTGGCCATCGACGCCAGCCACAGCAATCGGCCGGTCGAACTCATCCTGCGCGAGGGCAGCCAGATCACCGGCATGCTGGACGGGCTGAGCAACATCGAGGTCGAAGGTGACAGCGAGTTCCAGGCCCACTACCTGCCCCACAGCACCCCGGACATCCGCCTCAAGCCCGATGGCTGGATCGAAGTCGGCAACCTGAGCGACGACACCCGTGCAACCTTGTCACTGACCGCGGCCCGCACCGTGATCGACGGCAACCTGTCGATCGCCGGCAACTCCGCGCTGGGCCTGGAGCTGTCCAGCGAAACCGACCCGAGCGTGGCGGTACTCAAGGTCAGCGGCACCAGCAAGTTCGAACAAGGCTCGCGCATCGCCCTGCACGCCGACGAAGAGGACTTCCAGCCGTCCGGATCGCGCTACCTGCTGGTCGAGGCCGGCCAGGTACAGCTGGTGGACACCGCCGGCCACGACCTTGACCCCAACGGCATCCAGGTCACCAGCACCTCGGCACTGCTGCGCGTGCAGAGCAGCGCGGTGGAAGACAACAAGATCTACGCGCAAGTCACGACCAAGCCGGTCGACGAGATCACCGAAATCGTCAAGGAAGGCGGCGGCAACGGCAATGCCCAGGGCGCTATCGGTAACGCCATCAACAATGGCCTCCTGGCTCAACTGCCCAAAGGCGACCCGCTGCTGGCCTACGCCGCCACCGCCGACCAGGCCCAGGTCGCGAGACTGGCCCGCCAGCTGACCCCGGAAGTCAACGGCGGCGCCCGCCAGGCGGCCACCGGAAGCCAGCGCATGATCGGCAACGCCATCAGCAGCCGTGCCAGCAGCCTGCGTGGCGCCTCTTCGGGCGAAGGCTTCAGCCAGGCCGGCGTGTGGATTCAATCGCTGTACAGCGACGCCACCCAGAACAACCGTGACGGCGTGGCCGGTTACAACGCCTACAGTCGCGGTATTGCCGTCGGCGCCGATGGCAAGTTCAACGACCAGCTCACCCTGGGCCTGGCTTACAGCTTCCTGGACACCGACGTCAACGGCAGCAGTGGCAACAAGACTTCGGTAGAGAGCCATGCCTTCACCCTGTACAGCGCCTACACCCTGGGCAACTACTTCGTCGACGCCAGCCTGACCTACGGCCTGGGCGACAACGAAGGCAAGCGCGAGATCGCTGATACCCGAGCCAAGGCCGATTACGACAGCAACCAGCTGGCCGTGAACCTGGTCGGTGGTTACACCTGGCACATCAACCCGCAACTGCTGGTCGAGCCACGCGTGGCCGCGCGCTACAGCCGTGTCGATATCGATGGCTACCGCGAGAAAGGCTCGTCCGCCGCGCTCAAGGTCGAAGATGAACGCTACGAAGCGCTCGAACTCGGCGCAGGTGTACGGGTAGCGGGCAGCTATGCCATTGGCGTCGGGACCCTGGAGCCGCAGTTGAAGCTGATGGGCTACCACGACTTCGCCGCCGACCAGACCAACAGCACCTCGACCTTCCTGCTTGGCAACACGCCATTCGTGACCCGCGGCGCGAGTGCCGTGCGCAACAGCTACGAGGCGGGCATTGGAGCAGACTACAAGCTGGGTGCGGTGACCCTTGGGGTCAATTACGACTACGTGGGCAAGTCGGGCTTCAATGCCGACGTGTTCTCGGCGAAGGTGCGGTACGACTTCTGATCGCAACCTCCAACGATCCTGACCTTGCCGCCTGAAGACAAAAGCAGAGGCAAGGTCTTGTGTTCGCAGTCCCGAAAACGAAAAGGCCGGTATCTCTCGATACCGGCCTTTTCATTCACTTGGCCTGATAGATGATCCCCGGACTGCACTGAACCATCTGGTAATGATCCGGCAAGCCATTGAGCGCCTCCGAAGCCCCCAGGAACAGATACCCCCCTGGCTTGAGCGTCGCGTGGATACGCATGAGGATGTCTTTCTTCACCTGCGCGGAGAAGTAGATCAACACATTGCGGCAGAACACGATGTCGAACTTGCCCAGCGCCGCATAGCTGTCGAGCAGGTTGAAGGAGCGGAACTCCACCCGACTGCGAATCGCCGGCTTCACCGCCCAGCGCCCCGGCCCTTTCGGGTCGAAGTAGCGCTGCAGGCGCTCCTGCGACAAGCCACGGGCAATCGCCAGGCTATCGTACTCACCGGTCTTGCAGTTATTGAGCATGGCGCCGGAAAGATCAGTGGCGACGATCTGCGCCCCCATCTTCAACTGGCCCAGGTTGCTGCGCTCGAACTCATCGATGGCCATCGAGATCGAATACGGCTCCTGCCCCGACGAGCAGGCCGCCGACCACATGCGCAGGCGCTGACCGGGGTTGCTGCGGATGAACTCGGGAATCACCTTGTTCTTCAGTACTTCGAACGGATAGGTGTCGCGAAACCACAGGGTCTCGTTGGTGGTCATGGCATCGACCACCTGCTCGCGCAGGCCACTGCGGGGCTGGGTCTGGATGCGCTGCACCAGCTCACCCAAGCTCTTGATGCCCTGTTGCTCCATCAGCTTGTTGAGACGGCTGGACACCAGATACTGCTTATTTTCGCCCAGCAGGATGCCACAGGCTTTCTCCAGGAATACCCGGAACTGTTCGAAATCCAAATTACCCGTAGACAATGCTGCCGCCTCTTTTCAATCACTTGCGCCGGGGCTTGCCCCGGCCGTTTCAATGCGTTGCCTTGATCCGATCGACTACGCGCTGGGCCAGGTCGTCCGGCTTGAACTTGGCCAGAAAGTCGTCAGCGCCAACCTTCTTGACCATCGCCTGGTTGAACACGCCCGATAGCGAAGTATGCAGGACGATGTGCAATTTTTGCATGCGCGGATCGTTACGAATCTCGGCGGTGAGGGTATAGCCGTCCATTTCCGGCATTTCAATGTCGGAGATCATCATCAGGAACTCTTCCTCCGGCCGCTTGCCCTCATCCACCAGCTTGCGCAGGTAGTCCAGCGCCTGGCGGCCGTCGTTGAGCGCCACTACCTCCACGCCCACGGTCTGCAGGCAACGGCTGACCTGCTTGCGCGCCACCGACGAATCGTCGACGGTCAGTACCCGCAGCAACACGGCCTTGTCCTGCACCTCGGCATCGACCACGCCGGCGGAGACCGACTCCGAGGACGGCGCCACTTCCGCAAGCACCTTCTCGACATCGACGATCTCGACCATGCGGTTGTCTACCCGGGTGACCGCCGTCAGGTAGTGATCACGCCCGGTACCCTTGGGTGGTGGGTGGATCTCTTCCCAGTTCATGTTGACGATGCGCTCGACCGAGTGCACCAGGAAACCCTGGGTCTTGGTGTTGTACTCGGTAATGATCACGAAACTGTTACGGGTCTCTTCTTTCAGGCCCGGCAGCCCCGTCGCCATCGACAGGTCGAGGATGGGGATGGTCGCCCCACGAATGTTCGCCACACCGCGCACCACCGGATGGGACTTGGGCAACAGTGTCAGCTCCGGGCACTGCAGCACTTCCCGGACCTTGAACACGTTGATGCCGTAGAGTTGATCGCCATTGAGACGGAACAACAGCAGCTCGAGGCGATTCTGTCCAACCAGTTGCGTGCGCTGGTTGACCGAATCCATAACGCCAGCCATGCCAGACTCCTTCTATTTTTCTGCTCGCTTGCCAACAAGTCGGCACGGGCTTTGCTTTTTTGAGCGTATGTATACGAAAACGACATTTTTCCGACGACTGACGCGCCTGCTGGCCATCCCCCTGGCCATTGCATGCCTGCTCGCATCCGGCGCCCGCACGCTGGCGGATTCGTTTACCTTGCCTGAACAGCTTATCGGTGTCACCCAAGGGTTTCTTGAATTCACCGTCGAAGACTACATGACGCGCACCCAGACCGTGGGGCGTTATGACATCCAGGTCAACAATCTTGACCCACGCCTGCGCATGCCGGTGTGCAGCCAGCAACTGGACGCCTCGCTGGAAAGCCCGGCCCAGCCGCTTGGGCGAGTGACGGTACGGGTACGTTGCGACGGTACTTCGCCCTGGACCGTGTTCGTGCCAGCACAGGTCAAGCTGTTTCGCGACGTGGTGGTCATGACCCGCCCGCTCAAGCGCGAAAGCGTGATCGGTGAAGGTGACGTGGCCCTGCGCGAGCGTGACGTCAGCACCCTGGGCCAGGGCTTTCTGAGCGAACTCGACCAGGCCGTGGGCATGAAACTGCTGCGCCCGACCGTCCTTGACCAGGTCCTGACGCTGCAGCAACTGGAACAGGCAGATGTGATTCGCAAGGGCGACCACGTGGTGATCACCGCCCGCAGTGGCGGCCTGAGCGTACGCATGCCAGGCGAAGCCCTGAGCAAAGGCGGCCTGACCGAACAGATCCGCGTGCGTAATCTCAACTCCCAGCGCGTGGTCAAGGCCACGGTGGTCGGGCCGGGCCAGGTCGAAGTGGCGATGTAGAAAGAAGCCGCCGGCGGATCCTCGCCGACGAAATATTGCAGGGCCCCGGGACTGGCGGCGATGAACCGCTTTTCCTAAACTGTGTCAGAAATCGGGATACGCGGGTTTGCTGACGGACGGCAAAACATTTGTGCCTAAAGTTTGTTTCGAGTTAGCCGAAACAAAGGCAAGCGTCCTATTTACCCAGAGGTTTCTGATCATGGTCATCGACTTCAGTCGTTTGAATAACTCTCCGTCCATAACGGGCGGCGTTCGCGGCAATGCCGCATCGGGCAACACCGAAAAAACCGGTGCTGCCAGCGATGCAGGCAAGCCTGCCAGCGTCAGCGGAGAAGCGGTACACCTCAGTCAAGAGGCCCAGCAGTTGCAGAAGATCAGCGACAAGCTGCGCGATCAACCCGCAGTCGACAGCGCCCGTGTGGCCCAGTTGAAGCAGGCGATCGCAGACGGCAGCTACCAGGTCGATGCCGGCCGGGTCGCCAGCAAACTGCTTGATTTCGAAGCGCAGCGCTAACCTTACGGTGCGCTGACTTCCAGGACGCCAGAGCCAAGAGCCAGCCATGCACGACACCACACTGCTGCAACTGATCGAAGACGACATCGCGCCGACCCAGGAACTGCTCGACCTGCTCCAGAAGGAAACGGTCGCCCTGCACGGTCGGGACATGCAGGTGCTGGAGACCATCCTCGCCCGCAAGCAATCGCTGATCGTCTTGCTCGAGCAGCAGGGCATGCGGCGCAATCACCTGCTCAACGGGCTCGGCCTCAGCGCCGACCGGGCAGGTGTGCAGGCCGTCGCTGCACAATCGCCCAACGGCGAGATCATCCTGCAGCAACTCGATGTGCTGACCCAGTTGATGGACACCTGCCAGAAGGTCAACGAGACCAACGGCCGGGTCATCCAGGTGCAACAGCACGCCACGGCCAACCAGATCAGAATCCTCAACGGCGGCGACTCTCCGTCGCTGTACGATAGCCGTGGCACCACCTCCCCCATGGACAAGCCCCGGGCGATCAGCCAGGTGTGATTATTCCTATTCAAGGCACGGAACATACTGGCAAAATGCCGTTACTTGCGTGTGTCGTTTTTGCCTGGAGATTGATTACCCGTGTTCAATGAGTCCGATGCTCCTCAGCCACCAAAAGTGCTGACCACTCCTCTGGAGATTTCGGCGAACCTGCGCCAGCTGATGGACAGCCATGATCCGCTGATCATCAGCTTCCATGAGCGCAGCCAGCGCTTCCAGAGTTACGTGGTACAGGTGGACCGGGACGCCAACGTTCTGGCACTGGACGAAATGATCCCGCGTGATGGCGAGAAATTCATCGAGAACGGCGAACCCTTCCGTGTCGAAGGTTTCCACGATGGCGTACGCATTGCCTGGGAGTGCAACACTCCGCTGACCATCGGCGAAGTCGATGGCCACCGCTGCTACCGCGGCCCGCTCCCCACCGAAATGACCTACCACCAGCGCCGCAATGCCTTCCGCGCAGCGCTGAAACTGTCGCAACTGGTCGACATCATCCTCGACGGCACCCACCTCAAGGGTAACGGCGCGCTGCGCGGCAAGCTGCTCGACGTGTCCGCCACCGGCTGCAAGCTGCGCTTCGACGGCAATGTCGAAGACCGCCTGCAACTCGGCCAGGTGTACGAGCGCTTCAAGGCAGCCAACCCCTTGGGCCTGACCGACGTCATGGTGGAATTGCGCCACCTGCACTTCGAAGAGCGGATCAACACCACCTTCGCCGGCGTGCGCTTCCACAACTTGAATGGGCAAAGCCAGCGCAAGATCGAGAGCTTCGTGTATCAGTTGCAGCGCGAAGCACGGCGGTTCGACAAGGACGACTACTGATCGTCTAGCTCAAATGAAAAACGCCACCGATCGGTGGCGTTTTCGTTCTGGTCCGTGGGGCCCCGCGACAGGGCCGGCACAGCCTGCGTCAAACCGACTTGTCTGCCTCGGCCTGCGGCGCCTTGGCAGCTGTGTCCTTCTCTTCCTCGGCCTCGGTATCCTCCGCCGCCACCGGCGCCTGCATCACGTCCTGCACGGTCTGCTCGTCGACCCGCGGGTCGAGCGCAGCCGACAGAGGCGAACCTGCCGCCGGCATAGCCACGTGGCCCAGCGGTGCATCCTGCACCTGGTGCAGCCCGGTGACCGCCTTCGGCCGAATACGCCACACCAGCACCAGGGCAAAGAAGGTGAAGAAGGCATAGAGCATCTGTGCGCCCAACGCCTTCATCAGAACGCCCGCCACCAGCGGACCGATGCTCGCACCCACGCCATAGGTGACCAGCAGCATCGCCGTCAGCGATACCCGTCGCTCGCTTTCCACGTGGTCATTGGAGAACGCCACGGCCAATGGGTAGAGGCAGAATTGCAGCAACGAAACGATGAAGCCTGCCGCGAACAGCAACTCCAGCGGCACACTGGGCAACAGCGCCAGCGGCAGCGAAACCACCGCCAGGCCGATCGATACACTGCGGATCAGCACTGCCCGATCGTAACGATCCGACAGCCAGCCCAGAGGCCATTGCACGAGAAGCCCGGCAAAAATACAGCAACCCATGAACAGACCGACCTGCTCGGTGCTCAGCCCCTGGCGCGCCGCATACAGAGGGGCCAGACCATAGAAGGAACCGACGATCAGGCCCGCGCCAAGCACAGTACTCAACGACTGCGGTACCCGCTTGATGAAGAACTTCGGCTCCATCGGCGCCGGCCGCAGCGGCGCCGGGTGAATGCGCCGGGTCATCGCCACCGGCACCAGGCACAGGGCGAAGCACATGGCGACCAGCATCAGCAGCTCAGGCCCCAGTGCCGGATGCACCACCAGGATCAACTGACCCAGTACCAACCCGAGGTAGGACGCGATCATGTAGCCGCTGAATACTGCACCGCGCTGCTTGGCGTCGGCCTGTTCGTTGAGCCAGCTCTCGATGACCATGTACTGGCACATCATGCCCAGGCCCACGATCATCCGCAGGCCGATCCAGGCGGGCACGAAGTTGGTCATCCCATGCCCGAGCACCGCCGCGCCGACGATGCCGGCACAGGTGGCATACGCACGAATATGCCCGACCCGGGCGATCAATCGGTGACCGACCTTGCCGCCCACTGCCAGGCCGAAATAGTTGGCCGCCATCAGCGCACCGACCCACAGACTGTCGACATGGTCGGCAGCCAGGCGCAACGCCAGGTAGGTACTCAACAGGCCTGAGCCGATCAGCATCATCAGGGCGGCGAAGTACAACGAGCGAAATGACTTCCAGATCTGGCGCATGCGTCCCCGCGGGCTCCTTGGGCAGGTGTGGTGCTGCTGGCAAGCATAAGGGCAATTTCCCGGACGCGGGCCCCTGGCAATGAAAAAAAGCCAGGAGCGGCGCGCCGGGCAAAGCTTCTGTCGCGATCAGGCCTGCGCGGCCAGCACCCTACGCTCCCACGGCGTGATCTCATCGAAGAAATCCGTCAATTCCAGGGTCTTGGTGGCGACGTAGCCTTCGATGAACTCCTCGCCAAACAGTTCCCGCGCCAACGTGCTGCGACGCAGGCGCTCGATCCCCGCGTGCAGCGTGCACGGCAGGCTCAGGTGCTCGGGCACCACGAACTCGCCCTGGATCGCCGGCGTGAGCTGCAGCTTGCGCTCGATACCCTGCAGCCCGGCCGCCAGACTTGCGGCGATCGCCAGGTAAGGGTTGGTGTCGGCGCCAGGCAGGCGGTTTTCCACACGTCGCGCCACCGGCGAACTGGCCGGGATGCGCAGGCCGGCAGCGCGATTATCCTCTGACCAGCAAGCATTGTTCGGCGATGCGTACGGGTGGCACAGACGCTGGTAGGAGTTGACGTTGGGCGCGAACAGGGCGGTGAAGTCGGCCATGCACGCCTGCAAGCCGCCGATGAAGTGATGGAAGGTGTCGGTTGCCCTGCCCTGTTCGTCACTGAACACGTTACGGCCGGTGCCGATCTCCACCAGGCTCTGGTGGATGTGCATCGAACTGCCAGGGGTATGTGCCAGCGGCTTGGCCATGCAGACCACGGTCAAACCATGCTTGAGCGCAACCTCCTTGAGCAGGTGCTTGAACAGGAAGGTCTGGTCGGCCAGCAGCAACGGATCACCGTGCAACAGGTTGATCTCGAACTGACTGACGCCCATCTCGTGCATGAAGGTGTCGCGTGGCAGGCCCAGTGCTGCCATGCACCGGTAGACCTCACTGAAGAACGGGCGCAGGCCATTGTTGGAGCTGACGCTGAAGGCCGAATGGCCCAGCTCGCGACGCCCGTCCCTGCCCAGCGGTGGCTGGAACGGCTGGCCCGGATCACTGTTCGGGGCGAAGACGAAGAACTCCAGTTCGGTGGCCACCACCGGCGCAAGCCCCAGCGCCGCATAACGGGCGATCACCGCCTTGAGCAGGCCACGGGTCGAAAGCCCCGAGGGCGTACCATCGAGCTCGACCGCATCGCAGATGGCCAGTGCCCGAGGGCTGTCGCTCCAAGGCAGGACATGGGTTTGCCCAGGGTCGGCGACCAGCGCCAGGTCGCCATCATCGCTGCCGTAGAACTTCGCCGGCGGGTAGCCGCCCATGATGCATTGCAGCAGCACGCCACGCGCCATCTGCAGGCGCCGGCCTTCGAGAAAGCCCTCGGCGGTCATCACCTTGCCGCGCGGGACGCCATTGAGGTCGGGGGTGATGCATTCGATTTCGTCGATGCCGGTCAGGCGCTCGGTCGTCATGACGCTGGTCCTTGTTGTTTTAGGCATGCCGCGAACGGCGACAGCCACAACATAGGCCGGGGGTGTTTAAAATATCAAGCACCCTGTAGAGCGGTGGCGACGCCTATCGCTGCGACTTGCCCCGCGACAGGGCCTGCACTGACAACTACTCGCGCAAGGTCATGCCATTGGCCGGCAACGGCAACGCCGTCTTGTAGCGCACCTGCTTGAGCGCAAAGCTGGAGCGGATATTGGCCACCCCCGGCAGCCGCGTCAGGTAATCGAGAAAGCGCTCCAGCGCCTGGATGCTCGGCAACAGCACGCGCAGCAGGTAATCCGGATCGCCTGTCATCAGGTAGCACTCCATCACCTCGGGGCGCTCGGCGATCTCCTCCTCGAAACGATGCAATGACTGCTCCACCTGCTTCTCCAGGCTGACATGAATGAACACGTTGACATCCAGGCCCAGCACTTCGGGCGACAGCAAGGTCACTTGCTGGCGGATGACCCCCAGCTCCTCCATCGCCTTGACCCGGTTGAAACAGGGAGTCGGCGAGAGGTTCACCGAGCGCGCAAGCTCTGCGTTGGTGATTCGGGCGTTCTCCTGGAGGCTGTTGAGAATGCCGATATCTGTGCGATCGAGTTTACGCATGAGGAAAATTCACCTGATTCTTGTGTTTATTCAGAATGTTTATCTGCGCCACGCGATAAAGGCAATGAACTTGAGAGAAAAATTCTTCGGCCCAGCCTCTAAGATGTAAATGACGCTGACCTACCAGTCACAAGCCAGTAGGCAGCGGCGGCCGCTTCAGAGCTCACAAAAACAACATTCGAGCGAGCGTAAAAAGCATGAACGAGTACGCCCCCCTGCGTTTGCATGTGCCCGAGCCCACAGGCCGGCCAGGCTGCCAGACCGATTTCTCCTACCTGCGTCTGAACGATGCCGGTCAAGTCCGTAAACCACCTATCGACGTAGAGCCCGCCGACACTGCGGACCTCTCCTACAGCCTTGTGCGTGTGCTCGACGAGCACGGCAATGCTGTCGGCCCCTGGGCCGAAGGCATCGACCCGCAGGTGCTGCGCCAGGGCATGCGCGCCATGCTCAAGACGCGCATCTTCGACAGCCGCATGGTGGTCGCCCAGCGCCAGAAGAAGATGTCCTTCTACATGCAGAGCCTGGGCGAGGAAGCCATTGGCAGCGGTCAGGCATTGGCCCTGAACCGCACCGACATGTGCTTCCCCACCTATCGCCAGCAGAGCATCCTGATGGCCCGCGACGTGTCGCTGGTGGAAATGATCTGCCAGCTGCTGTCCAACACCCGCGACCCGCTCAAGGGCCGCCAATTGCCGATCATGTACTCGGTGCGCGAGGCGGGCTTCTTCACCATCAGTGGCAACCTGGCGACCCAGTTCGTGCAGGCGGTCGGCTGGGCCATGGCGTCGGCGATCAAGGGTGACACCAAGATCGCCTCGGCCTGGATCGGTGACGGCGCCACAGCCGAATCCGACTTCCACACCGCCCTGACCTTCGCCCACGTCTACCGCGCCCCGGTGATCCTCAACGTGGTCAACAACCAGTGGGCGATCTCCACCTTCCAGGCCATCGCCGGTGGCGAGTCGACCACCTTCGCCGGCCGCGGCGTGGGCTGCGGCATCGCCTCGCTGCGGGTCGACGGCAACGACTTCATCGCCGTGTACGCCGCCTCGCGCTGGGCCGCCGAACGTGCCCGCCGTGGCCTGGGCCCGACGCTGATCGAATGGGTCACCTACCGCGCCGGCCCGCACTCCACCTCGGATGATCCATCCAAATACCGCCCTGCCGACGACTGGAGCCACTTCCCGCTGGGCGATCCGATCCTGCGCCTCAAGCAGCACCTGATCAAGGCCGGCCACTGGTCCGAAGAAGAGCACCAGGCCGTCAGTGCCGAGCTCGAAGCCGAGGTGATCAAGGCACAGAAGGACGCCGAACAGTTCGGCACCCTCGCCAATGGCCATATCCCCAGCGCCGCCTCGATGTTCGAGGACGTGTACAAGGAAATGCCCGATCACCTGCGCCGGCAACGCCAGGAACTGGGGGTTTGAAATGAACGATCACAACAACAGCATCAACCCGGAAACCGCCATGGCCACCACTACCATGACCATGATCCAGGCCCTGCGCTCAGCCATGGATGTCATGCTCGAGCGCGACGACGACGTGGTGGTCTACGGCCAGGACGTCGGCTATTTCGGCGGCGTGTTCCGCTGCACCGAAGGCCTGCAGACCAAGTACGGCAAGTCGCGGGTATTCGATGCACCGATCTCCGAGAGCGGCATCGTCGGCACCGCCGTGGGCATGGGCGCCTATGGCCTGCGCCCGGTGGTGGAAATCCAGTTCGCCGACTACTTCTACCCCGCCTCCGACCAGATCGTCTCGGAGATGGCTCGCCTGCGCTATCGTTCGGCCGGCGAATTCATCTCGCCGCTGACCCTGCGCATGCCCTGCGGCGGCGGCATCTACGGCGGTCAGACCCACAGCCAGAGCCCCGAAGCGATGTTCACCCAGGTCTGCGGCCTGCGTACGGTGATGCCATCCAACCCCTATGACGCCAAGGGCCTGCTGATCGCCTCGATCGAGTGCGACGACCCGGTGATCTTCCTCGAGCCCAAGCGCTTGTACAACGGCCCGTTCGACGGGCACCACGACCGCCCGGTAACCCCCTGGTCGAAGCACCCGCACAGTGCCGTGCCGGACGGCTACTACAAGGTGCCGCTGGACAAGGCGGCGATCACCCGCCCCGGCAACGATGTCACCGTGCTGACCTACGGCACCACGGTCTACGTGGCCCAAGTGGCCGCCGAGGAGAGTGGCGTCGACGCCGAAGTCATCGACCTGCGCAGCCTCTGGCCGCTGGACCTGGAAACCATCGTCGCCTCGGTGAAGAAGACCGGGCGTTGCGTGGTGGTCCACGAGGCCACCCGTACCTGCGGCTTTGGCGCCGAGCTGGTTTCGCTGGTCCAGGAGCATTGCTTCCATCACCTCGAAGCGCCGATCGAGCGCGTCACCGGCTGGGACACCCCCTACCCCCACGCACAGGAATGGGCCTACTTCCCTGGTCCTTCGCGGGTAGGTGCGGCATTGAAACGGGTCATGGAGGTCTGAATGGGCACGCACGTCATCAAGATGCCGGATATCGGTGAAGGCATCGCGCAGGTCGAGCTGGTGGAATGGTTCGTCAAGGTCGGCGATGTGATCGCAGAAGACCAGGTGGTGGCCGATGTCATGACCGACAAGGCCACGGTAGAAATTCCTTCGCCGGTCAGCGGCAAGGTCTTGGCCCTGGGTGGCCAGCCCGGTGAGGTCATGGCGGTCGGCAGCGAGCTGATCCGTATCGAAGTCGAAGGCAGCGGCAACCACATCGACGCACCGCAGGCCAAGCCGGCCGAGGCGCACGCCGCGCCAGCGCCAGCGCCAGCCCAGACGAAGATCGAGCCGCAGCCCGAAAACCGTCCGCAACCAGCGACGAGCCACACCGCCGCGCCGATCGTTCCGCGCGAGGCGCATGAGAAACCGTTGGCTTCACCTGCCGTGCGCAAGCGCGCCCTGGATGCCGGCATCGAGCTGCGTTACGTGCACGGCAGCGGCCCGGCCGGGCGCATCCTGCACGAAGACCTCGACGCCTTCATCAGCAAGCCGCAGACCGCCCTCGGCCAGGCGCCAGCTGGCTACGGCAAGCGCACCGACAGCGAGCAGGTGCCGGTGATCGGCCTGCGCCGCAAGATCGCCCAGCGCATGCAGGATGCCAAGCGCCGCGTCGCGCACTTCAGCTATGTCGAGGAAATCGACGTCACCCAGCTCGAAGCCCTGCGCCAGCAGCTCAACGCCAAGCATGGCGAAAGCCGTGGCAAGCTCACGCTGCTGCCCTTCCTGGTGCGCGCCATGGTCGTCGCCCTGCGCGATTTCCCGCAGATCAACGCCACCTACGACGACGAGGCCCAGATCATCACCCGCCACGGCGCCGTACACGTGGGTATCGCCACCCAAGGTGACAACGGCCTCATGGTGCCAGTACTGCGTCACGCCGAAGCCGGCAGCCTGTGGAGCAACGCCAGCGAGATCGCCCGCGTGGCCAATGCCGCGCGCAACAACAAGGCCAGTCGGGAAGAGCTGTCCGGCTCGACCATCACCCTGACCAGCCTCGGTGCCCTGGGCGGTATCGTCAGCACGCCGGTGGTCAACACTCCCGAAGTGGCGATCGTCGGCGTCAACCGCATGGTCGAGCGCCCCGTGGTGATCGATGGCCAGATCGTGGTGCGCAAGATGATGAACCTGTCCAGCTCGTTCGACCATCGCGTGGTCGACGGGATGGACGCCGCCCTGTTCATCCAGGCCGTGCGCGGCCTGCTGGAACAGCCCGCCTGCCTGTTCGTGGAGTGAGCATGCAACAGATCCTCGATACCACCCTGCTGATTATCGGCGGGGGCCCCGGCGGCTACGTGGCCGCCATCCGCGCCGGGCAACTGGGCATCCCCACCGTGCTGGTCGAAGGGCAGGCACTGGGCGGCACTTGCCTGAACATCGGCTGCATTCCGTCCAAGGCGCTGATCCACGTGGCCGAGCAGTTCCACCAGACCAGCCGGTATGCTGACAGCTCGGCACTGGGCATCAGCGTCTCGGCACCGCAGCTGGACATTGCGCGCAGCGTCGAATGGAAGGACGGCATCGTCGACCGCCTCACCAGCGGTGTGGCGGCCTTGCTGAAGAAACATGGGGTGAAGGTGCTCCATGGCTGGGCGAAGATCCTCGACGGCAAGAACGTCGAGGTCGACGGCCAGCGCATCCAGTGCGAACACCTGTTGCTGGCGACCGGCTCGAGCAGTGTCGAGCTGCCGATGCTGCCGCTGGGCGGGCCGGTGATTTCCTCTACCGAGGCCCTGGCACCGAAAAGCCTGCCGCAGCACCTGGTGGTGGTCGGCGGCGGCTATATCGGCCTGGAGCTGGGCATCGCCTACCGCAAGCTCGGTGCTCGTGTGAGCGTGGTAGAAGCGCGTGATCGCATCCTGCCCACCTACGACGCCGAGCTGACCGCACCGGTGGCTGAGTCGCTGAAAAAACTTGGCATCGCACTGCACTTAGGACACAGCGTCGAAGGCTATGAACATGGCTGTCTGTCGGCACGCGACGGTGCAGGCCAACAGCTGCGCCTGGAAGCCGATCAGGTACTGGTCGCCGTTGGCCGTCGACCACGCACTCAGGGCTTCGGCCTGGAGAGCCTGGCGCTGAAGATGAACGGTACGGCGATCGCCATCGACGAGCGCTGCCAGACCAGCATGCGCAACGTCTGGGCGATCGGCGACGTGGCCGGCGAACCGATGCTCGCACACCGAGCGATGGCCCAGGGCGAGATGGTCGCCGAACTTATCGCCGGCAAGACACGCCGCTTCGAGCCCACCGCGATTGCTGCGGTGTGCTTCACCGACCCGGAAGTGGTGGTGGCTGGCAAGACGCCTGAGCAGGCCAGCGCCGAAGGCCTGGACTGCATCGTTGCGCAGTTCCCCTTCGCGGCCAACGGGCGAGCCATGAGCCTTGAGTCGAAAAGCGGGTTCGTGCGCGTGGTTGCACGTCGCGACAACCATCTGATCCTCGGTTGGCAAGCCGTCGGGGTGGCGGTTTCCGAACTGTCCACAGCCTTCGCCCAATCGTTGGAAATGGGCGCGCGGCTGGAAGACGTGGCCGGCACCATCCATGCCCACCCGACCTTGGGCGAGGCCGTGCAGGAAGCGGCATTGCGAGCTTTGGGGCATGCCTTGCATATCTGATCAGCACTGAAGCGGCGTTGGCCGTTTTGACCCGCAGCGCCTTGGGGTGCTGCGGGTCTTTTTTTGCAACAGCGGCTGTTGCCGATACCGGCAATGCGCTTCCTCCGATGGGCAATCCGCTGCCCAGGTGATACCTGTTGCTCGGCTACAACCCCCGCCAGGCTTGGCTTGAGCCAAATGGCACAGGTTTTGCCCCTTGCACAACGCGATTACCATCCAAGGAGGAAACACATGATGATCAGCCTCAACGGGCTGGGCTGGCAGACTGCATTGCAGCAGCCAAGCCGGGTCAACCATGACGCTGTGCAGGCCGATTTCATGCCGCAGCGTCAGGCAATGACCACCAGCAACACAGCAGCGCAGCAGAACAATCAAGGCAGTACCTCGCAGCAGAATGCCGAAGACGCTCGTCAGGAAGCTTTCGCCAAGCTCAAGGTGGCCCTGCAGAACCCTGACATTGGCGCACGCCAGCAGGCCAGTTCGTCGAAACCTGCAGCCAGCAATGCGCTGCAGGAGTTCCGCGACTACATGTCCAAGTCGCCAGCGGAAAAGATCAAGGAGAAGATCCTGCAGGAGCTCGGCATGACCGAGGAGGACTACAACGCCTTGCCTCCCGAGAAGAAACAGAAGATCGACGAGCAGATCGCCCAACGCATGAAGGAAGACGTCGAACTCAAGACCCAGGCCAAGCTGCAACAACAGGCTGAACGCGCAGCAGCCAACACGGCCGACATGGCCCAGGGGAGTGAGACCAGCAAGCAGCAGGAAGACAAGGAAAAGACGCAGTCCGTCTGAGTGGCATGACCGCGATGGCCGGTGCAACGCTGGCCATCACGGCAGGCTGCTGCGCAGGCAAAAACGCCTGTAGCCGAATCACCGGATAGCAGTGGCAAGCGAGTGGGAGGGAAAGGCGAGAAAGGAAGGATGTGTCCCCTGCTGGAATCGAACCAGCATCTAGCCCTTAGGAGGGGCTTGTTCTATCCGTTGAACTAAGGGGACATCACGGCGCGCATTCTACGCAAATTCAGTGGGTTGGAGAAGCCACCCGACGCGGCGCAGGCTGTCGGCGGCGAGCATGGTAACCAGCGCTCGACCGTTTGTCATGCCCAAGGCTGGCATTTCCATGTAGTCCCTTTCCGCGATTTCTCTCCAAGCTGCGCGGCGATTCAATTGCATATCAATGGCATCGCCAGGGAATTTTTTGCGCGGGCGCGGTCAAAACGTCAACGTCGGGCGCTTCGGCCTGATGGGGAACGCTTGCGTCATGTTGCATAGCCACTATGCTCAAGGATAGGGAAATCTTGCGGGTTTGATGATTTTCCCCAGGTCTTGTCGAACTTTACGAGATTTTGACAGCAAAGGCCTGACAACAGGGCGAGACGGGAAAGAGTAAAACTTTTCAAACCAGTACTCATTTCTGATAATTGGTACTGGCATAAAGCCTTTACCCGGATCACTATTTGTCACAGAATTGACGCCAAGGAAACGGCGACCATGAGGCAAGATGAGCATCCAAAATCACATCACGGTTGAACATTTTGTCGTCGCGACGGTCGAACCCACTACCGTGCGGCCAATTTGAGAACCGCTTCCCCTGAACCAGAACAACCGGTCAATTTATATGCGCCCAATGAAACAGGCTATCTACTCCAGCCGCACCGCTGACAAGTTCGTCGTCCGCCTGCCTGACGGGATGCGTGAGCGCATTGCCGAGGTAGCGCGCAACCATCACCGCAGCATGAACTCCGAGATCATCGCCCGCCTGGAGCAAAGTCTCATCCAGGAAGGTGCACTGGGCGACGAGCTGAGCATGCGCCTGGACAGCCCTGAGCTGTCCCTGCACGAACGCGAATTGCTGCAACGCTTCCGTCAACTGACCCATCGCCAGCAGAATGCGCTGGTCGCCCTCATCGCTCACGATGTGGAAATGGCTGCCGACGCTTCCTGAGGCTTCCAACGCCCACGAAAAAAGCCAGCGCAAGCTGGCTTTTTTCGTTTGAGCTGAATCCGTCAGAGCAGGAACAGTGTCGCCAGGCCAAGGAAGATGAAGAAGCCGCCGCTGTCGGTTACGGCAGTGATCATCACGCTCGAACCCATCGCCGGGTCGCGCCCCAGGCGCACTAGTGTCATGGGGATCAACACGCCCATCAACGCCGCCAGCAGCAGGTTCAGGGTCATTGCCGCGGTCATCACCACACCCAGCGACCAACTGCCATAGAGCAGGAACGCCACTACCCCGATCACCCCGCCCCAGATCAGGCCGTTGATCAGCGATACCGCCAGCTCCTTGCGCATCAGACGACGGGTGTTGCCCGGCGATACCTGGTCCAGCGCCATGGCGCGCACGATCATGGTGATGGTCTGGTTACCCGAGTTACCACCGATACCGGCGACGATAGGCATCAGCGCCGCAAGCGCTACCAGCTTTTCGATCGACCCTTCGAACAGTCCGATCACCCGCGAGGCGACGAAGGCGGTGATCAGGTTGATCGCCAGCCACGCCCAACGGTTGCGCAGCGAACGCCAGACCGAGGCGAAGATATCTTCTTCCTCGCGCAGGCCGGCCATGTTGAGCACTTCGCTTTCGCTCTCTTCACGAATCAGGTCAACCATCTCGTCGATGGTCAGACGGCCGATGAGGCGATTGCTCTTGTCGACCACCGGTGCAGAAACCAGGTCATAACGTTCGAATGCTTGCGCAGCATCGTAGGCATCTTCCTCGGGCGTGAAGCTGACAGGGTCAGTCGCCATGACCTCCGCCACCTTCTTGTCCGGGTCGTTGACCAGCAGACGCTTGATCGGCAGCACACCCTTCAGAATGCCGTCGTAATCGACCACGAACAGCTTGTCGGTGTGCCCCGGCAGCTCCTTGAGCCGACGCAGGTAACGCAGTACCACTTCCAGGCTGACATCTTCGCGGATGGTGACCATCTCGAAGTCCATCAGCGCACCGACCTGCTCCTCGTCGTAGCTCAGGGCCGAACGCACGCGCTCACGCTGCTGGGCATCGAGGCTTTCCATCAGCTCATGGACAACGTCACGCGGCAGCTCAGGCGCCAGGTCAGCCAGTTCGTCTGCGTCCATTTCCTTGGCCGCAGCCAGCAGCTCGTGATCGTCCATGTCGGCGATCAACGTCTGACGTACGGCGTCGGAAACTTCGAGAAGGATGTCGCCGTCACGATCCGAGCGCACCAGCTG